>NZ_CP130832.1:1222857-1528571 GCF_030549615.1 Stenotrophomonas sp. 610A2
GGCCGCGAAGGGTCTGGTCGCGTGCTTCCAGGTACACCGTCGTGCTCAGGCACAACGAATCGGCTGCTGGCTGCGGCAACATCTGCGACAACCAAAGAATCCAAGCCAGTTTCATAAATCTCCTTGCTCCGTGTGGGCCGCGGCCTGCCTGTTCCCACTCGGGAACCAGGCAACGTACGACTTGGCGTTATGGGGAGGCGGCCGTGGCATCGGGGCCGCCCCGTGGGCAGCCCTCAATGCGATTGGGGAGAGCTGCGCCTGCTCACCGGAACTGGTGGGTGAGCGGAAGTTGGCGCAAGGTAGGGGGCGAACACCAAACCCATCCTGAACGCTCTTTGTTGACATTCAGGTTTATTGCAAGAGCTGTTTTGGTGCCGGGTACGCGTATTCAGATTTTTTCGGGCACACCGGAGGCGTGATTCGAGGTCACGCCGATGCGCTGCTCAAAGCCGAAATAAGTGGGATTTGCATCGCATTTTTAAGGCGATTTGCAGCCATTTCCGATAGCCCGGGTAAGGGAAGCGCACCCGGGATTCGCTGTGTTGATGTCTCTGCTGTTGTCTGGTGAATCTTCCCGGGTGCGCTGCGCTTACCCGGGCTACGACTGTGTTGTCCAAAAGAGCTGGGCTTTTGTCTCAAAGTGCTGCGGCGATGCGGCTGCCTTGATCGATTGCCCGTTTGGCATCGAGTTCGGCAGCGACATCCGCGCCACCGATGATGTGCACGCTGCGGCCGGCCGCCTGCAGTGCATCGGCCAGCTCACGGCGTGGTTCCTGGCCCGCACAGATCACCACGGTGCCGACGTCGAGCAACTGCTCCTGGCCGTCCACGCGGATGCGCAGGCCGGCATCGTCCACGCCGAGGTACTCCACGCCGCCAAGCATCTTCACGCCTTTGGCCTTGAGGGTGGCACGGTGGATCCAGCCGGTGGTCTTGCCGAGCTTGGCACCCGGTTTGCCGGGGCTGCGCTGCAGCAGCCAGACCTTGCGTGCGGGTGGCTCGGGCTGTGGTTTGGCCAGCGCGCCGCGGCTCTCGAAGCTGGCGTCCACGCCCCATTCGGCCATCCAGCGGGTCGGGTCCAGCGCAGGCGAGGGGCCTTCATGCACCAGGAACTCGCCGACGTCGAAGCCGATGCCGCCAGCGCCGATGATGGCCACCTTGTCGGCCGCCTTGACCCGGCCGAGCAGGACATCCAGATAGCTGACCACCATCGGATGATCGGCGCCGGGGAAGGCAACCTTGCGCGGGCTGATGCCGGTGGCGATCACCACCTCGTCGAAGCCGTTCAAGGCCTCGGCATCGGCGTGGGTGTTCAAGCGCACATCGACCCCGGTTTCCACCAAGTGGTGGCGGAAATAACGCAGGGTCTCGTGGAATTCCTCCTTGCCGGGGATGCGTTTGGCCACGTTGAACTGGCCTCCGATCTCAGCGGCTGAATCAAACAGGCTCACCTTGTGGCCGCGGCTGGCGGCGACGGTGGCGCAGGCCAGGCCTGCTGGGCCGGCACCGACCACCGCTACACGCTTGGCGGTTCTGGTCGGCTGGTAGACCAGTTCAGTCTCGTGCGCGGCACGCGGATTGACCAGGCAGCTGGCGCGCTTCTGCTGGAATACGTGGTCCAGGCAGGCCTGGTTGCAGGCGATGCAGGTATTGATCGCTTCGGGCTTGCCGGCCTTGGCCTTGGCCGGCCACTGCGGATCGGCCAGCAACGGCCGCGCCAGCGACACCATGTCGGCGCCACCACTGGTGAGGATGCCCTCGGCCACGTCCGGCATGTTGATGCGGTTGGTGGCGATCAGTGGAATGCCGACATGCGGCTTGAGCTTGGCGGTTACCCCGGCAAACGCCGCGCGCGGTACCGAGGTGGCGATGGTCGGGATGCGCGCCTCGTGCCAGCCGATGCCGGAGTTGAGCAGGGTCGCACCGGCTGCCTCGATGGCCTTGGCCTGCTGCACGATCTCCTCCCAGTTGCTGCCGTCCTCGACCAGATCCACCAGTGACAGCCGGTAGATGATGATGAAGTCAGGACCGCAGGCTTCGCGGATGCGGCGCACGATCTCCACTGCAAAGCGCATGCGCTTGGCCGCGTCACCGCCCCAGGCGTCGTTACGGCCGTTGGTGCGCGGGGCGATGAACTCGTTGATCAGATAGCCTTCCGAGCCCATCACCTCGACGCCGTCGTAACCGGCATCACGTGCGTACTTGGCGGCGCGGGCGTAGTCGGCGATATGCCGCTCGACGCCGCCGGCAGACAGCGCGCGTGGGGTGAACGGGTTGATCGGCGCCTTGCGCTTGGACGGGGCCACCTGCAAGGGGTGATAGCCGTAGCGGCCTGCGTGCAGCAGTTGCAGGCAGATCTTCGCGCCATGGCCGTGGACTGCGGCAGTCACCTGGCGATGGCGGCTGACTTCCCAGGGCCAGGACAACTTGCTGCCGAAGGGCGTCAGCCAACCAACGACATTGGGGGCGAAGCCGCCGGTGACCAGCAGCGCCGCGCCACCGGCCGCGCGCTCACCGAAGTAGGCAGCCAACTTCGGGAAGTCGCGGGCGTGGTCCTCCAGCCCGGTATGCATCGAGCCCATCAGGATGCGATTGCGCAGCTGGGTGAAGCCCAGGTCCAGCGGGGCAAACAGGTGCGGATAGGCGGTGTCGTTGGCTGGCGTCATGCTGGATACGCTTGCGTATGGAATGGCCCATTCTGACTGGCAATCGGTCCGGCCTCAATCCTTCCTCCTGCTGTCGGGGCTGCACCTATCCCAAAAGGATTACGCCGTCATTACAATGCGCGGCCCCCGCCCAGCAACGGACTGACTGTCGTGGAAGCTCCATGCCTGTAATGCCTTCTTCTGTTATTCCCACAAAACGCGTTACGCGCCTGTTTCCCCAACTGTGGATGCTGGTCGCTGGCATGGTTGTGCTCGGCGGGCTGGCCCGCCTGTTCATGTGGTGGGATTACGCAGGCAGCGAACGCGGCCTGACATTGCTATGGACGGCCATGTGGCAGGGAATGCGCTATGACATGGTGGCCGGCGCAGTCGCTGCCGGTCTGATCGGCTTGTTGACGGTCCCGGTGTGGCTGACGGGACGGCGTGAAACCGCGGTGCGGCTGGCGCAGCGTCTGTTGCTGGCATTGTTGCTGCTGTTCGTCCTGCTTTCGCTGTGCGAACACTTCTATTACGCGTTCTATAAGACGCGCTTTGATCCCATCGTGTTCGGTATGTTCGAAGACGACACCGGGGCGATCCTGGACACCGTCTGGGATGACTATCCGGTGATCCGCGGTGTTGTGGGTCTGCTGCTGGCTGGTGGCGTGTTGCACTGGTGCATTCCGCGCGCTGGTGACTGGCTCGCCCAGCGTTGGCCGCGCGCTTCGGGCGCATGGGCGCGCACGCTGTTGCTTGTGCTGCAATGTGTGCTGCTCGTTCTGCTGGCGCGCGGCAGCGTAGGCAGCTTTCCGTTGATCAGGCGTGATGTGACCGTCTCGACGGACCCCTTCGTCAATGCCTTGGTGCTGAATGCGCCGCTGACGCTTTACCGCGCAGCACGAACACGCGCCAAGGAAACCGACTTCGGGGATGACCCCCTGGTTGGCGTGCGCAGTAATGGATTCACCGATCTGGCAGAAGCCGCCAAGCTCGCTGGGCTGCCTTCCGCGGATCCACAGCTGCTGCAGGCGGCGCTGTTCCCGATCGCACCCGGCCAACCACGCAGCTTGGCGCAGTCACCACATGTGGTGCTGGGCTTGATGGAATCGTTTGGGCAGGACCTGCTGTACACCGATGACCCGCACAACGACATGCTCGGCCGCCTGCGCGCCGAGCTGCCCACCGGCCACCGCTTCGAAAACTTCATCGCTGGGCAGAACGGCACCCATCCGACGCTGGAGAACCTGATCCTGGGCACGCCGATAACCCCGCTCGCTCTGGGTCGCAACGCGCGGCTGGCGTTTGATACCTCGGCGGCCCTGCCATTCAAGCGCGCCGGCTATCGCACCGTGTTCATTTACGGTGGTGGCAGCGATTGGCGCGAGATTGGCACGGCGCTTCCAAATCAGGGCTTTGACAAGGTGTACGACGCGCGCGATATCAAACAGCGTTTTGCGCAGGCCACTGGCACCGAGTGGGGCCTGTATGACAGCTGGTTGTTCCGCTTCGCGCAGACCGTGTTGAGCGAGGCCGATGCCCGTGGCGAGCGCGTGTTCATGGTGTTGCTGACCACCAGCAATCATCCACCGCATGCCTTGGATACGCCGCGTCGCCAATACCCCTTGGATCCGGCAGCCCTCGGTCCGCGCGCTCTGGCTGATACAGCCGAGCTACGGCGGATGCTGGCGACCTATCAATACCAGGCTGACGAGCTGGGCGGTTTCCTGCAGCAGCTGCGCGAGCAGCCGCTGGGCGAGCGGACCCTGGTGGCGATGGCCGGCGACCACAACCTGCGTTCGCATTACCGCTATGACCTGCCCGCAGAGCAGGTCGACGTGGACCGCGTGTTTGCCTGGCTGCGGATTCCGCCGGCATTCGCACCGGCCGACAGCGCGCCGGATACCCGCGCATTTGCCGGCCATGGCGACCTGCTGCCGACCTTGGTGGAGCTGGCCTTGCCTGGCCAGCGCTACTTCGCCACCGGCCGTAATCTCTGGCAGCCTGCACCCAACGGCGGGGAGGCCTTGGCGCAGTTCGACCGCATGTATACCCCAGCCGGTTTGTTGCTGCCTTTGGAAGCACCGCGGCTGCATCGCTGGGTTGATTCGCGCCATGTGCAGATGCAGGGAGAGGCGCCGGATGCGATCAGCGCGGCGCGGGCACGGCAGGCTGCGGCGTGGGTGGCCTTGCGTGATTGGCACATCCGCCAGCAGGTTGCGCGCAGTCGTCGCTGACTGCGCAACTGCCCGGATCAAGCGGCGGGTGAGGGCGCCGCTGGTCGCGGTTGGCGATCAAACAAGGGCAGGGTGAGGCCGCACAGCGGCCCGATCAGCAGGGCGAACGCCAGCGTGCCCCAACCGACATTGCCACCCAGCCACCAACCCACCGCCAGTGCGCTGGCTTCAATCAGGGTGCGGACCTTCCAGATCGCCCAGCCGGTACGCGCATGCAGGCCGGTCATCAGGCCGTCGCGTGGGCCTGGCCCGAAGCGGGCACCAATATAGAGGCCGGTGGCCACCGCCAGCAGGAGCAGCCCTGCGGCGAACAGCAGCACTTGCCACAGCAGGCCCTCAGCGGCCGGCAGCAGATTCAGGCCCAATTGTGCGCTGGGGCCGATCAACAGCACATTGAGCACCGTCCCCAGCCCGGGTTTCTGCCGTATCGGCAGCCACATCAGCAGCACGCAGACGCCGACCAGATTGGTGACCAGGCCGAAGCCCAGGCCACTGCGCAGGGAAATGCCCTGGCTCAGGACATCCCAAGGGGCGATGCCGATGCCGGCACGGATCATCAGGGAAGAGGCGATACCAAACAGGAACAGGCCCAGCAGCAACTGCAGCAGGCGCGATACGAACGTCAGGGAAGGCATGGTCGGGGGATCAGCAGGCTGCGTATTGGGCAAGCAGATGTGAAAAGGCGTTGCGCCACGCTGGCGTGGCGCAACGTACTGCCGGCGGGGTACTCAGTCCCAGCCTTCCAGCGCCAGTTTGCCGATGGTGCTGCCGGCCTCCAGCTGACGGTGGGCCTGGCGCAGGTTGCCGGCATTGATGCTGCCCAGCCGCTGGCTCAAGGTGGTACGCAGCTCGCCGGCGTCGATCAGGCTGGCCGCACGGGTCAGGATGCGGTGCTGCTCGATCATGTCGGCGGTACGGAAGCGAGCGCGGGCAAACATGAATTCCCAATGGATGCCGATGCACTTGGCTTTGTAAGGGTCACCAATCCGAAGTTCGGTGGCCGGCTCGACGATCAGCCCGACGTGCCCCTGCGGCGCCAGCAGTTCACCCAGCTGCTGCCAGTACAGATCGGTATTGGCGAGATTGAGTGCTGCATCCACCGTAGTGATGCCCAGGGCCTGCAGCTGGGGCGCCAGCGGTTGCCGATGGTCGATGACGTGGGCTGCACCCATCTGCTGGCACCACTGCACGCTCTCCGGACGCGAGGCGGTGGCGATCACGGTGAAACCGGCATGTTGTCCAAGCTGGATGGCCATCGAGCCAACGCCACCGGCGCCGCCAATCACCAGCAAGGTCTTGCCGACATGGCGGCGGCCATCCAGTTGATAGGGCATGCGCTGGAATAGCAGTTCCCAGGCCGTGAGCGTGGTCAGCGGCAGCGCGGCGGCTTCAGCGAAGTCCAGGGTGGTCGGTTTGCGGCCGACCAGGCGTTCATCCACCAGCTGCAGCTGCGCGTTGCAGCCAGGGCGGGTCACGTCGCCTGCGTAATAGACCTCGTCACCTACTTCAAAGGCGGTTACCTCCGGGCCAACCGCGACCACGGTGCCGGCGGCGTCAAATCCCAGGACACGGGGGGGATTTTCTTCGCCAAGTTTGGGGCCGCGCAGTTTGGCGTCCACTGGATTGACGGAAACCGCCTGAACCTGAATCAACAGGTCCTGGCCCTGCGGAGCAGCGGGTACGGGCAGGGTCAAATCCAACAGTGCGTCGGGGTCATCGATGGCAAGGTAACGGGTCAGGCCGATTGCTTTCATGCGGAAAAGTTCCGTGGCGGGGGAGCAAAATCATCATACCGAGCAAACGGTTCAGCTGGCGGTAACTGGCGGTGCAAGCCCTGTTTATTAAGGGTTTGTCATATAAAACCAGCTGCGCTGCAGCATTCTCCCCGGAAGCCTTGCGATAGCTGACTCTTGCGTCCTTTGACCAAGCTGTATACGTTGCGCCAAGCCGGACACGTAGAGGTCTGGCGGTCGCCTCATTTGTTACGAGGCTGTTAACATCGCCTTCACGGCCAAGCGCATAATGTGCACCGCGATGGCGTGAGGAAACGGCCGTCTCTGAACGCGACGAAGAATATCGCTGTGCTGGACCATGCCTCTACCGGTTTCATACCCCCGAAACAAGGAGCTGTATTTCATGAACAAGAAGATCCTTACTGCCGCGCTGCTCGGTGGTCTGGCTTTCGCCCAGGCCGCTTCGGCACAGGAATTTGACGACCGCTGGTACCTGACCGGTTCGGCCGGCTTCAACTTCCAGGACGGCGATCGTGGCACCAACGACGCTCCGTTCGCCACGCTGGGTCTGGGCAAGTTCATCAGCCCGAACTGGTCGCTGGACGGTGAACTGAACTATCAGAACCCGAACTTCGAGAGCAACCAGGACCAGAACTGGTCGCAGTACGGCGTTTCGCTGGACCTGCGTCGCCACTTCATCCAGGAAGGCCGTGGCTGGAACCCGTACCTGCTCGCAGGCCTGGGTTACCAGAAGTCGGAAGAAGAATACCTGTCCGGCGCTGAGCTGAAGGATCGCAAGGACGGCAACCTGGCTGCCAAGGTCGGCGTTGGTCTGCAGACCACGTTCGAAAAGCGCGTCGCCGTGCGTGCTGAACTGGCTTACCGCGCTGACTTCGACGACCAGAGCATTGCTCCGCGCGCCGATGGCGGCAAGGAACAGGATTGGTTCGGCGACGTGCTGGCTTCGGTCGGCGTCGTGATCCCGCTGGGCCCGGCTCCGGTCGCTGCTGTTGCTCCGGCACCGGCTCCGGTTGCTCCGAGCTGCGCAGACCTGGATGACGACGGTGACGGCGTCAACAACTGCGACGACAAGTGCCCGACCTCGCAGCCTGGCCAGACCATTGGTCCGGACGGTTGCCCGGTGCCGGTCTCGATCGATCTGAAGGGCGTCAACTTCGATTTCGACAAGGCCACCCTGCGTCCGGACGCCGTGTCGATCCTGAGCGAAGCCTCCGAGATCCTGAAGCGTTACCCGGATCTGCGCGTTGAAGTTGCCGGTCACACCGACTCGAAGGGTACCGACGCTTACAACCAGAAGCTGTCCGAGCGTCGCGCCAAGGCTGTGTACGACTACCTGACCACCAATGGTGTGTCGGCGTCGCGCCTGCAGGGCCCGATCGGCTACGGCGAGAGCCGTCCGATTGCTCCGAACACCAATGCTGATGGTTCGGACAACCCGGAAGGTCGCGCAAAGAACCGTCGTACCGAGCTGAACGTCCAGAACTAATCGGACGCTTCGGTTTCAGTACTTCGGTATGAGAGCAAGGCCCGGCATCTGCCGGGCCTTGTTTTTTTTTTAATGCCTGTGGCGTTTTCAACGCGTGATTTGTGTGACGCCGGCAGGTAATCGCGGCTTGTGCGCATTTAACGGTTGAAAGCACTGCGGGTGCTGCCTACACTCGCCGCGTTATCTTGCCGAATGGAAATCCGATGCTGCGTATCGCTCTGGCTGGTCTTGTCGCCTTGGCATTTGTGCCTGCCGCCCATGCAGCCGTGGACTGTTCGGCCAGTGCCGTGACGCCGGCACCGCTGGCTACGTCGCTGATCGCCCCGGTTGCCTCGGAACTGTATGTGCGTCCGGGTCAGCTGGGCATGCCGTCGGGCGTGTTGAGCTCGGGTGGCGGTGATGAGCAGTCGCTCGATCGCGTGCTGATGCGTCTGCGTGTTGAGAGCTGCAACAACGTGGCCAATGCCATCCCGGCGCGCCCGGCGATCAATGCCAACGATCCGGCCGCCTACAAGCCGCAGACCGAGTTCGACAATACGCCGTGGCGTTTTGACATGAGCCAGAACGGCAAGCGCATGACCGCCGAAGAATTCGATGCCTGGATGAAGGCGCGCGGCGTACGCGTGGTCAAGGCACGTCCGGCCGCAACCGATCCGGCCGCAGCACCGGCTGCCGCGCAGCCTGCTGCCGAGGTCAAGTAAGGCGGCAACCGCCGCTTGCAGACCTGATGGCGTCGTCCAAGCCTCCGCATCATCCGCACGCCCGCCGCGCAACGCCCGGCGGGCGTTTGCTTTCGCGTGCGCCCAACGGCACCACGCGTGCTGCCAAGGCCGCTCCGGCAGGTATCCGCCATGGTCTGGCGCGGGTGTTGTCCAAGGCTGGTGTGTGTTCGCGTACCGAAGCCGCACGGCGGGTGCTTGATGGCCGCGTCAGCGTCGATGGCAAGGTGGTGCGGGACCCGGAGTTCCCGGTCGTCGCTGGGCGTCAGCAGGTATTGCTGGACGAACAACCGCTGACAGCTGCAAAGCGCCTGTATCTGGCCCTGAACAAGCCGCGCGGCCTGGTGACCACGGTGCAGGACGAACAGGGCCGTGACACGGTTTACCAGTGCTTTGAAGACGCAGGCCTGCCGTGGATGGCGCCGGTTGGGCGCTTGGACAAGGCCAGCGAAGGTCTGTTGTTCTTCAGCAATGATCCGGAATGGGCGGCGCGCCTCACCGAGCCCAGCACAGGCCCATTGAAAACCTATCGGGTACAGGTGGATGCTGTGCCCGACGCAGCGGTGCTTGAGCGCATGCAAGCCGGTATCGAGGACGAAGGTGAGCACCTGGCGGCGCATTCGGTACAGCTGCTGCGCCATGGCGAACGCACTGCATGGCTGGAGGTGGTGCTGGACGAGGGCCGTAATCGCCATATCCGGCGCCTGCTCAAGGCCTTGGGTCTGGACGTGCTGCGTTTGATGCGGGTTGCGATCGGGCCGGTACAGCTGGGCGAGCTGGGCAAGGGGCAATGGCGCGAGCTGAGCGTGGCGGAGCTGAATGCGCTGCAGGCTGCCAGCAAATCACTGCACGCCAGCGTGAATGACTAATTTCAATAAATTCATATAAATAGCTGCACTTGCTCAGATGCTGGATTAGACTGCGACTCTAATTACCTGAGGTTATTGCCATGCAAGCTCTTTCCCGCCTCTCTGGCATCGTTCTCGTGGCGACTTCGGTTGCGGTGTTGGCTGGTTGTGCGTCCTCGGGCAAGAAGACCGCGAAGAGTGAGGACAAGCCGATCGAAGTGCGGGTGGAAGCACCGCTGGCCGAGAAAGATTCGTTGGGCAATTACCGTTTCATGATGCAGCAGGGCGAGCAGAAGATGAGCGCCGATCAGTTCGATGCCTGGATGAAGGCCAATGGCATCCGCGTTGCCAAGGGTGCAGGCGCGCCGGCGGCGGCAGCCGCACCGGCCAAGAAGAACTGAGAGCAGCAGCTGTAGTGCCGAGCCATGCTCGGCAAGGGGCTTCACCGGTAAGGCCTCTGCCGAGCATGGCTCGGCACTACAAAATGCAAACAGGCGCCTTTCGGCGCCTGTTTTGTTTTCAAGCCAAGGGCAACAACACTCAGCCCTTGATCACGCCCAGCTCAAGACCAATCCGGGTGAAGGCATCGATTGCGCGGTCCAGGTGGGCGCGGCTGTGCGCGGCGCTGATCTGGGTGCGGATGCGGGCCTGCCCCTTCGGCACCACCGGGAAGAAGAAGCCGATCGCATAGATGCCTTCTTCCAGCAGACGCTGGGCGAACTTCTGCGCCAGCGGTGCGTCGTACAGCATCACCGGGCTGATCGGATGCACGCCGGGCTTCACGTCGAAACCGGCGGCGGTCATCTTCTCGCGGAAGTAAGCGGTGTTCTCGCGCAGCGTTTCACGCAGGTCATCGGCGGCAGCCAACATCTCGAACGCCTTGATGCCGGCGGCAACCACATGCGGCGGCAGCGAGTTGGAGAACAGGTAGGGGCGCGAGCGCTGGCGCAGCAGTTCGATGACCTCGGCGCTGGCGCAGGTGAAACCGCCCAGTGCGCCGCCCATGGCCTTGCCCAGGGTGCCGGTGATGATGTCGATCTTGTCGAGCACACCCTTCACTTCGGCCGAGCCGCGGCCGGTGGCGCCGAGGAAGCCGGTGGCATGGCATTCGTCGATATGCACCAGCGCGTTGTACTTCTTCGCCAGCGCGGTGATTTCATCGAGTGGGGCGATGAAGCCGTCCATCGAGAACACGCCGTCGGTGGTGATCAGCTTGGTCTTGCAGCCAGCGGCATCAGCGGCCTGCAGCTGCGCTTCCAGATCGGCCATGTCGCAGTTGGCGTAGCGGAAACGCTTGGCCTTGCACAGGCGCACGCCATCGATGATGGAGGCGTGGTTCAGTGCGTCGGAGATGATCGCGTCGTTCTCGCCGAGCAGCGGCTCGAACAGGCCGCCGTTGGCGTCGAAGCAGGCGGCGTAGAGGATGGTGTCGTCCTTGCCGAAGAACCCGGCAATCTGCTTTTCCAGCTGCTTGTGCAGGTCCTGGGTGCCGCAGATGAAGCGCACCGAGGCCATGCCGAAGCCGTGCGTGTCCAGTGCGTCCTTGGCCGCCTGGATCAGGTCCGGGTGGTCGGCCAGGCCCAGGTAGTTGTTGGCACAGAAATTCAGCACCGTGCGGCCGTCGTCGAGGGTGATCTCGGCCGACTGCGGGCTGGTGATGATGCGTTCGGACTTGAACAGCCCCTGCGCGCGGATGGCGTCCAGTTCCTCGGCGTAGTGCCGGGTCAGCGGGGAGATGTTCGCGGTTTCGGTCATGGCAGGGTCTTGCGGTCAAGTGGAACGCCAATTTTAGCCTTCCCGGTGTCCCGGCGCTGTCGTCATGCGCAAAGGCTATAAGCGCGGCGGCCTAAGTCATTTCTCGCTGGCCGGTGTGCGCCCGCAGCATCGTCATCACACCCACCCAACAGGAGACGCCGATGACCGCCATACGCCCCCCATTCACCCTGCCGACCAGGAAGCTGTTGTCTCTAAGCCTGGCCCTGGCGGCGTGTGGGGCGGGGTCATCGGCGCAGGCGCAGCAACTCACCGTCGAGCAGTTGCAGGAGCGCCTGCAGCGATTGGAGCGGCTGGCCGGGGTCAGTGATGGCGGAAACGAAGGGATAGGCCTGGCTGATCTGGACCAGCGCCTGCGCATCCTTGAGCGTCGCCTTGAGCTTGGGGAAGAAGAGCGCGTTGCCGCCGCCAAGGCCGCGCCGAAGATAAGCGTCGACCAGAAGGGGGCTTCGTTCAAATCCGGCGACGGCGCTTACGAGTTGAAGCTGCGCGGCCTGCTGCAGGGCGATGCCCGCGTCTTCCTGGGCGGCGATGCCAACCAGAACGACACCTTCCTGCTGCGCACCGCTCGGCCGACCCTGGAAGGCTCGCTGGGCAAGCTGGTCGCCTACCGCTTCACGCCGGAGTTCGCCGGTGACAGCGCCAGCATCGTCGATGCCTATGCCGATCTGCGTTTCGATCCTGCGTATACGGTGCGGGTTGGCAAGTTCACCTCGCCGGTTGGCCTGGAGCGTCTGCAGTCATCGTCGGCACTGGTTGATGTCGAGCGCGCGCTGGCCAGCGAGTTGGCACCGAATCGCGACCTGGGCGTGCAGTTGCAGGGCGAAGTGGCCAAGGGCAAGTTCAGCTACGCGCTGGGCGTGTTCAACGGCACCGTCGATGGCCGCGATGCGGTTACCAGCAATCCGGATGACGACTTCGAATACGCAGGCCGCGTGTTCTTCGAACCGCTCAAGGGCAGTGACAGCGCATGGGCGGGATTGGGCTTCGGCCTGGGTGCGAGCACCGGTGAAAAGCATGGCAGCGGCAATAACTACCTGCCGCGTTATCGCACGCCCGGTCAGGCCACGTTCTTTGCTTACCGCAGCGCTGTGGTGGCTGATGGCGAGCACCGCCGCTGGTCGCCGCAGGGCTGGTTCTACCGCAACGGCTTGGGCCTGCAGGCCGAGTACATCGCTTCGGAACAGGAGGTCGCGCGCAATGGCATCCGCAAGCAGTTGGACAACCGCGCCTGGCAGGCAACCGCCAGCTATGTGCTGACCGGTGAGGATGCGAGCTACCGCGGGGTGACGCCTTCGCGTCCGTTCGGTGCAAACGGTGGGCACGGTGCGGTGGAGCTGACCGCACGCTACGGCGAGCTGCAGATCGATGATGCCGCCTTCCCGCTCTATGCCGATCCGACGGTATCGGCCTCGCAGGTCCGCTCGTGGACGGTAGGTGCCAACTGGTACCTGACCGCCAATCTGAAGTTGGCGACCAATTACCTGCACAGCAGTTTTGATGCGGCTTCCGCTGGCGCGAAGTTGCCTGATGAAAAAGCTGTTTTCTCGCGCCTGCAAGTTTCCTTCTGACGGAGAGCCCCGATGACGCATTCCCATGTTTCACGCCTTGCAACCGCAGCATTGGCGTTCGCCTTGACCTTGAGTGCCGGCGCCACGTTTGCGCGTGATGTCCAACTGCTCAATGTTTCCTATGACCCGACCCGCGAGTTGTACCGCGACTTCAACGCCGCCTTCGCCAAACACTGGAAGGAAACCAAGGGCGACAACGTCACCATCGAGACCTCGCACGGCGGCTCCGGCAAGCAGGCGCGCACGGTGATCGATGGCATTGAAGCCGACGTCGTCACCTTGGCCCTGGCCTATGACGTGGATGCCATCGCCGACAAGGCCAAGCTGCTGCCCGCCAACTGGGAAACCCGCCTGCCGGAAAACAGTGCGCCCTACACCTCGACCATTGTGTTCCTGGTGCGCAAGGGTAACCCCAAGGCCATCCGCGATTGGCCCGACCTGCTGCGCAGCGGCGTGTCGGTGGTGACGCCGAATCCGAAGACCTCCGGTGGCGCACGCTGGAACTATCTCGCAGCCTGGGCGTATGCCGACCACATCTTCAAGGGTGACCGCGACAAGATCCTGAACTACATGCGCGCGCTGTTCCGCAATGTGCCGGTGCTTGATACCGGTGCGCGCGGCGCCACCACTACCTTCGTCCAGCGCGGTATCGGCGATGTGTTGCTGGCCTGGGAGAACGAGGCCTTCCTCGCCCAGGAAGAGCTGGGCCCGGACAAGTTCGAGATCGTGGTGCCGAAGTTGTCGATCCTGGCCGAACCGTCGGTAGCGCTGCTGGATCGCAACGTCGACCGCCACGGCACCCGCGATGTCGCCCAGGCCTACCTGCAATACCTGTACTCGCCGGAAGGCCAGCGCATCGCCGCGCGTCACTACTACCGTCCGCGCTCACCGCAATACGCCGCACCGGCTGACGTTGCCCGCTTCCCGCAGGTGCAGCTGGTCACCATCCGCAGCGCCTTCGGTTCGTGGGGCAGGGCGCAGGCCGAGCACTTCGCAGATGGCGGCGTCTTCGATCAGATCCAGGCGAGCAAGTAGGCCGTGTCAGCAACAGCACAAACACTGCAAACACGTGTGCGAAGCCAACGCCGGGTACTCCCCGGCTTTGGTCTTGGTATGGGCATCACCTTGCTCTGGTTGGGGCTGATCGTCCTGATCCCATTGCTTGGCGTGTTCCTGAAAGCCGCAGGGCTGGGCCTGGGCGGCATCTGGCAGATATGGACCGAACCGCGCGTGCTGGCCGCGCTGCGGCTGAGCTTCGGCACCGCGTTCGCGGCGGCCGCGTTCAACACGGTGATGGGGACGTGGGTAGCGTGGGTATTCGTGCGCTATAACTTCCCCGGCCGACGCCTGTTCGACGCGATGATCGATCTGCCGTTCGCCTTGCCCACCGCGGTGGCTGGCATCGCCTTGACCGCGCTGTATGGCGGCCAGGGCTGGATCGGGCAGTGGCTGGAGCCGTTGGGCATCAAGGTCGCCTACACGCCGCTGGGCATCGTGGTGGCCTTGGTGTTTGTTGGCCTGCCGTTCGTGGTGCGCATCGTGCAACCGGTATTGGCCGAAGCCGAGCGTGAGTTCGAGGAAGCGTCGGCCACGCTCGGCGCCACGCGTTTTCAGACCATCGTGCGGGTAGTGCTGCCCAGCCTGTGGCCGGCCATGCTGACCGGCTTTGCGTTGGCGTTCGCGCGTGGCGTGGGTGAGTACGGCTCGGTGATCTTCATTGCCGGCAACATGCCCAGCGTCACCGAGATCGCGCCGTTGCTGATCACCATCCGTCTGGAGGAGTTTGATTACGCTGGTGCCACGGCGATTGCAGCTGCGATGTTGTTGCTGTCATTCGTGCTGTTGTTGCTGGTCAACACGCTGCAGGCGCGTCTGCAGGGCAGGGGCGCACGATGAACGAGTTGTTGTCGGAGTTGCCGGTGAGCCTGGAGCGCAGCGAACGAGTAGCCAAGCCGCAGCAGGTAACCAGCGAACCGCGCTGGGTACAGGTATTGCTGATTCTTGGCGCATTGGGGTTTCTGCTGTCGTTCCTGTTGCTACCGCTGGTGCTGGTGTTCGTCGAAGCACTGCGTGGCGGTGTGCTGGCGTTCTGGAATGCGATCAGCGATCCGGACGCTTTGTCGGCGATACGCCTCACTCTCTTGGTGACGGCAATAGTCGTGCCCTTGAACCTGGTGTTCGGCGTCGCTGCGGCGTGGGTGGTGAGCAAGCATAGCTTCCCGGGCAAGCGCTGGTTGGTGACGCTGATCGACCTGCCGTTCTCGGTATCGCCGGTGGTGGCGGGTCTGGTCTTCATCCTGTTGTTCGGCCGCGATGGTTGGTTCTGGCCGTTGATCGAGGATGGGCTGCGCCTGCACCTGCCGGTGCTCGGCGAAACCCTGTTGCAGCTGCCGCGCATCGTGTTTGCGATCCCCGGCATCGTGCTGGCAACGGTGTTCGTCACCTTTCCCTTCATCGCGCGCGAACTGATGCCCTTGATGGAGCAGCAGGGCAGTGACGAAGAACTGGCGGCACTGACCCTGGGTGCAAATGCCTGGCAGATGTTCTGGAAGGTGACCTTGCCGAACATCCGTTGGGGCCTGCTGTACGGCGTGCTGTTGTGCAGTGCGCGGGCGATGGGCGAGTTCGGCGCGGTGTCGGTGGTATCCGGGCATATCCGCGGCCGCACCAATACGCTGCCGCTGCACGTGGAGATTCTCTACAACGAATACGCCTACAGCGCCGCCTTTGCCTGCGCCTCGCTGCTGGCTGCCACTGCCTTGCTGACGCTGGTGGTGAAATCTTTCCTGGAGTGGCGCCACGGTCAGTCGTTGGCCGCCGCCCACCGTCATTGAGGTCACGATGAACATCCGCATACACAACCTGGGCAAGCAGTTCGGTACGTTCCCTGCGCTGGATGGCGTGAGCCTGGATATCCGCAGTGGCGAGTTGCTGGCCTTGCTGGGGCCTTCCGGCTCGGGCAAGACCACCTTGTTGCGCGCATTGGCCGGACTGGAGCATCCCGAACGTGGCGAGATCCTGTTCGATGGTGAGGACGCTACGGGTTTGAGCGTGCAGGCGCGCCGCGCTGGTTTCGTGTTCCAGCACTACGCCTTGTTCAAGCATCTGGACGTGCGCCGCAATATCGCCTTCGGGCTGGAAGTGCGGCGCGGTGCAGAGCGCTGGCCGAAGGCGCGCATCGATGCGAAGGTTGATGAGTTGCTGGCGCTGGTGCAGCTCGATGGGCTGGGCGGGCGCTACCCGGCGCAGCTGTCCGGCGGCCAACGGCAGCGCGTGGCGCTGGCCCGCGCGCTGGCCATCGAGCCGCGCGTGCTGTTGCTGGACGAGCCCTTCGGCGCGCTGGATGCACAGGTACGCCGTGACCTGCGCCGTTGGCTGCGTGAGCTGCACGACCGCACCGGGCTGACCACGGTCTTCGTCACCCACGATCAGGAAGAGGCGCTGGAGCTGGCAGATCGGGTTGCCATCCTCAACCGTGGCCGCATCGAGCAGGTGGGCACGCCGGGCGAGGTCTATGACCAACCGGCATCGCCGTTCGTCTATGGCTTCGTCGGTGAGGCCAACCGGCTGCCGGCCCGCGCGCAGGGGCAGACGCTGGAAGTGGCCGGGGCGCTGTGGCCACGCACGGCCTCGGTGCCGGAAGGCGAGGCGCTGGAGGTGTTCGTCAGGCCTGAAGACCTGGTGGTCGAAGCCGATGGCCATTGGCAGGCGACGGTCGGGCTGGTGCAGCGCAGTGGCCCGCGGCAACGCCTGCGCGCGCGCCTGGCTGGCGCAACTACCGATCTGGAAGTGGAGTTGCCGGCCGATGCGCCGGCCTATGCGGCAGGACAGTCGATCCGGCTCGGAGCCCGTCGTTACGGGGTCTTTCCGGCAGCCGCGGGCTGAATAGGGCAGGGCTGGGTGGCTGGGGTGAAATAGATGTTGCATCGCAATATAATTGCGGTTAAATATTTGTGAATCGGGATGCGGTCGATCCCGGTGCCCCCACTTCCTGGAGAGATCTGCATGATGCACAACAAGCGTCTTGTCGCCGTGGCCTGCGCCGCCCTGTTGTCCGTTCCGTTTGCCGTCAGCGCCCAGGAGAGTGAGGAGTCTTCCTCTCCGTTCAGCGCCACCTTCGGCGTGACCACCGATTACGTGTTCCGTGGTGTCTCGCAGACCGACAACGAGCCGGCTTTCCAGGCGGGCGCCACCTACACCGCACCGTTCGGCCTGTATGCCACCGTGTGGGGTTCCAACGTCGATTTCGGCGAAGGCGGCCCGAACTTCGAAGTCGACTACAACATCGGCTGGAGCAAGGACCTGTCCGACAGCTGGAACCTGGATCTGGGCGTCAACCGCTACACCTACACCAGCGCTTCCAGCGGCTACGGTGACATCGACTACAACGAATACCTGGCCAAGGTGACCTGGACCGGTCCGGTGGTCGTCAGCGGCCTGCTGGGCTACGCCGACGATTACAGCAACAGCGGCGCCGAGCAGATCTATGCCGGCCTGGACGCGAGCTACGAGATCGGCAACGGTTTCTCGGTCGGTGCATCGGCGGGTTACACCACGATCAAGGCCGACAGCAACGAATGGCCGCGTCGTTCGGATTACTTCGATGGCTCGGTGTCGGTGTCCAAGGGCTTCGGCCCGGCAACCGCAACCCTGGGTTACTACGACACCTTCGGTTCGGATGCTTCCGACCTGCGCCGCGGTTCGGATACCTACAAGCCGGGCGTGGTGTTCAGCGTCTCGGTCGACGTGCCCTGATCCAAGCGTGATGCAAAAAGAAAAAGGCGCCGAAAGGCGCCTTTTTCCGTAGTGCCGACCCACGGTCGGCAATGGGCATTACCGGTGACGTCAATGCCGACCATGGGTCGGCACTACCGATTCCGCCTGAGCTCAATTCCAGCTCAGCACAACCTTGCCGGCCTTGCCCTGTTCCATCAGGTCAAAACCTTCCTGGAAGCGATCCACCGGCAGCTGGTGGGTCATCACCTTGCCCAGCGGGAAGCCGCCCAGTACCAGCTGGGTCATCTTGTACCAGGTCTCGTACATCTTGCGGCCGTAGATGCCCTGCACGGTAAGGCCCTTGAAAATGATCTTGTCCCAATCGCAACCAGCGCCCTTGGGCATGATGCCGAGCATGGCGATCTTGCCGCCGTGGTACATGCAGTCGAGCATGTCGTTGAAGGCGCGCGGGTTGCCGCTCATTTCCAGGCCCACGTCGAAGCCCTCCATGTGCAGCTCGGCCATCACGTCCTTCAGCGACTGGTTGGCGACGTTGACCACGCGGGTGGCGCCCATGTCAGCTGCCAGCTTCAGGCGGAAATCATTGACGTCGGTGACCACCACGTTGCGTGCACCGATGTGCTTGCAGATGCCGGCGGCGATGATGCCGATCGGGCCGGCACCGGTGATCAGCACGTCTTCGCCGATCACGTCGAACTCCAGCGCGCAATGCGCGGCATTGCCGTAGGGATCGAAGAACGCGGCCAGCTCGGACGGGATCTGGTCCGGGATCGGCCACAGGTTGGTGGCCGGCATCACCATGTACTCGGCGAAGGCGCCGTTGACGTTGACGCCGATACCGACGGTGTTCGGGCACAGGTGCTGGCGGCCGCCACGGCAGTTGCGGCAATGGCCGCAGACGATGTGGCCTTCGGCCGAGACGCGCTGGCCGATTTCATAGCCGGTCACGCCCGGGCCGATCTCGGCGATGCGGCCGACAAACTCGTGGCCGATGGTCAGGCCCGGCTTGATGGTGCGCTGGCTCCACTCGTCCCACAGGTAGATGTGCAGGTCGGTGCCACAGATGGCGGTCTTCTCAAGCTTGATCAGCACCTGGTTCGGGCCCGGCGTAGGCACCGGCACCTCTTCCATCCAGATGCCCTTGGTCGCTTCGCGCTTCACCAGCGCCTTCATCGTCTGTGCCATTGCAGGAGACCGCAGTGTGAGGAAAGAAGGCGATTATAAGCTTTCAGGCGTAACCGCCCTGTACTGACCGATGGCAGGGGAGGATGACAGTTGCAACGGCTACAATCGGCCCTTCCAAACTTTCGGAATAGCGTAATGCGCGTGAATTTTCTTGCGTTTTCCATCCTTGCTGGCCTGGGCCTGGCGCAGACCGCGCACGCCGCTGAAGGCATGTGGGTGCCGCAGCAGCTGCCGGAGATTGCCGGCCCGCTGAAGCAGGCCGGCTTGAAGCTGGACCCGCAGCAGCTGGCCAACCTGACCGGCGACCCGATGGGCGCGGTGGTTGCGCTGGGCGGCTGCACCGCCAGCTTCGTTTCGCCGCAGGGCCTGGTGGTGACCAATCACCATTGCGCCTACGGCTCGATCCAGCTGAACTCCACCGCCGAGAAGAACCTGATCAAGGACGGCTTCAACGCGCCGACCCTGAAGGACGAGCTGAGCGCTGGCCCGAACGCGCGCATCTACGTGCTGGACGACATCACCGACGTTACCGCACAGGCCAAGGCCGCCATCGCTGGCGCCGGCAATGATCCGCTCAAGCGCACCCAAGCGCTGGAAGCCTTCGAGAAGCAGGCCATCGCCGCTTGCGAAACCGACGACGCCTACAGCTGCACCCTCTATAGCTTCTCCGGCGGCAACACCTACCGCCTGTTCAAGAACATGGAAATCAAGGACGTGCGCCTGGCCTATGCGCCCCCGGGCAGCGTCGGCAAGTTCGGCGGTGACGTCGACAACTGGATGTGGCCGCGCCACACCGGCGATTTCTCGTTCTACCGCGCCTATGTCGGCAAGGACGGCAAGCCGGCCGCCTTCGCCGCCGACAATGTGCCGTACCAGCCCAAGCATTGGCTGAAGCTGGCCAACCAGCCGCTGGGCGAGGGTGATTTCGTGATGGTGGCCGGCTACCCGGGCCGCACCGACCGTTATGCGCTGGTCAGCGAGTTCGAGAACACCTCCACCTGGACCTACCCGTCGATCGCCAAGGCCTACAAGGACCAGATCGCGATGGTCGAAGCGGCCAGCAAGGACAACCCGGACATCGCGGTGAAGTACGCGTCCAACATGGCCAGCTGGAACAACACCAGCAAGAACTACGACGGTCAGCTGGACGGCTTCAAGCGCAACAACGTGCTCGGCCAGAAGCAGGCGGCGGAAACCGCAGTGCTGGAATGGCTGCGTGGCCAGGGCGCTGCCGGCAAGCCGGCGCTGGATGCGTTCGCACAGCTGCAGACGCTGGGCCAGCAGTCGCGTGCCAATCAGGCGCGTGACCTGAACCTGGCGATGCTCAACCGTACCGGCACCCTGGGCACCGCCGTGCGCCTGTACCGCCTGGCCATTGAAAAGGCCAAGCCGGACGCGCAGCGCGAAGAGGGTTACCAGGAACGCGATCTGCCGACCATCGAAGGCGGCCTGAAGCAGATGGACCGCCGCTACGTGCCAGCCATGGACCGTCAGTTCCAGCAGTACTGGCTGCAGCAGTACGTGCAGCTGCCGGCCGGCCAGCACCTGTCGGCCTTCGACAAGTGGATTGGCGGCGTCGACGCCAAGGCGGTTGATGCAACCGTCGCGCGTCTGGACGGCTCCAAGCTGGGCAGCCTGGACGAGCGCTTGAAGTGGTTCGGCGCCGACAAGGCCGCGTTCGAAGCGAGCAATGATCCGGCCATCCAGTACGCCGTGGCAGTGATGCCGGCGCTGCTGGAGCTGGAGCACCAGCGCAAGCTGCGCATGGGCGAGGAACTGGTGGCACGTCCGCTGTTCCTGCAGGCCATTGCCGACTACAAGAAGACCAAGGGTGAGTTCGTTTACCCGGACGCCAACCTGTCGCTGCGCATCACCTTCGGCAACGTGAAGGGTTACACCGGCCTGGACGGCAAGGTGCAGGAAGCCTTCACCGACCTGGAAGGCATCGTCGCCAAGGAAACCGGCAAGGACCCGTTCGATTCGCCGCAGGCGCTGATCGATGCGGTCAAGGCCAAGCGTTACGGCGGCTTCGAGGACAAGCGTATCGGCAGCGTGCCGGTGAACTTCCTGTCCGATCTGGACATCACTGGCGGCAACTCCGGCTCGCCGGTGCTGGACGCGCACGGTCGCCTGGTCGGCCTGGCGTTTGACGGCATCTGGGAATCGGTCGCCAGCAACTGGGTGTTCGACCCGGTGATGACCCGCATGATCTCGGTCGACGAGCGTTACATGCGCTGGATCATGCAGGAAGTGGCGCCGGCGCCGCAGCTGCTGAAGGAAATGGACGCCGCCTCGAAGTAAGTTCGAGTTGCGTGGTTCAAGCAGAAGCCCGGACGGGAAACCGTCCGGGTTTTTCTTTTGCCCCCTCCCTTTCGCGCAGCGAAGGGGAGGGCTGCGGAGGGGTAAGCTTTTGGCTGGCCGATGCAGCCGATGCCTGGCGACTGTAGTGCCGAGCCATGCTCGGCAAGGGCTCTACCGGTGAAGCCTCTGCCGAGCATGGCTCGGCACTACAGTTCAGCGGTACGGGCCGGGCCCGCGCCACAGCAGTTCGCCGTAGCGGTAGACATACATCACGATCACGAACTGGCGCGCATCGCCGATGTCCTGCAGCTCGGGCGAGCCGGCCTGCAGCATCCGGCACTTGCTGGAGCCGCGGCGCAATGCAACCTCGGCCGGGCAGACCATCAGATAGGTCGTGCCGGGCAGCGGAATCGAGAGTTCCTTCTTGCCATTCACTTCCTTGGCCCCGTCCATCCAGGCGCGCAGTTTTTCCTCGCTGAGCAGGTCATAAATGATCTGGTAACCGCCCACTTCCATGGCCGGTGCGCCGGCACTCCTGTCCACGCTCCTGCCGCTGTCATTGCCCTGGCCGGCGGAGCGACCGTAATCGTCCTGCGCGGTGGTCCTGTCCAACGAGCCGGGCGGGCGTCCGGTCCAGGTCTGCGGACGTCGCGGCACGGATTCCGACGGGCTGGCCGCCGCCGCTGGCGTGGCCGGAGTCTGGGCGACTTCCTGGGTCTTGGTTTCTTCCTGCTCCGGTTCGCTCGGTGGCTCGATGTAACGGGCTTCCGGTACCGGCTTGCGCTCCTCGCTGCGCCGCTGCGTGGTCGGCTTGGTTTGCGAGCGGGTGGTCTTGTTGGGTTTGTCCTTTGGCGGCACCTTGCTCTGCTCGGTGGACGGCGGTGCCTCGCCAACAAAATCGACCTTGGTCCGGCCGCCGCCAGAGGAGCCCTGCGGCGAGGAAACCACCGGCGGATTGGAGTAAAGCAGGAGCAGCAACATCAGCAGATGCAGCAGCACGGTGACCAGCACCGCGAACCAAGGGTCGCGGCGTTCATGCCAGAGCTTGAGATTGAACGGCTTTGGAGAAGTGGGGGTGCTGGTCATGCCGCGTTTGGGGCCTGGAGGTTGCTGCCCTTGTGCGGAAGTCACACCGTGCCACCGATAGGGAACCGGCATGGTAACGCCTGCGCCCGAATTGCAACCGTGCCGTTGGTGCTTTTACTGGTCGGGCGTGGCAGGCCAAGGAACAGTCTGACCATGCCGGAGGTTGGCGGCGGATCCGTATCGAAGGTAACCGTGGGCGGTATCGGCGCACGGCCGGGCTATGATGCCCCTCCCGCCACGTACAGCTGGCGGGGACCCCCATCAAAATGGAAACAGCTGCATGCGCATCCTGCTTGCCCGTCACGGCGAAACGCCGTGGAACGCCGAAGGCCGCTACCAGGGCCAGATCGACATTCCCCTCTCACCGGTGGGGGAGGCCCAGGCCAAGGCCTTGGGCGAGCGGCTGGCCGATGTGCAGATCACCCGCGCCGTGGCCTCGCCGCTGAGCCGCGCGCAGGCCACCGCCAAGGCTGCATTGGGCAGCGCACGTGAATCCATGTTGCTGACCGAGCCGGACCTGCAGGAAATCGCCCACGGTGAGTGGGAAGGCCTGCTCGCCAGCGAGATCGATGAAAAAGACCCGGCGCGCTTGCGCGCCTGGCGCGAGGAACCCGACACCGTGCTGATGCCCGGCGGCGAATCACTGCGGCAGGTGCTGGACCGCAGCTGGCGCGGCCTGACCGCCGCCGCCGAAGGCCTGGGCGAAGACGACACCTTGCTGGTGGTCGCTCATGACGCGGTCAATCGAGTGATTCTGTGCCGGATCCTCGGCCTGCCGATTTCCAAGCTGTGGAGCTTCCGCCAGGCCCCGACCACGTTGAACCTGCTGGAAGGCCCGGATGTCGAGCATCTGGAAGTGGTGCGCCTGAACGACTGCGCCCACCACACCCCGTTCTTCGGCGAAGCCAAGCACCGCGCGCTGTAATCGGACTACGTAAACCGCCTTTGGTAGTGCCGAGCCATGCTCGGCTGAGGCTCTACCGGTGAAGCCCTGCCGAGCATGGCTCGGCACTACGCTCCCTCGCTTTGCCGCAGTTGCACCCTCCCTTTCGCGTAGCGAAGGGGAGGGCTGGGGAGGGGTTGGCTCTACCGCTTCTGATCTTGCTGTGGCTTCGCGGCTTACGCCGCTCCTACAACCCTCCGGGCTGAGGCTCTACCGGTGAAGCCCCTGCCGAGCATGGCTCGGCACTACAGACAGCCCCGGCCTGACATGCCGGGAAGCTTGGCGGCCGGTTTCGTCCGCCGCTGTATCATGGGTGCCATTCCCGCGCGCAACGCGCAGCCGGCTTTCAGTGCCGGCCCATGATCCTGAGAGTCCTTCGCATGTCTTCCGCCCGTCCCGCCACGCTTGAACAGTGGCTCGCCCATATCGAACAGCAGCACCCGCAAGCCATCGCAATGGGCTTGGAGCGCGTGCGCGAGGTTGCCCAGCGCATGCAGTTGGGGCGGCCGGCCGAGCACTGCATCGTGGTTGGTGGCACCAATGGCAAGGGTTCGACCGTGGCCTTCATCGAGGCCATTGCCCGTGCAGCGGAGTGGAAGGTGGGTGCCTATACCTCGCCGCACCTCCTGCGCTACAACGAGCGCGTGCGCATCGATGGCAAGGATGTGGATGACGCCAGCCTGGTCGCCGGCTTCAACGCGGTCGAAGACGCCCGTGGCGACACCGCGCTGACCTATTTCGAATACGGCACGCTATGTGCGCTGTGGCTGTTCCAGCAGGCCGGTCTGGATCTGGCGGTGCTGGAAGTCGGCCTCGGTGGACGCCTGGATGCGGTGAATATCATCGACGCCGACGTGGCGGTGATCACCACCGTCGATATTGACCACGCCGATTGGCTGGGCAACGACCGCGAAGCCATCGGCCAGGAGAAGGCCGGCATCATCCGTGGCTGGAAGCCGCTGATCCTTGGCGAGATCGATCCGCCCTCCAGCGTGCTGCGTCGCGCCTATGTGCTCGGTGCCAATGCGATCCGCTTCGGCAGCGATTTCTTCGCCGAGGACATTGATGCCGAGCTCTGGCGCTGGCGTGATGTCTCGTTCCGCCTGGAGCTGCCGCAGCCGGCATTGTGGGCGCCTATCCAGCGCAACAACGCCGCCACTGCAGTTGCTGCCCTGCGCGCCCTGGACAAGCCGGTGCCGCGCGATGCGTGGGCGCAGGGAATTGCCGCTGCGCAGATCGTTGGACGCCTGCAGCGCTTCGAGCGCGCTGGCGTGGACGTGCTGGTGGATGTTGGTCACAACCCGCAGGCAGCCACTGCCTTGGCGGCCGCGCTCAAGGCGCAGCCAGCGCAGGGTCGCACCCTGGCGGTGTATGCCGCGTTGGCCGACAAGGACGCAGCGGGCGTGGTCGATGCCCTGCAGCCGCAGGTCGATGGCTGGTTCCTGGCTGGGCTGGAGGGCGCGCGTGGGCAGACCGCAGCGCAGCTGCGCGAGCGTCTGGCGCAGACCGCTGCCACCGACGCCAACCTGTCTGACGACGTAGGCAAGGCGCTGGACGCCGCGCTGGCCCAGGCCCGGCCAGGCGACCGGGTGCTGGTGTTCGGCTCCTTCCATACGGTGGCCGAAGCGCTGCCGGTACTCCGTTCAGCTGACTAGGACGCTGCCGCGCGTGCCCCGCATATAATCACCGGGGCACTCCGCCGCGCCGCGCATACGCCAATTGTGGAAACTCCTCTGAAACAGCGACTGATTGGTGCCATCGTTCTGGTGGCGCTTGCCGTGATTTTCCTGCCGATGCTGGTCAAAGGACCTGCGCCGGACAGTGGCGTACAAGACGTGCCGCTCAGCGCGCCTGCAGCGCCCGCCGAAGGCCAGTTCGAGACCCGTGAACTGCCGCTGGTCGCGCCTGGCGCACCGGCCGGTGGTGCCTTGGGCATGCCCGCCGCACAGCCGGAAACCGGCGTCGCCGCTGCCGTCGAGCAGCCGGCTAATGGCTTGCCGCCGTCGGCCGCCGCCGGCAACTACGCAGTCAATTTTGGTGCCTATGGCAGCGAGGCCGATGCCGACGCGGTTATTGCGCACCTGAAGAAATCCAATCTGCCGGGCTTCCGCCAGGCCGACACCATCAACGGCCGCCCGGCTTGGCGTGTGCGTATCGGCCCGTATGCCGATCGTGCCCAGGCTGAACTGGTGCGACTGGAAGCGGGCAAGGTCCGCAACGACGTGAATGCGCAGGTTGTGGTGCTCAACGCCACTGCCGAAAACGCCGTCGCTGCACCGACCGCTACCGCCGCTCCCGCTGCCAGCAGCACCGCTACCGCTGCAGTGACCACTGCACCGGTGCGCACCGAGGCCTTGCCGCCGGAGCCGGCCAAGCCGGTCGTGGCTGCGCCCAAGCCTGCGGCTCCAAAGCCGGAAGCGCCCAAGCCTGAGCCGGCCCGCCCCGAACCTGCCAAGCCGGTTGCGGCAACCCCGGCCAAGCCGGCAGTCACCACCCCGGCCGCTCCGGCTGCCAGTGGTGTTGGTTTTGCCGTGCAGCTGGGTGCCTTCGGCCAGGCCGCCGATGCCAATGCGCTGCGTGACCGTGCACGCGCTGCCGGCTTCAGTGCTTTCGTCGAACAGGTACGCACCGATAACGGCGTGCTCAACCGCGTCCGTGTCGGGCCGGTTGCCAGTCGCGAGCAGGCTGAGCAGCTGAAGGCGCAGGTCGCGGCCAAGGTCGGCATTGCCGGCATGGTCCGCCCGCATCCTTGATGCGGCACCACGTCCTGCTGAGCAAGCGCGCAACCCCATGCTGCACCTGCGAGGCGCGCGGTGATTGACCTGCTGCTGTTGGCGCTGATCGGCGTCTCAGCCCTGTTCGGGCTGATGCGCGGCTTGCTGGCGACCGTGCTCGGTGTACTCAACTGGCTGCTGGCCGGCGTTGCCGCCTTTTACTACGGCGAACGCGCGGCCTTGATGCTGGCCGACCAGGGCCAGCCCAGCGCTGGCGACTATGCCGGCGGCTATCTGCTGGTGTTCATTGGCGTGCTGCTGGCCGCGACCCTGGTCGGGCGCCTGCTGCGCGGTGTGGTGGATGCCACCGTGTTGCTGAAGTTGCCGGATCGCTTGCTGGGCCTGGCCCTGGGCATTGTGCGCGGCGTGCTGTTCGCGGTGCTGGCGGTACTGCTGCTGGGCTTCACCTCGATGCCCCAGGAGCCGGGCTGGCGCCAGTCCAGCGTGGTGCCGTGGCTGCAGCCGGCCGCCGATTGGCTGCGGGAAAAGCTGCCGCATCCACCTGAATCGCCGGCAATGGCGCTGATGGACTTGGGTAAGTCGGTGCTGGCAGGCGATAATGGCGGACCGAACGAAGCAGATGCGGGCAGTGGCTTGCTACCGGCGCCGTTGGAAGGGACGCGTTTTGATCCCCGCCAACGCAGCGCAGAAGAAAGCCGAGCTGACCCGGCGGGGGCGTTGCCCTCCAACATCGATCCGGCGCAGGTGCGCCCGGGTCAACTCAAGCCGATACGGGTTGAGCCTCAGGGCCAGGCACGGCCACCTTCACGTTAACGGGCATCGCCCAGCGGAGATCGCGCAACATGTGTGGCATCGTCGGAATCGTCGGCAACCAGAACGTCGCCGGGCAGCTTTATGACGGCCTGACCGTCCTCCAACACCGTGGCCAGGATGCGGCCGGTATCGCTACCGCAGACGGCACCCGCCTGCGCGTGGAAAAGGCCAACGGCCTGGTCCGTGATGTATTTGACGAGCGCCGCATGGCGCTGCTGCAAGGGCGCATCGGCATTGCCCATGTGCGTTACCCGACTGCAGGTTCGGAAGGCACCGACGAGGCGCAGCCGTTCTACGTCAACTCGCCGTACGGCATCGCGCTGGCGCACAACGGCAACCTGATCAATACCGAGGCGCTGCGTCGCCAGGTGTTCGAGGCAGACCGCCGCAACATCAATACCGATTCGGACAGCGAAGTGCTGTTGAACGTGTTCGCCTATGAGCTGGACGCACAGCGCATGCTGACCCCGGAAGCGGCGATCCGCGCCGTGGCTGGCGTGCACCGCCGCTGCAAAGGCGGCTATGCAGTGGTCAGCGTGGTGCTGGGCCTGGGCCTGGTTGCCTTCCGCGACCCGCACGGCATCCGCCCGCTGGTGCTGGGCAAGCGCGAGCATGCCGAAGGCGTCGAATACGCGGTGGCTTCCGAGTCGGTGGCGCTGGACGTGCTCGGCTTCGAGCGCATGCGCGACGTGGCGCCGGGCGAAGCCGTTGTCATCACCGAGCGCGGCGAGCTGTTCACCGAGATCTGCGCGACCAACACCCAGCAGACCCCGTGCATCTTCGAGTACGTGTACTTCGCACGTCCCGACTCGATGATGGACAACGTGTCGGTGCACAAGGCGCGCATGCGCATGGGCCAGAAGCTTGGCGAGAAGATCCTGCGCCTGCGTCCGGACCACGACATCGACACCATCATCCCGATCCCGGACACCTCGCGCGACGCCGCGCTGGAGATGTCCAACGTGCTCGGCGTGAAGTACCGCGAAGGCTTCGTCAAGAACCGCTACGTCGGCCGCACCTTCATCATGCCGGGCCAGGGTGAGCGGGTTAAGTCCGTGCGCCGCAAGCTCAATCCGATCCATCTGGAGTTCCGTAACCGCGTGGTGCTGCTGGTGGATGACTCCATCGTGCGCGGCACCACCAGCCAGCAGATCGTGCAGATGGCGCGCGATGCCGGCGCGCGCAAGGTCTACCTGGCCAGCGCCGCGCCGCCGGTGCGCTATCCGAACATCTACGGCATCGACATGCCGGCCGCCGAAGAACTGGTCGCGCACAACCGCAGCGTCGAGGAAATCGAGAAGCACCTGGGCTGCGATTGGCTGGTCTACCAGGACCTGGAAGACCTGGAAGTCGCGGTGCGTGAAGGCAACCCGGAGCTGAAGGAATTCGACTCGTCCTGCTTCAACGGCGAATACGTCACCGGCATCGAGCCGGGTTACTTCGAGCGCATCCAACAACTGCGCTCGGACGAAGCCAAGACCCAGCGCCGCGCCTGATCTGAAAGCCCCTCTCCCTGCGGGAGAGGGGTTGGGGTGAGGGCAGAACGAAGCAGTAATGTGCGAGCACCCATGAACCGGCAACAAGCACAGCCTGTAGCTGCGGACACAAGCTACCTCCCACCACCCGAGGCAGCAGACTTCTCCCTGCTCGACGCCGCCTGCATCTGCATGGCCGCCGCCGACCCGCTTGAGAAAGTCGCGCTCACCCAGCACTACGCCGCGCGCTACCGCGCTGGCACATTGAAGCTGCCGGCGGAAGCGCCGGAACCCGAACCGATCCGCGCGCCGGGCCGCCCGCCGCAACTGGTGCTGGTACACCCGCGCGACCTGCCTCGTCGTGGTCTGGGTTCCGTGGACGGCCGCGCCGCCTTCATCCACGCCATCGCCCATATCGAACTCAATGCCATCGACCTGGCCTGGGATGCGGTGTATCGCTTCCGCGGCCTGCCGGGTAGCTTCTACGCCGATTGGGTGAGCTGCGCCGATGACGAGTCACGCCATTTCGTGTTGCTGCGTGATCGGCTGTTGGCGCATGGTCAGGACTACGCCGATTTCCCCGCCCATAACGGCCTCTGGGAAATGTGCGAGAAGACCGCGCACGACGGCTTGGCACGCATGGCGTTGGTACCGCGGGTACTGGAAGCACGTGGGCTGGATGTGACGCCGGCGATGATCAGCAAGCTGCGTTCGCTGGGTGATGCCATGACCGCCGACGTACTGGAGGTGATCCTGCGCGAAGAGGTGGCCCACGTTGCCGCCGGCACGCGCTGGTACCACTGGTATTGCGCGCGCGTTGGTGTCGAGCCGCGCAAACGTTTCAAAGAGCTGCTGGGTGAGTATGCCGGTGGCTATCTGCGCGGGCCGTTCAACCTGGAAGCGCGCCTGTTGGCCGGTTTCGATGAAGACGAACTGGACTATCTGGTTGAACAGGCCGGTTGAGCAATGCCCGCAGTGAAGCTCGCTGGCGGCGCACTGGTGATGGCTCCCTGTGCTGGCATTGAACAAATCAACGATGAACGATTCCTGCAACTCGGGTCGAGTCTGATTGACGGCCGGCTCGCCAGCATTCCACCATCGGCTCGGTAGATGTGGCGTGCCGTATCCCGTGTATTTCACGGATTGATGCAAAGGCATGCACCATCATCAGGTCGAGTCGCATGTCCGTGTGTTCTCGATCGGCAACGATGCAGTCAAGGAGACAACAATGAAGCAGATTCTTACGCTGGCCGCGCTGGTGGTGGCTTTGTCGGCATGTAACGGGCCCAAGCCCGCGGCTGATTCCACTGCTGCTGCGCCGGCCCCGGTTGCGCCTGCCGCAGCGGCTGACGCAGCCGCTGCCAAGGATGATTTCCCGGTCATCGTGCAGGCCTCGGGTACCGAGCCGTTCTGGGGTGTGCGCGTGGATGGTGCCAAGCTCGACTACAGCACGCCGGAAACCCAGGCCAGCCCGCTGCATCTGGAAGGCAGCCGCGAGCTGCAGGATGGCTTGCTGGTAGTGCAGGGCGGGGAAGGCAAGGAGGCATTCCGGCTGACCTTGCAGCGTGCCGAGTGCTCGGACGGCATGTCCGACCTGAAGCATCCATTCACCGCCGAATTCGTGCTGGGCAAGGACACCTTCAAGGGCTGCGCCCGCGACCCGTCGGTGCCGGTGGAAGCCCCCTGACCAATGCTGGTTGTAGGAGCGGCGTAAGCCGCGAAACCACAAATGCAAAAACCGCCAAACAGGTCTGCAATCGCAGCCATGCTAGGCGGTTTTTTTGTACCAGCTTCGCGGCTCACCCCGCTCCTGCAAAATGTCTGGCCGCACCTTGTAGGAGCGGCATAAGCCGCGAAGCCACAAATGCAAAAACCGCCAAACAGGTCTGCGATCGCAGCCATATCTGGCGGTTCTTTTTGTGGCAGCTTCGCGGCTGACGCCGCTCCTACAAGTAGCGTCAGCCTAGCGCTTCCAGTCGGAACCCATCCGCATCCACGCGCAACACCGAGCCCTGCTCGTACCAGTCACCGAGCACGATGCGGGTGAAGCTGTGCTCGCCGGCGTTCACGGTGTGGATCGCCGGGCGGTGGGTGTGGCCGTGGATCATCGTGTGCACGCCATAACGCTGGAACGTGGCAACAACCTCGGCAGGCGCGACGTCAGTGACGGTCTCAAACGTTGCCTTGTCGTCCTGCTTCATTTCCGATTGATGGGCCTGGCTGGCGGCACGGGCTTTCTGTGCGAAGGCCACGCGTGCTTCCAGCGACTGCGACAGGAACTGGGCGATGAAGGCCGGGTTGCGGGTCTGTGCACGGAAGGCCTGATAGGCGACATCATCGGTGCACAACAGGTCGCCGTGCTGCAACAGCACCGGCTTGCCGTACAGCGTGATCACCGAAGGATCCGGCAGGATGCGCATGCCGGCACGGGCGGCGTAGTCGTTGCCGAGCAGGAAGTCGCGGTTGCCACGGATGAAGTACACCGGCACACCGGCATCGCTGACTTCACGCAAGGCCAGCGCGACCGCATCGGCAGCGCTGGAGGGCGTGTCATCGCCGATCCATGCTTCGAACAGGTCGCCCAGGATGTACAGCGCCTCGGCCTGCCGCGCTTCGCCGCGCAGGAAGTCGAGGAACAGTTCAGTGATGGCTGGACGGCTGGGGTCCAGGTGCAGGTCGGAGATGAACAGCGTTGTCATGCCCGCATTGTAGAGCCTGATCAGCCTGCGAGCAGCGGCAACAACTGCAGCGAGCCCGTGCCCAGCAGCACGCCGATGGCGGTAGCGGCCAGCACATCGCTGGGGTAATGCAGCCCCAGCACCACCCGCGACAGTGCTACGCCGAGGGTGAAGGGCAGCAGCAGCGGGGCCAGCCAGGGGTAATAGGCCAGCGCCACCACGGTGAACGACACCGCATGCAGCGTGTGGCCCGAAGGGAAGCTGTATTCATCCAGCGGCGCCACCCAGGCGCGGATGCGCAGGTCGGCGGCGAACGGGCGCGGCCGCCGGGTCCAGCGCTTGAGCAGCTTGTACAGGGTCAGTGCCAGCACGCCGGTGGCGGCCATGTGCGCGGACGCCTGCAGGCCGTCCAGGCCATCGGCCAGCACCAGCGCGCCCATCAGCATGTACCAGAACACGCCGTCACCGAGCCGGCTCAGCACCGAGAACAGGCGGCGGATGCCGCGGCGGCGGCCGTAGCGGTTTGCCCGCCGGCACCAGCGTGCCTCGCGCGCGGCGATTCCTTCAGGCGGCAGCAATCGCATGGCAGCGTCTCCGCGAGGCCAGTTCGCTGAGCAGGGTTTCGAACTCGGCGACTACCTGCTCTGGATGCAGGCGCTGCATCGCGCGGCTGGCATTAGCGCCGAGGGTGCTGCGCATTTCGTCATCGTTGGCCAGCTGTACGGCGGCGGCGATGAAGTTCTCATCGTTGTCCACTGCCACGCCGCTGTGGCCGCTACGCAGATGCTCGCGCGCCGCGCCGTAGTTGAAGGCCACCGTCGCCACGCCGCTGGCCATGGCCTCGAGGGTGACATTGCCGAAGGTCTCGCTGCGGCTGGCGAACAGGAACAGATCACCGCTGGCGAAATGCCGTGCCAGCGCCTCGCCGCGCTGCACGCCGCAGAAGATGAAGTCGGGGTTCTGCTCGGCCAGCTTCTCGCGCATCGGGCCGTCGCCGACCCACACGAAACGCGCCTTCGGGCGCTGCTGCTGGATGCGGCGGAAGGCCTTGATAGCCAGCCCCAGGTTCTTTTCCGCAGCGATGCGGCCAACATGGATCACCGCAAAGCCTTCGCCTTCGATGCCCCAGTCCGCTCGCAAGGCATCGTCGCGCTTGTTGGGGTCGAACTGGCTGCCATCCACCGCACGCGCCAGCAGCCGCGCCTTTGAAAAGCCATTGTGCTGGAGGAACTGCTGCAACTCGCGGGTGGGGACCAAGGTGGCTTCTGCTTGATTGTGGAAACGGCGCATCCAGCGCAGTGCGGTGGCCTGCAGCCATGCAGCGCCGTAGTCGGGCAGGTATTCATCAAAACGGGTATGCAGGCCGGAGGCGACCGGAATGCCCAGGCGCCGCGCGGTGCGCATTGCCGACCATCCCAACGGGCCTTCCGTGGCCACGTAGATTGCATCCGGGCGTTGTTGTTGCCACTGCCGCGCGAGCTGCAATGGGGCCGGGAGGCCAAAGCGCAGGCCGGGATAACGCGGCAGGCCGGCACCGCGTACCAGCAGTTCGTGGCTGGCGCCGCTGCTGTCCTGCTGCTGGCGTGGGCGCACGACATCGACGTCGTGGCCGCGTTTGCGCAGGCCGTGTTCCAGTCCCTGCACGGTCAAGGCAACGCCATTGACCTCCGGCGGATAGGTCTCGGTGACGATCGCAAAGCGCATGGCTGGCTCCCGGTTTTTGGCGAGGATGCGCGTAGCCGATGAAGCACCTGTTACGGTGATCTGACTGCTTTATGACGGCCCTGAATGACGAAAACCACGGCCTGCGAAGGGCCGTGGTTTTGGTTTGTCCAGCGTGGGCGCGAGCGCCAGTAAGGGTATGGCAGGGGCCGCTCAGGCCACGAACGGCCGGAAGCTGATGCCCAGGCCGGTCATGCCTTCAGCCTCGCCGACCAGATCCGCACGCAGCAGCGGACGGGCGTCGATGTAGTCCTTGGACAGGATCAGCGACAGGGCATTGCCGTCGACGGACAGTTCCAGGGTCGGGATCGGGTCCGATTCGTGCGCGCGGTGCAGCAGCACTGCCAGTCGCAGAATTGCCGCCGTGCGCTTGGCCGGCAGCAACAGACGCTCGGGCAGGGCTTCGAAAGCGCTCTTGGGAATGCCGCGACGATGGGTGCGGATCAGTGCCGCCAGCATCTGCTGTTCCTGGCGTGAGAAGCCGGCGATATCCGAATGCTCGATCACGTAGCTGCCGTGGGTGTGATACCCGCTGTGCGCGATCATCAAGCCCAGCTCGTGCAGGCGTGCGGCCCAGCCGAGCATGCGGGCATCGTCGACATCCAGCTTCCAGGCGTCGGACACCTGTTCGAACAGACGCTGCGCGGTGGCTTCCACGCGCTGTGCCTGGTTCTCATCGATGGCGTAGCGCTGGGTGAGCGCGGCCACCGACTCGTCGCGTGGATCGTTGTCGTTGGCGCGGCCCATGATGTCGTAGAGGATGCCCTCGCGCATCGCCGCCTTGCTGACCAGCAGCTTCTGCAGGCCCAGCGCCTGGAAGGCGGCTTCCAGCACCAGCACGCCGCCTGCGATGATCGGGCGGCGCTCGTTGGACAGCGTCGGCAGTTCGATCTCGTTGATGTTCTTGGCGCGCAGCAGTTCTTCGCGCAGCTGCGGAAGCGCTTCAGCGGTGATCGCGCCCTTGCTCAGCTTCATCGCCGCGCAGATCTCGCTGATCGCCTTGTGGGTGCCGGACGAGCCCAGTGCTTCCTGCCAGCCCAGTGCCTTGTACTTGTTGGCGAAGGGCTGGAACTCGGCGCCGATCTCGGTGAGTGCGTCCTTCCAGCGCTTCTTGCTCAGCTTGCCGCCGGGAAAGAAGCGCCGAGTGCTGGCGATGCAGCCGGCCTGCAGGCTTTCGCGTTCCAGCGTCTGCATGCCCTGGCCGATGATGAATTCGGTGGAGCCGCCGCCGATGTCGATCACCAGCCGGTGCTGGTTGGGCTTGGGCGGCTGTGCATGGGCAACACCAAGGTAGATCAGGCGCGCTTCCTCGCGGCCGCTGACCACTTCGATGGCGTGGCCGAGCGCGGTTTCGGCCGGCATCAGGAATGACAGCGGCGAGCGCAGCTGGCGCACGGTATTGGTGGCCAGCGCACGCACGCGGTAGGGCGGGATGTTGCGGATGCGCTGGCCGAAGCGGGCCAGGCATTCCAGCGCGCGCTGGCGGGCTTCGGGCGACAGGCCACCCTTGCCATCCAGGCCGTCGGCCATGCGCACGGTTTCGCGCAGGCGGTCCACCACCCGTAGCTGCCCGAGCAGGTAGCGCGCGATGACCATGTGGAAACTGTTGGAACCCAGGTCGATGGCGGCCAGCAGGTCGCCGTCCTGCAGGGGCGGTGGGGTCAGGGAAGACTGGGGCATGACGGAATGGTAGCGGATGAAGTAACCAGGGACATAGATGTGGGATCCGGGAACCAGTGGCGACGCGGTCTGCGACAGGTGGCCCAGACGCTAACGGTCGCCCACGTAGGAACCAGTGAAAGCGGGCGGTGCCCGCTGTTGCACTGGCTCTTCCATCTGTTCCCGGTGGCTGTTGCCTACAGCCCTTCCATCAATGCCTGTTGCGCCGAATGTGGCGGCTGGCCGGGTGCGGGCTCGCACTTGATGTAGCGGCCGTCTTCCTGCAGGTCCCAGGCATTGAGGTTGTCGTCCAGGTAGTTCTGCAGTACTTCGCGGTAGATGCGCCGGGACAGATCGGTGTCCAGGATCGGGAAGCAGGTCTCCACGCGACGCAGCAGGTTGCGCTCCAGCCAGTCGGCGCTGGCGCAGTACAGCTCGGGCGCGCCATTGTTGCCGAACCAGTAGACGCGGCTGTGTTCGAGGAAGCGACCGACGATCGAGCGCACGCGGATGTTGTCCGATACGCCTTCCACGCCGGGGCGCAGGGTACAGGCGCCGCGCACGATCAGGTCGATCTGCACGCCGGCCTGCGAAGCGGCGTAGAGGGCGCGGATCACCTGTGCCTCGTTGAGGGCGTTCATCTTGGCGATGATGCGCGCTGGTTTGCCTTCCAGCGCCAACCTGGTCTCGCGCTCGATGCGCTTGATCAGGCCCGCGTGCAGGGTGAATGGTGATTGCAGCAGGCACTTGAGCTTCATCTTCGGGGCCAGCCCGGAGAGCTGCTGGAACAGCAGGTGCACATCGTTGCCGATGTCCGGATCGGCGGTGATCAGGCTCAGGTCGGTGTACGCGCGGGCGGTACCGCTGTGGTAATTGCCTGTGCCCAGGTGCACGTAGCGGCGCAGCTTGCGGCCTTCGCGGCGCACGATCAGCAGCATCTTGGCGTGGGTCTTGTAGCCGACCACACCGTAGACGACCTGCACGCCGGCATCCTGCAGGCGATCGGCCAGGCCGAGGTTGGCCTCTTCATCGAAACGCGCGCGCAGCTCGACCACGACGGTGACGTCCTTGCCGTTGCGTGCAGCCAGGATCAGCGCCTCGACAATCCCCGAGTCCTTGCCGGTGCGGTACAGGGTCTGCTTGATCGCCAGCACATTGGGATCGACCGCGGCTTCGCGGATCAACTCCAGCACGGTGCTGAAGGAATCAAACGGATGGTGCAGCAGCACGTCGCCCTGCGCGGCGGTCTCGAAGATGCCTTCCGGCGACTTGAACACGCGCGGGGTCATCGGCGGGTACTTCAGGTCCGCGCGCTGCAGCAGGTCATACACCTGGATCACGCGGTTGAGGTTGACCGGGCCATCGATGCGGTAGGCCGCGTTTTCGGACAGGCCGAAATTCTGCAGCAGGGTCTGCATGATGGGCTTGGGGCAGTCATGGGCGATCTCCAGCCGCACCGCAGGGCGATAGCCGCGGTCGACCAGCTCATCGCGCAGCGCCAGCGCCAGGTTCTCCACTTCTTCCTCGTCCACCACCAACTCGGAGTTGCGGGTGACGCGGAACTGGTAGGCACCCTGCACATCCATGCCCGGGAACAGCTCGTCGACGAAGGCCGACAACACTGCAGACAACAGCACGAAGTTCTGCGGGCCGCCCAGCGACTCCGGCAGCTGGATGATGCGCGGCAGCGAACGTGGTGCACGCACCAGCGCCAGATGGCCGGCGCGGCCGAAGGCGTCGGTGCCCTTGAGCACGACCACGATGTTCAGCGACTTGTTGAGGATCTTCGGGAACGGGTGCGACGGGTCCAGGCCGAGCGGCGACAGCACCGGCATGATCTCGTTGCGGAAATAGGCGCGCAGCCAGCGGCGCTGGCGCGGCGTCCAGGTCTTGTTGGCGAGGATGCCGACACCAGCTTCGCCCAGGGCCGGGCGCAGTACCTGGTTCCAGCAGCGGTACTGCTGGTCCACCAGTTCGGCGGCGCGGTCATGGATGGCATTGAGGATGGCCTGCGGGCTCATCCCATCCGGTGCCGGCGGCAGGCCGAATTCCTGTGCATGGCGGACCGCGGCGGCGCGGATCTCGAAGAACTCATCCAGGTTGGTGCAGGAGATGCACAGGAAGCGCAGCCGCTCCAACAATGGCACCTGCTCATCCATCGCCTGTGCCAGCACGCGGAAATTGAAATCCAGCTGTGACAGTTCCCGGTTGATGTACAACGCCGGATCACGCAGGGGATCGGGGCCGACGACGGGAGTGGCGAGGGGCGGAGGAGGGGTCATGCCGGAAAGTCTTCCATGGACAGGGGCGAGGGGGATGCATTGCGCGGGCGTACATGCTCGGCGTCGAAGTGGCAGGCAAAGGTGCTGCCCTGGCCGACTTCGCTGCGGATCTCCAGGCGTGCCTGGTGCAGGCCCAAAATGTGTTTGACGATGGACAGGCCCAAGCCGGTGCCGCCGCTTTCGCGCGAACGGCTGCTGGAAACCCGGTAGAAGCGTTCGGTCAATCGCGGCAGGTGATTGGCCGGAATGCCATAGCCGGTGTCGGTGACCGCCAGCACCGCGCCGTTGCCCTCGCGGCTGAAGGTCAGGCTGATGCGGCCACCGGCTGGTGTGTAACGCACGGCATTGGTCAGCAGGTTGGAGAAGGCACTGTGCAGCTCCTTGTTGGAGCCTGCCAGGTCCACCCCGGCCTGGTCTTCAACCGTGATCGTATGGCGGCCCTGGCTGTGTGCTTCGGCCTCACGCCGCAACGAGGCCAGCATCGAGGTCATGCTCACCGTTTCCAACTCGGCGTGCTGCTGCGATTCCAGCCGCGACAGGGTCAGCAGGTCTTCGACCAGCTGTGCCATGCGCTGCGATTGCTTGCGCATCTCCGACAGCATCGGACCGGTATCGGGGAAGTCTTCCGGGTCCATCATGTCGAGGTAGCCATGCACCACGGTCAACGGCGTGCGCAGCTCGTGCGAGACGTTGGCAACAAAGTCGCGGCGTACCTGTTCCAGATGCAGCAGCTTGGTCACATCACGCGCGACCAGCAGCCAATGGTGATCCGAGTACGGGATCAAGCGCATATGCAGGCGGATGGCGGGATCGACCGGCGAGTTGGCATCCAGGATCGGTTCGGCATTGCGCCCACCGGCCAGCCAATGCGCAAGCGGCAGCGGCTGCAGGCGCGGCACCAGCGCAGCTTCCATGTCGGCGGGGTGCTGCAGGCCAAGCAGGGCGGTGGCGGCTTCATTGAACCACTGCACGCGCTGGGTGTTGCGGTCGACCACCACTACCGCATCAGGCAGCGCGGCGGCGGCGGCGCGGTAGCTGCGCAGCATCTCGACCAGGCGGCGCTTGCGCGCGCGCATTTCCTGCTGGTTGCGTGAAAGCAGGCGGTCCAGTTCGTTCCAGACACCAACGCCTTGCGGCGTGTCCCAGCGCTGGCGAGCGGTCAACCGCAGCAACAGCTGGCGCAGGCGCCAGTAGTGCCAGGTCAGGATGGCCATGGCGGTGATCGCCACGGTCAGCGCGGGATGGCCCAACAACGCACCCAGCCCCCATGCCAGCAACAGCAGCGCGGCCACGGTGGCCAGCGTCTTCAACCAGGCAGATCGGAATTGGCGGGGCATTGCACTCTCGGTGTTGCTGGATGGATCCGTCGGGGCTACGGAGGGGTGTTGCGGTTATGGCATTGCCTGCGGCCATGCGGCCGCAGTGATTCAGGTGGCTGCGGAGAAGCGGTAACCGGCGCCGCGCACGGTCTGCACCATGTTCTCGGCGCCGAACGGCTCCAGCGTCTTGCGCAGTCGACGGATGTGCACGTCGATGGTGCGTTCCTCGACATAGACGCTGCCACCCCAGACATGATCCAGCAACTGCGAGCGGGTATAGACGCGCTCCGGGTGGGTCATGAAGAAGTGCAGCAGGCGGTATTCGGTGGGGCCGATCGGCACCGGCACGTCACCGGCAAATACGCGGTGCGCAGCGCCATCGATGCGGATGTTGCCAACGCCGACGCTGCCATCCTCGTCATCGTCGCGGGTGCGGCGCATCACCGCACGGATGCGTGCCAACAGCTCGCGCGCCGAGAACGGCTTGACCACATAGTCGTCGACGCCGGCTTCCAGGCCGCCGACGCGATCATTTTCTTCACCGCGTGCGGTGAGCATGATGATCGGCACATCGCGGGTCAGGACTTCCTTGCGCCAGCGGCGGGCCAGCTCCAGGCCGCTGGTGCCGGGCAGCATCCAGTCCAGCAGGATCATGTCCGGTACCCGGTCGGCAATGGCGGTCTGCGCTTCGAGTGCGTCGCCGGCATGGACCGGGTCGTACTCACCCTTGCGCAGGGCGAAGGCGACCATGTCACGGATCGCGGGTTCGTCATCGACAATCAGGATACGTTTCTGCACGTGGCGCCTACCGGAATGCCCATCAATAAGGGATGTGCTCAGTAGACTACGGTTTGATGACGGGTTTGTGACATGGGCGAGCGCCAAACCCGTCAATTTGTCGCGGGCAGGTTCACTTTCGTGACATTTCCGGGTCGTGCACGCCGAGCCGGCGCATTTCCAGCACGGTCGGCATGATTGATTCGATACGCGCATCCACCCTCGAGCGGCTCACGTAATCCAGTCCGGGCTGCTTGAGCAGGGCCTGGAACTGGATCAAGGCCTGCTCGGGACGGCCATTCAGATAGGCGGCTTCGGCATAGGCCTCGCTGGCGCGGGTACTGTCGCCGGCCAGTTCGCTGGCGCGGGCGAAGGTGGCCTGGAACACCGGGTCGTCACTCGAACGGGCCAGCAGCGGCCGCAGCATGGCCTGCGCGCGCTGGCCGGCAGCGACGCCGCCCTGTTCATTGAGGATGCGCGCGTAGGTCAATGCCACCGGCCGGCTCTGCGGCAGGCGCTTGAGCAGGGTGTCGAAGCGCGTGTTGGCATCTTCATGGCGACCGCTACGCGATTCGGCCTCGCCCAGGGCCAAGTTCACCCACAGGTTGTCCGGGTATTCCTGCAGCAACTGCTGCAGTTCCGGAAGGGCCTGGGTTACGCCACTGGCGCCGCCATCACGCAGGCGGGCGATGGCCACGCCGTAGCGCTGCGGGTCGGTCAGGCCGTTCTTCTGGCTGCGCTTGAGGCCTTCGTACTCGCGCACCAGCTCCGACGGGGTGGTCGCGCTGAGCACGCGCAGGCGCTCGCGGGCCCAATCGAACTGGCCGGTCGGGCCACGCGGCAGGCTGTTGCCGGGCAGCGAGAGCTGCAGGCCGGCCGGCAGCAGCGGGTTGCCGCCGCTCAGCGGGCTGCTGCTGGTATCGGGTGCGGAAGGATCGACGCGCTCCTGCAGGACCCCGGTCGGGGTCTGCGTGGTCAGCAGCACCGTGTCCTTCTTCATCTGCTCGGCGCGGGCCTTGGCTTCGCTGATGCGGGTGATGTTGACCGGGTGGGTGCGCAGGAAGTCCGGCGTGGAGTAGCCGCCCTCGTTGCCCCGCATCGCCGCCGACATGCGCTCGAAGAAGCCGGCCATCGCGTCCACGTCATAGCCGCTGCGGGCCAGGGTGCGGATGCCGAGGCGGTCGGCCTCGGATTCGTTGGAACGGGTGAAGTTGATCTGGCGCTGCTGCATCAGCCCCATGCCCGAGGTGATCGCAGCCATGGTGGCGTCGCCGGAGGAGTTGCCGCCGGCCTGCTGGGCGGCGACCACCGCTGCCAGCATGCCAAGCAGGATCGGGATCTGGTCACGCTGCGCGCGCTCCACCCCGCGCAGCACGTGCTGCTGGGTGACGTGCGAGATTTCGTGCGACAGCACCGCCGCCACCTCGTCCTCGCGCTCGGCGGTGAGGACCAGGCCGGCATTCATGCCGATGTAGCCGCCCAATGTGGCAAACGCATTGATCTGGCGGTCCTTCATCATGAAGAACGTGTACTTCTGCTGCGGTTGCGCGCTGTTGGAGCCGAGTCGGGTGCCCATGGTGCTGAGCCAGTCATTGACCAGCGGGTCATCCAGCAGGTAGCCATAGTTGCGCAGCTCGCGCAGCATCATGCCGCCGTACTCCGCCTGCCGCGCCGGGGTCAGCAGCTCGCCGGCCGACGAACCGATGTCGGGCAGCTTGCTGTCGTCGGCACGGGACAGCGGGGTGGCCAGGGCCAGGGTTATGGCGGTGGCAAGCAGCAGGTTGCGCAAGCGGTGACTCCGGGTAGTGACAGGGCGGAGGATGACGGGGAAGCGGGGCGCCGGTGTGAAGCGCAGGTTAACCCGCTGTGTTCTGCCGGTGGCATCGAAAATCCGCACGGCCGGTACCATATACAGACAATGTTTCCACTCAGGAGTTTCGTTGTGACAACTTCAACCAGCGCCGGTGCACCGGAGATCACCATCTACTCCACCGCCGTCTGCCCGTATTGCGTAGCGGCCAAGAATTTCCTGAAGAGCAAGAACCAGTCCTGGACCGAGGTCCGGATCGACCTGGATTCGGCCGAGCGCGAGAAAATGATGGCGTTGACCAAGCGCACCAGCGTGCCGCAGATCTTCGTCGGCGACGTTCATGTGGGCGGCTACGACGACATGATGGCGCTGCACCGCGCGGGCAAGCTGGAGCCGTTGCTGGCCGGGCAGGGCGCATGAGCGCCGGGACCGAGAAGGACCGCCTGGCCGAATTCACCGAATTCCGCCAGCGCATGAACCAGCGCATCCTCGCCGAGCCGAACCAGGTGGTGCGGCGCTTCTTCGCGCTCGACACCCAGACTTACCAGGCCGGCGCGCTGGACGTGAAGACCAAGGAGCTGCTGGGCCTGGTCGCCTCGATGGTGCTGCGCTGCGATGACTGCATCAGCTACCACGTGGCCCAGTGCAAGGAGGCCGGGGTCAGCCGCGAGGAGTTCTTCGAGACCTTCTCCGTAGGCCTGGTGGTGGGCGGCTCGATCGTCATCCCGCACCTGCGGCGGGCGGTGGATTTCCTCGACCAGCTCGAGAACGGCGCCGCCGAGGCACCGGCCGGACACGAGCACAGCTGAACCCCAGACCTTTGTCCAGTTGGGGCTGGCGCGGCTGATCAGGCATAATTGACAGTTGAAACCTTTTCAATCGCGCCGGGTTCCGGGCAGCCGGATGGCGCATTCCTCCTCCCTGTTCGGAATACCTAGAAATGACGCAGACAATCACCGTCATCCGTGGCGATGGCATCGGCCCGGAAATCATGGACGCCACCCTGTTCGTGCTGGACAAGCTGGGCGCTGGCCTGAGCTATGAGTTCGCCGACGCTGGCCTGGCCGCGCTGGAAAAGCACGGTGAGCTGATCCCGGCTTCCACCCTGGAATCGATCAAGAAGAACAAGGTCGCCCTGAAGAGCCCGCTGACTACGCCGGTCGGTGGCGGTTTCAGCTCGATCAACGTTGCCCTGCGTCGCCAGTTCGACCTGTACGCCAACGTGCGCCCGGCCATCTCGTTCCCGAACACCAAGTCGCGCTACGAGAACATCAACATGATCACGGTGCGTGAGAACACCGAAGGCGCCTACCTGGCCGAAGGCCAGGAAGTGTCGGCCGACGGCGAGACCGCGTTCTCCGGCACCCGCATCACCCGCAAGGGCTCCGAGCGCATCGTGCGTTACGCCTTCGAGCTGGCCAAGAGCACCGGCCGCAAGAAGGTCACCGCCGTGCACAAGGCCAATATCATCAAGTCGACCTCGGGCCTGTTCCTGGACGTGGCGCGCGAAGTCGCCGCCAAGTATCCGGAAATCGAGTTCCAGGAAATGATCGTCGACAACGCCTGCATGCAGCTGGTGATGCGTCCGGAGCAGTTCGACATCATCGTCACCACCAACCTGTTCGGCGACATCATCTCCGACCTGTGTGCTGGTCTGGTCGGCGGCCTGGGTCTGGCCCCGGGTGCCAACATCGGCGTTGACGCAGCCATCTTCGAAGCCGTGCACGGCACCGCGCCGGACATCGCTGGCCAGGGCAAGGCCAACCCGGTCGCCCTGCTGCTGGGTGCTGCACAGATGCTGGACCACGTCGGCCAGCCGGAAAACGCCGAGCGCCTGCGCAAGGCCATCGTTGCCACGATGGAAGCCAAGGATTCGCTGACCGGCGACCTGGGCGGCACCGGCACCACCATGGGCTTCGCCCAGGCCATCGCCAGCCGTCTCTGAGTGCGGCTGCGGTAGTTGCTGGTACAGAAAACGGAGCGCGCAAGCGCTCCGTTTTTGTTGATGTAGTGCCGAGCCATGCTCGGCAGGGGCCTTATCGGTAATGCCATTGCCGAGCATGGCTCGGCACTACAAAACAGCAAGGGCGCCCAATGGGCGCCCTTGCTGCGCAGCTTGCAACAGCCTCAGTTGCGCGACTGCAGCTTCGACAGCAGGCGCAGGAACTCGATGTACAACCACACCAGGGTGACCATCAGGCCGAACGCGCCGTACCACTCCATGTACTTCGGTGCGCCGGCTTCCACGCCGCTCTCGATGAAGTCGAAATCCAGCACCAGGTTCAGTGCGGCGATCACCACCACGAACAGGCTGAAGCCGATACCGATCAGGCCGGACTCGTGGATGAAGGGGATATTGATGTTGAACAGGCCCAGCACGATGGTTGCCAGGTACACCAGGGCGATGCCGCCGGTGGCTGCGACCACGCCCAGCTTGAAGTTCTCGGTGGCCTTGATCAGGCCACTGCGGTAGGCGAACAGCAGCGCGAACAGCGTGCCGAACGTGAGGATCACCGCCTGGAACACGATGCCGTTGAAGCGCGCTTCGTAGATGGCCGAGATCGAGCCCAGGAACAGGCCCTCCGCCAGTGCATACAGCGGGGCGCTGACCGGTGCCCAGGTCTTCTTGAAAATGGTCACCAGCGACAGGATGAAGCCGACGATCAGGCCGCCCCACATGTAGAGCTTGGCTGCCGGCAGCAGCTCGCCGCTGTCGCTGATGGTGCCGTTCCAGGCAAACGCCGCGGTCAGCGCGGCCAGCAGCAACAGGATGCCGGTCTTGTTGACGGTGCCGTTGATGCTCATCGCATCGGCGCCGCGTGACACCACGCTGCCGCTGCCAAGGTCGAGGAAGGTGGATTCGGAAAGGGCAGGGTTGCCGCTGCGCATGCAATGCTCCGTTGCTATGAAGTGGGCGGGAATCGACCACCAGCATACCCAATTCAAACAAAGTGAAATTTACCGTTGACAGATAGGCGCGTTCTTCCCACAATAGCCGACCTTTCCGGGGCATCGGAAGGATTCACCGCCGGGGTATAGCGCAGTCTGGTAGCGCGCCTGCTTTGGGAGCAGGATGTCGGGGGTTCGAATCCCTCTACCCCGACCATCCAACGCACCAAGCGCGTGTTGGAGTGCGACAATCCGGTCAGAGCGCCCGTAGCTCAACTGGATAGAGCACCGGCCTTCTAAGCCGGCGGTTACAGGTTCGATTCCTGTCGGGCGCACCATCGGGTGCAAGCGGTAGGTAGCAAGGTTTCAGTGGTGGCTGTAGCTCAGTTGGTTAGAGTACCGGATTGTGATTCCGGTGGTCGGGGGTTCGAATCCCCTCAGCCACCCCACTGTTTCGAGGCTTCGGAGTAGAATCCGGGCTTGCAAAAAAAACCAGGTTGCGGCATTATTCGCCTCCTGATTTTCAGGGCTGTTAGCTCAGTTGGTAGAGCAGTTGACTCTTAATCAATAGGTCCAAGGTTCGAATCCTTGACAGCCCACCAAATCAAGAAAGCCGTTGGAGCAATCCAGCGGCTTTCTCTTTTTATGTAAGCCCGGTGTTTTGGGCGGGTGCGGAAAACACTCTTGTAGTGTAAGATTCACCTCGAAGTTTCAGGGCTGTTAGCTCAGTTGGTAGAGCAGTTGACTCTTAATCAATAGGTCCAAGGTTCGAATCCTTGACAGCCCACCAAATTTGAAAGCCGCTGGAGAAATCTGGCGGCTTTTTTCTTAGCCAGGGCGGCATGCCGCCAGGTCATTGTTCAGGTGTTGATGGTTGGACCAGCGCGCAGACGCGCTTGGCTTCCGCTTTGTCGGCGCTCCTGCAACAATGCCGTGCTGAGTCAGTATTGCGAAAGTGGCGGAATTGGTAGACGCCCTGGATTTAGGTTCCAGTGCCGCAAGGCGTGGGGGTTCGAGTCCCCCCTTTCGCACCAGTGAGTGGTGTTCTTTGCCCACTCCGGGTCCCTTCAGACAACCTGCAGACAACCTGTATGGGTCTGCCCGCTGGCGGCCACGGGCGATATCGGCCAAACTAAAGGGCTGCGGTGCATAACCGCGCCCTACAACCGTTTCATCCATCACATCGAACCGGGGCGGTTGCCGCCGGTGGCAGGAGTCAACATGCAAGCTTCGATCGAATCCACCGGCAATCTGGAACGCCGCCTGAGCTTCTCGCTGCCGGAAGAGCGTCTGCAGGGGCATATCAGCGGCCGTCTGGGCGAAATCGCGCGTACCGCGCGCATCAAGGGTTTCCGCCCGGGCAAGGTGCCGGCCAAGGTGATCGAGCAGCGTTTTGGCCCGCAGGTGCGCGCCGAGGCGCTGGACGGCCTGCTGCGCGAGACCTTTGATGCCGCCCTGCGCCAGCACGAGCTGCGCATTGCCGGTAACCCGCGCATCGACAAGGCTGGCGAAGGCGAGTTCGACTTCGTTGCCACCGTTGAGCTGATCCCGGACTTCGGCGACGTCGACGTCACCAAGCTGACCGTCGTGCGCCACAGTGCCGAAATCAGCGATGCCGACATCGACCAGATGATCGAGAACCTGCGCGCCCAGCGCCGCACCTGGAAGCCGGTTGCACGCGGCGCCCAGGAAGGCGACCTGGTCGGCCTGGAAACCTGGTCGCAGGCTGGCGACGAGCGTCTGCCGGCCGAGGGTGTCGAGAAGGGCACCATCATCATCGGCCAGGGCATGATGTTCGAGCAGATCGAAAAGGGCCTGGTCGGCCTGGCCAAGGGTGAAGAAAAGACCCTGGACGTCGAATTCCCGGCCGACTGGCGCGTGCCGGCCCTGGCTGGCAAGACCGTGCAGGTCACCGTCAAGGCGGTTGAAGTGTCCGAGCAGGACATGCCGGAAGTCGATGCCGCCTTCATCAAGAGCTTCGGCGTGAAGAACGGCGACGTGGAGCAGTTCCGCGCCGACATCCGTTCCAACCTGGAGCGCGAGCTCAAGGGCGCACTGATGAACCGCCTGCGCCGCGAAGTGGGTGAGCAGCTGATCGCCGCCTATTCCTCGGTCGAGCTGCCGCCGCGTCTGGTCGAGGGCGAAGCCCGCTCGATGCTGGCCCAGCAGATCGATGCCATCCGTCGCCAGGGCGGCAACCCGGGCGAAGTGCCGGCCGATGCCCATGAAGGCTTCAAGGACGCCGCTTCCAAGCGCGTGCTGGTTGGCCTGCTGGTCGGCGAAGTGGCCCGCAAGAACGAGCTGCGCCTGGACCCGAAGCGCCTGAACGAAACCATGCGCCTGATCGCTTCGACCTACGAAGAGCCGGAGCAGGTCATTGAGATGTACCGCAATGATCCCCAGCTTATGGCTGGCCTGCAGAACCGCGTGATGGAAGAGCAGGTCATCGACTGGATCGCCGAGCGTGCCCAGCACACCGAGCAGGCCTTGACGTTCCAGGAAGCCATCCGCCAGTAAGCTGGCGGTGTTTCATCCCCGCGCTGCGGCGCGGGGAGTTCCCTCCCAAAATAGGTGCCTCACGTAATGGACAACCGAACCAAAGCTCTGAACATGGTTCCGATGGTGGTCGAACAGACCAGCCGCGGCGAGCGCGCCTACGATATCTATTCGCGCCTGCTCAAAGAGCGCCTGATTTTCCTGGTCGGTCCGATCGACGACCACATGGCGAACGTTGTGGTGGCGCAGCTGCTGTTCCTTGAGTCGGAGAACCCCGAGAAGGAAATTAGCATCTACATCAACTCGCCGGGCGGCGTGGTCACTGCCGGCATGGCGATCTACGACACCATGCAGTACATCAAGCCGGACGTGAGCACCACCTGCATTGGCCAGGCCGCCTCGATGGGCGCGCTGTTGCTGGCTGCCGGTGCGCCGGGCAAGCGTTTCGCGCTGCCGAACTCGCGCGTGATGATCCACCAGCCGCTCGGCGGCTACCAGGGCCAGGCCACGGACATCGACATCCACGCCCGTGAAATCCTCACCCTGCGTTCGCGCCTGAACGAAGTGCTGGCAAAGCACACCGGCCAGGACCTGGAGACCATCGCCCGCGATACCGAGCGTGACAACTTCAAGAGCGCGGCCGAGGCTGCGGCTTACGGCCTGGTGGACCAGGTGCTGGAGCGCCGTCCGGAAGAGAGCATCCAGGCCTCCTGATACGTTGAACGGCCAGAAAAATCGGCCTGATTTGCAGGGTCGGAACCGGACTGGTGTCCTTCCGGCCCTGTGCTATTCTCGAATTTGAACCCCCTGTTCAGAGGGGGAAGCAACTGGGTAAGCGAAGCATGAGCGAAGACCGGCAAGGTCGTACCGGGGACAGCAGCGGCAAGATTCTGTACTGCTCGTTCTGCGGCAAGAGTCAGCACGAAGTCCGTAAGCTGATCGCAGGCCCGAGCGTGTTCATCTGTGATGAATGCGTGGAGCTGTGCAACGACATCATCCGTGAGGAACTTGAGGAAAAGGCGCAGTCGGCGCGCAGTTCGCTGCCCAAGCCGCGCGAGATCCTCGAGGTGCTCGACCAGTACGTGATTGGCCAGAACCGCGCCAAGCGCACGCTGGCGGTTGCGGTGTACAACCATTACAAGCGCATCGAGAGCCGTCAGAAGAGCGACGACGTCGAGCTGTCCAAGTCCAACATCCTGCTGGTCGGCCCGACCGGTTCGGGCAAGACGTTGCTGGCCGAAACGCTGGCGCGCCTGCTCAACGTGCCGTTCACCATGGCCGATGCGACCACCCTGACCGAAGCCGGTTACGTGGGCGAGGATGTGGAAAACATCATCCAGAAGCTGCTGCAGAAGTGCGACTACGACGTCGAGAAGGCGCAGCAGGGCATCGTCTACATCGATGAAATCGACAAGATCTCGCGCAAGAGCGAGAACCCGTCGATCACCCGCGATGTGTCCGGCGAAGGCGTACAGCAGGCCCTGCTGAAGCTGATCGAAGGCACCGTGGCCAGCGTTCCGCCGCAGGGCGGCCGCAAGCACCCGCAGCAGGAATTCCTGCAGGTCGACACCAAGAACATCCTGTTCATCTGCGGCGGCGCGTTTGCCGGCCTCGACAAGGTGATCCAGGCCCGTTCCACCGATACCAGCAGCATCGGTTTCGGTGCCAAGGTGAAGAGCGCCGAGCGCAAGCAGGAAGTGGGTAAGGTGCTGGCTGAAGTCGAGCCGGAAGACCTGATCAAGTTCGGCCTGATCCCGGAATTCGTTGGCCGCCTGCCGGTGGTCGCGACCCTGGAAGAGCTGGACGAAGCGGCCCTGATCCAGATCTTGACCGAGCCCAAGAACGCCATCACCAAGCAGTTCAAGAAGCTGTTCGAGATGGAGAACGTGGAGCTGGAGTTCCGTCCCGATGCGCTGTCGGCCATCGCCAAGAAGGCGCTCAAGCGCAAGACCGGCGCCCGTGGCCTGCGCACCATCGTCGAGTCGGTGCTGCTGGACACCATGTACGAGCTGCCCTCGCAGGAAAACGTCAGCAAGGTGGTCGTGGACGAGTCGGTGATCGAGAACAAATCCGAGCCCTATATCGTCTACCAGACCCAGCCGGAACCGGTCAAAACCGCCTCTGGCGAGTGAACCCCGGTGAACTGAGGTGAATAGGCGGTTGCGCCGATCACGTTCAGCTTTCAACAGCTCTTGCAACACCTCGCCGATGGCCCCATAACGGGGCCATCGGCTTTTTTATTTAGCCTCCACCGAATCTCGGAGCCCCCATGGCCCAGTCCCAACTCGAAGTCCTCGACCTGCCGGTCCTGCCGCTACGCGACGTGGTGGTGTTCCCGCACATGGTCATCCCGCTGTTCGTGGGCCGCGACAAGTCCATGCAGGCGCTGGAGCGCGCGATGGAGTCGGACAAGCGCATCCTGCTGCTTGCGCAGAAGTCGGCCGAAACCGATGACCCGGCGGCCGCTGACCTGTACACGGTCGGCACCCTGGCGCAGGTGCTGCAGTTGCTGAAGCTGCCCGACGGCACCATCAAGGTGCTGGTCGAAGGCCTGTCGCGCGTGGCCGTGGACAAGGTCCATGAGCAGGACGGCTCGCTGCAGGGCCACGGTGTGGAAATCGAATCGGACGAATCGCGCGAGCCGCGTGAGATCGAGGCGATTGCCCGTTCGCTGATGTCGCTGTTCGAGCAGTACGTCAAAACCAACCGCAAGCTGCCGCCGGAGCTGTTGCAGACCCTGGCCGGCATCGAAGAACCGACGCGCCTGGCCGATACCATCGCCGCGCACATCGGTGTGCGCCTGGCCGACAAGCAGAAGCTGCTGGAAACCCTGCAGGTCGGCGATCGACTGGAAATGCTGGTCGGTCTGGTCGACGGCGAGATCGACGTGCAGCAGCTGGAAAAGCGCATCCGCGGCCGCGTCAAATCGCAGATGGAGAAGAGCCAGCGCGAGTACTACCTCAACGAGCAGATGAAGGCCATCCAGAAAGAGCTGGGTGACCTGGATGAAGCGCCGGGTGAGATGGAAGAACTGGCGCGCAAGATCGCCGAAGCCGGGATGCCCAAGCCGGTCGAGACCAAGGCCAAGAACGAACTCAACAAGCTCAAGCAGATGTCACCGATGTCGGCCGAAGCCGCGGTGGTGCGCAACTATCTTGAGTGGCTGCTGGGCGTGCCGTGGAAGAAGCGCACCAAGGTCCGCAAGGACCTCAAGGTCGCGCAGGACACGCTGGATGCTGACCATTACGGCCTGGACAAGGTCAAGGATCGCATCCTTGAATACCTTGCTGTGCAGTCGCGGGTGAAGCAGATGAAGGGCCCGATCCTGTGCCTGGTCGGCCCGCCCGGCGTGGGCAAGACCTCGCTGGGTCAGTCCATCGCCAAGGCCACCAACCGCAAGTTCGTGCGCATGAGCCTGGGTGGTGTGCGCGACGAAGCCGAGATCCGTGGCCATCGCCGGACCTACGTCGGTTCGATGCCGGGCCGCATCGTGCAGAACCTCAACAAGGTTGGCAGCAAGAACCCGCTGTTCGTGCTCGATGAGATCGACAAGATGTCGATGGACTTCCGTGGTGATCCGTCCTCGGCGCTGCTTGAAGTGCTGGATCCGGAACAGAACAACGCCTTCAACGATCACTACCTCGAGGTCGATCTGGACCTGAGCGAAGTGATGTTCGTGGCTACCTCCAATTCGCTGAATATTCCGGGTCCGCTGCTGGACCGCATGGAAGTGATCCGCATCCCTGGTTACACCGAAGACGAGAAGCTCAACATCGCCACCCGCTACCTGCTGGGCAAGCAGCTCAAGGCCAATGGCTTGAAGGCGGAAGAGCTGGCGATCGAGGAAGATGCAATCCGCGGCATCGTGCGTTACTACACGCGCGAATCCGGCGTGCGTAACCTTGAGCGCGAAATCGCCAAGATCTGCCGCAAGGTGGTGAAGGAAATTGCCCTCGCAGGTCCGCAGCCGGTGAAGAAGGCCGCCGCCAAGAAGTCGGCCAAGAAGCCGAAGGCCCTGGTGGTGGTGGATTCGAAGAACCTGGACAAGTATCTGGGCGTGCAGCGCTTCGACTTCGGCCGTGCCGAGGAAGAGAACGAGATCGGCCTGGTCACCGGCCTGGCCTGGACCGAAGTCGGTGGCGACCTGCTGCAGATCGAATCCACCCTGATTCCGGGCAAGGGTTCGGTGACCTTGACCGGGCAGCTTGGCAACGTGATGAAGGAATCCGCCACGGCGGCCTTGTCGGTAGTGCGTGCGCGCGCCGAATCGTTGGGCATCGACGTCGATTTCCTGCAGAAGCACGACGTTCACCTGCACGTGCCCGATGGTGCCACACCGAAGGACGGCCCCAGCGCAGGCATCGCGATGGTGACCTCGTTGGTGTCGACGCTGACCAAGGTGCCGGTCAAGGCCGAAGTGGCGATGACCGGTGAGATCACCCTGCGCGGTCGCGTCACCGCCATCGGCGGCCTCAAGGAGAAGTTGCTGGCCGCGCTGCGCGGCGGCATCCGCACCGTGATCATCCCTGACGAGAACCGCAAGGACCTGGCTGATATCCCGGCCAACGTCACCCGCGACCTGACCATCGTGCCGGTGAAGTGGATCGACGAAGTGCTGGATATCGCGCTGGCAACCCCGCTGGCGCCGAAGAAAGCAGGTAAAAGTGCGCAGCGTGTCGCAGTTCGCGGCAAGGCGAAGGCAGCTCCGACGGCCCGCGTCAAGCACTGAAGTGTGAACGTAAAACCCCTCGAAACCCGCGTCAATAAAGGCTTTTCAGCTTGCGCGGGTAGGGGGGCGCTGGTATAAAAGTGCGACTCACGCAGCAGCAGCTTGTTGCTGGCGTGTTTGCAGGTTCTTCGGCGGTCGTGGGTCTTGGGGACGCACGGCTGCCACTCAAAATAATTCCGCGGATTACCCGCAAAGGGAGTTTTACAGAATGAACAAGACCGAATTGATCGATGGCGTTGCCGGTGCTGCTGACCTGTCCAAGGCTGAAGCTGGCCGTGCGGTTGATGCCGTCATCGCCGAGATCACCAAGGCCCTGAAGAAGGGTGAGGCCGTGACTCTGGTGGGCTTCGGTACGTTCCAGGTTCGCGAGCGCGCTGCGCGCACCGGCCGTAACCCGAAGACCGGCGAAGAGATCAAAATCGCTGCTGCAAAAAATCCTGCCTTCAAGGCTGGTAAAGCTCTGAAAGACGCTGTAAACTAAGCGGCTCAGCTGGGGTGCTTAGCTCAGCGGTAGAGCGTCTCCCTTACACGGAGAGGGTCGGGGGTTCGAAACCCTCAGCACCCACCAAGTTAAGCATTGCAGTAACAGTTTGAAAGTGTGGAGCGGTAGTTCAGTTGGTTAGAATGCTGGCCTGTCACGCCGGAGGTCGCGGGTTCGAGTCCCGTCCGCTCCGCCAGTTTCAAATTGGCCCCTGACAAAATCGGGGGCCTTGTTTTCTCAAACCCCACAAGAGGGAGGGAAAACTAAAAAATTAAATGTGGAGCGGTAGTTCAGTTGGTTAGAATGCTGGCCTGTCACGCCGGAGGTCGCGGGTTCGAGTCCCGTCCGCTCCGCCATTTAATCAAGTCGCTTTTAGGAGCGCGCGCCCTGGGAAACCAGCGGTGGTCGAGTCAAATGTGGAGCGGTAGTTCAGTTGGTTAGAATGCTGGCCTGTCACGCCGGAGGTCGCGGGTTCGAGTCCCGTCCGCTCCGCCAGTTGTCTCAAAGCCCTCGGCGCAAGCCGGGGGCTTTTTTTTGGCCAGCTATTGATGGCAGCCGAGTTGGGCGCAGGGCAGGAAGCGGGTTAAACTGCCCGGCTCGCCACTCAGGCCTCGATTTGCCCATGCTGCAGAAACTTCGCGACAAGACCTCAGGCTGGATCGTTACGGTGATCATGGGCCTGTTGATGATCCCGTTCCTGTTTGTGATCGACAACAGCTACCTCGGTGGCGTCGGCGCACAGAACGTTGCCAAGGTGTCGGCTCCGCCGTCGTGGTGGACTTCGGCCCCGTCGTGGTGGCCGATGTCGTTCCTGTGGAAGCACCACGAAGTCAGCGTCGAGGACTTCCGCACCCGCTTCGAGCAGGCACGCATGCAGGCGCGCGAGCAGCAGGGCGACAACTTCGACCCGCGCGAATTCGAGACCACCGAAAACAAGCGCCTCGTGCTTGATCAGCTGATCGACGAACAGGTCGTGCGCCTGGCTGCCGAAGACGCGCATATCGTCATTGGCGACAATGCCGTGCGTGATTACATCGCAGCGATCCCTGGTTTCCAGAAGGACGGCAAGTTCGATCCTGACCAGTACCGTCTGGCGCTGGCGCAGAGCATGCCGCCGCGTACGCCGGCGATGTTCGAGCAGCTGGTGCGCACCAGCCTGCAGCAGTCGATCATTCCTTCTGCGCTGGCCGAGTCCGGCTTCACCACCAAGGGTGAGAGCGAGCGTCTGTTGAAGCTGCTCGGTGAAACCCGTGACGTCGAATTCGCGTTGTTGCCGGCTGTTGCCGCTGACACCGCCGCCGTCACCGATGCCGAGATCGACCAGTGGTACAAGGCGCACCCGAAGGATTTCCGCCAGCCGGAAAGCGTCACCATCGAATATGTCGAGATCAATGCAGCCAGCATGCCGGCAGTGACTGCCGCTGACGAAGCCACGCTGCGCCAGCGCTACGAAGACGAGAAGATGCGTTTTGTCAGCGCCGACCAGCGCTTGGCCTCGCACATCCTGATCGCCACCGGCAGCGACGAAAAGGCTGCCGAGGCAAAGGCTGCGAAACTTGCCGCCGAAGCCAAGCAGCCGGGCGCGGACTTCGCGGCGCTGGCCAAGGCCAACTCGGAAGACCCGGGTTCCAAGGACGCCGGTGGCGACCTGGGCTGGGTTGAGAAGGGTGTGATGGACAAGTCCTTCGAGGACGCGCTGTTCGCGATGAAGGCTGGCGATGTGGTTGGCCCGGTCAAGAGTGCGTTCGGTTACCACGTGCTGCAGCTGCGCGAGATCAAGGGTGGCGAAGGCCGTCCGTTCGAGGAAGTGCGTGACCAGCTTGCCGCCGAGCAGCTGCAGGCCGATACCGAGAAGGCGTTCAACGAGCTGAGCGGTCGCTTGGTCGATCTGGTTTACAAGAACCCGACCGAACTGGGCGGCGCAGCCAAGGAAGTTGGCCTGCCGGTGCAGACCCTGGGCCCGTTCAACCGTGCCACCGCCAGCGGCATCGCTGCCAATCCGGCAGTGCTGAAGGCCGTGTTCTCCGACGCGTTGAAGGAAGACGGCACGGTCAGCGATCCGATCGAGCTTGGCCCGAACCACAACGTGATGGTCCGCGTGACCGAGCACACCCCGGAGCAGGCCATCCCGCTGGCGCAGGCGCGCGAGCAGGTGATTGCTGCTGTGCGTGCGCACCGCACCGAGGAGGCTTCGAAGAAGGCTGCTGACGCCTTGCTGGCCAAGTTGAACGGTGGCCAGACCCTGCAGGCATTGGCCGGCCCCGAGCAGCTGCAGTTGCTGCCGATGCCGGGCCTGCCGCGCACCGCGCCGATGCCGACGGCTGAAGCCAACCGTGCTGCGTTCACTGCCGCAGCTCCGGTCGGCGACAAGCCCAGCTATGGCAAGGTCGAGATGGAGCCGGGTCGCTATGCCGTGTTCGCGGTCACCAAGGTGACCCCGGGCAACCCGGCCGAAGTGCCGGAAGCACAGCAGGCCATGCTCAAGGGCCAGCTGAGCCAGATCGACGGCGCCGCTGCAGCCAAGGCCTATGTCGACGGCATGCGCAAGCGCTACAAGGTGCAGGTGCAGGAATCCCAGCTCTGATCAACTGATCACCTGAGCAGCAACAAACAAAAAGCCCGGCGTAAGCCGGGCTTTTTGTACATGTAGTGCCGAGCCATGCTCGGCAGGGGCGTTACCGCTGACATGCGGTTGTAGGAGCGGCGTAAGCCGCGAAGCTGGTGATCGGTCAGATTGCGCAGATGCCGGTGATTTCTTTGCCACCGGCTTCGCGGCTTACGCCGCTCCTACAAACGCTGGGGATTGCTGGTAAAGCCCTTGCCGAGCATGGCTCGGCACTACATCGATGCGGAAACGCAGAAGCCCGGCTGTTGGCCGGGCTTCTGGTTCGGCTTTCATGCTGGAGCCTGCTTCAGCGCACTTCGTCGTAGCGCAGCACCATGCCCGGCTTCAGCACTGCGCTGGCGTCCAGGTTGTTGGAGGTCAGCAGGGTCTTCACCGAAATGCCGTAGCGGCGGGCGATGGTCCAGGCTGACTCACCGCTGCGCACCGTGTGGCGGCTGCCGCTGCTGGCCGAGGCCACCGCACGGGAAGGAGCTGCCGGGCGGTTGCTGGCAACGGACTGGGTTGCAGCAGGCGGCGCATCGCGGGTCGCGACCAGCACGCTCTCGCTGTTGTCGCTCTCGACGCTGCCCATGGCCGCAGCCGGCGCCAGCACCCGGGTGCCGGAGCGTGAGCTGGTCAAGGCGGGGTTGAGGCGGGCGATGCGGGCCGGGTCCAGCGCGTTCTGCGCTGACCAGGCTGCCAGGGTGGTGTTGGCCGGCAGCGTGTGGCCCTTCAGGATCGGCACCTGACGGTCCAGCGCGGCCATCAGGTCGGGTTCGTTCTCGGACTGTTCCAGCACGCAGGCCAAGGCATGCAGCTTTTCGACGTACGCGTAGGTGATCGGTGACAGGCCTGGCAGCTCGGAAGCGGTGGCGTTCTGTGCGTTCATGCCGCCACGACGCAGCGATTGCAGGATGCGGTACTCACCGGCGTTGTACGCCATCACCGCCAGCTGCCAGTCACCGGCAAACATGCCGTGCAGGGTCTTCAGGTAGCGCACCGCGGCGCGGGTGGAATCCACGGCCGACAGGCGGCCGTCATAGCCCTTCTCCATCGGCACGCGGTGGTTGCGCGCGGTGGTGGCGATGAACTGCCACAGCCCGGCCGGGCCGCTGGCGTTGCGGGCACCGGGGCGGTAGCCGCTTTCAACGAAGGGGATCAGCGCGAATTCGGTCGGCAGGCCGGCACTGCGCAGCTCATCGACGACGTAGCCGAACAGCGGCAGCGCGTCATCCTCGACATTGCCCAGTCGCGACGGGGCGTGCGAGAACTGCTTGCGCCAGCGTGGGCTGGTGGCTTCGGCGTCGCACTGTGGTGCGGCCAGGCCCTCACGGAAGTTGGCGAAGATCTCGCGTCCGTTACGGGTAGTCGGAGCCGGCAGGGAGGCCGGGTCCAGCGGTAAAGCGGTCAGTGCGGCGACGTTCTGGGTCATGCCGGCGCTGACCGGGAGGGTCTGGGCGGCCAGCGTGCCGCTGCCCGTGCCCAACAACAACCCCAGCGCCAACGGCAGACAAAGCCGCCTCATGCGCGAAAACCGTCTTTCCACCGCCGCAATTCGGCGAAGACTTCCACCTCGTCGGTGGGCGCGCGGCCAAGCCGCGCAGCGATCGCTGCAACGATCGCGGTATCGGCAGTCCGCAGAAACGGATTGCATTCCAGTTCACTGGCCAGGACGGCGGGAACGGTAGGACGGGAACTGCTGCGCATGTCCGAGGCTTCCTGTTGGCGGCGCTGCAATGCCGCGTTGGTGGGGTCGACATGCCGCGCAAACACGGCATTGGCCAGCGTGTATTCGTGCCCGCAGCAGACCAGTGTCTGTGGGGGCAGGGCGGCCATTCGCCGGAGCGAGGCCAACATCTGGGCCGGCGTACCTTCGAACATGCGTCCACAGCCCAAGCTGAACAACATGTCGCCACTGAACAAATGATCGTGGCCGTAGTAGGCAATATGGCTTCGGGTGTGACCGGGAACTTCCATCACGCTGAAGTCGAAGCCCGACAATTCTACCCGGTTGCCTTCGCTGACTCGTTCACATTCCAATGGGATGCGTTCATCTACCGGAGCGATGACGCGCAACCGCGGCCAACGCTGGCGCAGCTCCGCCACCCCGCCGATGTGATCGTCGTGGTGGTGGGTGAGCAGGACACCTGCAGGCTGCATGCCTTGTGCAGCGGCTTCGAAAACCGGGCCGGCCTGGCCGGGGTCGACGAAAATCGTGCGGTCATCAGGCGTTTGCAGCGCCCAGATGTAGTTGTCCTGAAATGCGGGCAGGGCGATCAGTCGCATAGAATTGGAAAATGCCTGCCGCCAAGTCCCCCCGTCAAGCTGCAGTCTCGCCCTGGTTTGAGAAAGCCGGGGCGCAGGCGATGCGGGAATGGGAGCAGCGGCTGCTGTCTGAACAAATGCGCGGATTTCCCTCGCCACCGTGGCTGTGGATGGCGCCAAACGCCTTCTGGCGGCCGGACCCCTCCCCGCAGGGCCGTGGCCTGCACCTGCACCGCGACCCGCAAGTGCCTGGCTGGGCAGGGGACCTGCGCTGCAGCCTGCCCTTGCCGCTGCCCAGCGAGTCGATCAAGGCCATCGTCATCGAGCACCCGGCGGCCGAGGAGCTGGAACCCTTGTTGTCCGAATGCGCGCGGGTGCTGATGCCCGGTGGTCGGGTCTGGGTGACCCTGCTCAACCGCTGCAGTCCCTACCGCGCGCATTGGCAGTGGCAGGGCGCGCGGCCACCCTCGGTGACACGTTGCAGGACACTATTGCAGCGGCAAGGCATACGATGTCGCTCGCTGCGGCACTATGGCCCGCTGTGGACGCAGTCGGGCAACACCCCGGGCACGGCTCTGCCGGCCCTGCGCGCCTTGTGCGTGCTGGAAGCTGAAAAACGCACCGTGGCCTTGATCGGCCCGATCAAGGCCAGTCGCGTCGGTTGGCGCGACCCGGTGGCGACCTGAATTCAACGGAACACTATGAAGTCAATTGAAGTACATACCGACGGCGCCTGCCTCGGCAATCCCGGCCCTGGCGGATGGGGCGCGTTGTTGCGTTACAAGGGCCATGAGCGCGAGCTGGCCGGTGGCGAAGCCCACACCACCAACAACCGGATGGAGTTGATGGCCGCGATCATGGGCCTGGAAACGCTCAGCGAGCCCTGCAACATCACCTTGTTCACCGATTCGCAGTACGTACGCCAGGGCATCACCGAATGGATGCCGGGCTGGGTGCGGCGCAACTGGAAGACCGCTGGCGGTGACCCGGTCAAGAACCGTGACCTGTGGGAGCGCCTGCACGAGGCCACGCAACGCCATCAGATCGACTGGCGCTGGGTGAAGGGCCATTCCGGTGACCCGGACAACGAACGCGTGGACCAGTTGGCCCGCGATGCTGCAATCCGCGTGCGCGCTGGCGCCGCGAGCAACTGAGGTAGCTGATGCGCCAGATCGTCCTTGATACAGAAACCACCGGCCTGGAATGGAAGAAGGGCAACCGCGTGGTCGAAATCGGCTGCGTGGAGCTGCTTGAGCGGCGCCCCAGCGGCAACAACTTCCACCGTTACCTGAAACCGGATTGCGACTTTGAATCCGGCGCCGCAGAAGTCACCGGCCTGAGCCTGGACTTCCTCGCCGACAAGCCGCGCTTCGAAGAAGTGGTGGATGAGTTCCTCGCCTACGTGGATGGCGCCGAGCTGATCATCCACAACGCCTCGTTCGACATGGGCTTCCTCGAGAACGAGATGAGCCTGGCCGGCAAGGGGCGCCTGGCCAACCGGGTGACGGTGACCGATACCCTGGCGATGGCGCGCGAGCGCTTTCCCGGCCAGCGCAACTCGCTGGATGCGTTGTGTCGCCGTCTGGGCGTGGACAACGCCCACCGCACGCTGCACGGCGGCCTGCTCGATGCGCAGATCCTGGCCGACGTCTATATCGCGCTGACCTCGGGCCAGGAAGAGATCGGCTTTGGTCAGCCGGAAGCGGAGGCTGGCAATGCCGGCGGTGCGGCGCAGGCCTTCGATACCTCCGTGCTGCTGCCGCGGCCGCGCGTGCTGGTCACCGCCTCGGAGCAGGAGGCGCACGAAGCGCGCCTGGCCAAGCTGCGCAAGAAGGCCGGTCATGCCTGGTGGGATGGCGAGCCGGCACCGGCGCCGGCCGAGTCAGCCTGAGCCGCGCCCGGCCGTGATTGGCCGTGATTGGCCGGCCGGCGCTTGTCGGCGTATCGAAGTAAAACAAAGTCCGCTGCCTTAGTGGCAGCGGACCAGGACGACGGTGACGTTGTCCGAGCCGCCGCCATCCAGCGCGGCGGCGACCAGTGCGTCCACGCATTCCTGCGCGCTGCAGTCGCCGTGGGCCAGTGCCTGGGTGAGGCCGGCGTCGTCCACTTCCTCGGTGAGCCCATCACTGCACAGCAGCAGCTGCATGCCCGGACGTAATTCACCGGTCATGGTGGCGACGTTGAGGTGGGCCGGATCGGTCACTCCAAGCGCCTGGGTGACCACATTGCGGTGTGGATGGGCGCGGGCCTGCTCCGCGGTGAGCGTGCCCTGCGCGATCAGCTCCTGCACGTAGCTATGGTCCTGGCTGAGCTGGGCCAGCTTGGCATCGCGCCACAGGTAGGCACGGCTGTCGCCGACCCACGCCACTTCGAAGCGATTGCCCTGCACGCGTGCGGCCACCACGGTGGTGCCCATCGGCAGACTGTCATTGCGGCGGCGCGAGGTGCGGATGATTTCCTCGTCGGCGGTGCGAATGGCCTGCACCAGCGAGGCACCATTGCGCACTTCACGCACGATGGTCTCGCGCGCCAGCGCGCTGGCTACCTCGCCGCAGGCGTGGCCGCCCATGCCGTCGGCAACCAGCCACAAACCCAGCTCGCCGTCACCGTAGTAGGTGTCTTCATTGAGCTGGCGGCGCAGGCCGACATGGCTGAGGTGTCCGAATTCGATCATGAGTGCCCGAACGGGCTGTATATCAACGTTGAAGGTCACTGCATCATCGCGTTCATGGAGGTGTACGGCAAGCGCCTGCACACACTCGTTTGGCTGGCGGAATGCAGCGCCTGCATGGCCAATCGATCCTTTTCGTTAAAAACCGCTTGTCCGCGCGGCCAATGCCCCTTATTATTCGCAGCCCGGTTCGCCGGGGACCATCTGGAGAGGTGGCAGAGCGGTTGAATGTACCTGACTCGAAATCAGGCAGGCGTTTATAGCGCCTCGGGGGTTCGAATCCCCCCCTCTCCGCCAGATACTTGAAAAAGCCACCTTCGGGTGGCTTTTTCTTTTTCCGCCCGGTGTTGGCTTGGCTGCGTGGCAGCCTGCGGGGTATCAGCGGCTACACTGTGCGCCTGATCCAATCGGTAAGCCCCATGTCAGAAATTCTCGTTCCCGTGTCCTTCGGTGAGCTGTTGGACAAGATCTCCATCCTGCAGATCAAGTCCGAGCGCATGAGCGATGCGGCAAAGCTGGTCAATGTGCGCAATGAACTGAACGCGCTGGACAGCACCTGGGCCGCGCACCCTGCCGCCGCGCAGGACATCACGGCGCTGCGTACCGAGCTGAAGGCAGTCAACGAGCGCCTGTGGGACATCGAGGACGACATCCGCCTGAAAGAGAAGGCGCAGGCCTTCGACGATTCCTTCGTGCAGCTGGCGCGCAGCGTGTACATCCAGAACGACGAGCGCGCGCGCATCAAGAAGGACATCAACCTGGCCCTGGGTTCCAGCTACGTGGAAGAGAAGTCCTACCAGGACTACCGCGCGGGCTGAGCCGGCCTTGTAGGAGCGGCGTAACCCGCGAAGCTCGTGGATCAGCAGATGGCAGGAATGCCCGGCGCTGCAGGATGGCCAGCTTCGCAGCTGACGCAGCTCCCACAAACAAAGCCTAAATCCGCGTTGTGGGAGCGGCATAAGCCGCGAAGCTCGTAGATCATCAGATGGCAGGAATGCCGGGCGGGTCGGCACTGCCAGCTTCGCAGCTGACGCAGCTCCCACAAACAAAGCCTAAGCCCGCTTTGTGGGAGCGGCATAAGCCGCGAAGCTCGTGGCTCATCAGATGGCAGGAATGTCTGGCGCGTCAGCACTGCCAGCTTCGCGGCTTACGCCGCTCCTACAGAATCACGGCGGCCCTATATGAAGCGGTTCCTGCAGCTGCTCAGCTTTGATGATCCGCGCGATAACGCTCGAACGCGGCAATCGCATCGTCCACCGTGATCAACGACATCACATCGTCGAACTCGATCTTGGTGCCCCATTTCAGCTCGCTGGCGGGCTTGTTGAGGTAACGACGGGCGGCATCGTCATAGCGGTCCACGCAATAGCGGCGGTCGGAGTAGGGGCCGCTGCGCGCCGGGTTGCTGGCTGCATGCAGGCCCAGCACCTTGGTGCCGACCGCATTGGCGATATGCATCGGGCCGGAGTCGGGAGTGACCAGCAGCGAGGCGCGGGCCAGCAGCGCGGGCAGCTGCTTGAGCGTGTCCTTGCCGACCAGATCCAACGCCGGGTGCTTCATCGCGGCGAGGATGGCGTCGCTGGTGCTGCGCTCCAGCTCGCTGCGGCCACCACACAGCACCACCCGCCAACCCTGGTCTACGGCATGGTCGGCCAGCGCAGCGTGGCGCTCGGCGTACCAGTTGCGGCGCTGGTGGCTGGAGCAGGGCGAGATCATCAGCACCGGGCGGCCATCCTCATCCCATTGCGCGCGCGCCCACTCATGGGCCTCCGGCGGCGTGGCCAGGTCCCAGCTGACCTCGGTCTGCTTCAGGCCCAGCGGCTCGCAGAAGCTGCCGATGGCATCGAGCACATGGATGCCAGGGCGGTCGGGGATGCGCTCGTTGATGAAAAGACCGTGCAGGTCCTTGGAGCGCGACTTGTCGTAACCGATACGGCGCTTGGCCGGAATGAAGGCCGACAACAGATTGGCACGTGCAGCGACCTGCATCTGCAGCAGCGCCTCGAAACGACCGGCTGGAAATTCGCGACGCAGCGCACGCATTCCAGCCAAGCCGCTGTTCTTGTCGTAGACGTGGAAGCTGACCCCCGGCAAGCCATCAAGCAGCTTGTGGCCGGCCTTGTCGATCACCCAGTGCAGCGGCGTGCCCGGAAAACCCTGCTGCAGGGTGCGTACCAGCGGAACCACATGGGTGACATCGCCCAATGCCGAGAGGCGCAAAAGACACAACGGGGAGGACGATGCAGGCATGTGTTGTTAGACTCGTAAAGATGGTCGCATTTGACGCCACTGAAGCGCTGACGCCCTGCCGCGATGGTCGCGGCTATGGCGCCATTCTGTTCGACCGCGAACGCCTGCGGCAAGCCGATCCCGGCTTGTTCGCGCCTGCGCAATGGGGCAGCAAGGCCCAGCCGGTAGGTGAGGGCGGGCGAGGCGGCGCATGGTTCATCGACGCGCCGTTCGGCCGCAGCGTGCTGCGCCAGTACCTGCGCGGTGGTGTTGCCGCCAAGCTCAGCCACAGCAGCTACTTGTGGCGCGGTGCCAACCGCACTCGAAGCTTTGCCGAATTCCGCCTCATGCGCGAGCTGATCGTGCGCAAGTTGCCGGTGCCGCGCCCCTATGCCGCGTTCTACATGCGCGAAGGCCTGCGCTACAAGGCGGCACTGCTGATGGAACGGCTGGAAGACGTGCGTTCGCTGGCCGACCACGCGCAGATCACCGGCCGCGGTGCGCCGTGGGAAGAGGCCGGGCGGATGATCGCGCGCTTCCACCGTGCAGGCCTGGACCACGCTGATCTGAACGCCCACAACATCCTGTTCGATGACGCTGGCCGCGGCTGGCTGATCGATTTCGACCGCGGCGTGCTGCGCATTCCCGCCACCCGCTGGCGCGAGCGCAACCTCAAGCGCCTGCTGCGTTCCCTGCTCAAGCTGCGCGGTGCGCGCAGCCGCGAGGACGTGGAGCAGGACTATGCGCGGCTGCGTCGTGCCTATGATCTGGCCTGGAACCGGGGCGTGTGACATGAGTTGGGCGTTGCGTTTCCTTGGCGTCGGCAATGCGTCGGCGGTGGAGCTGGGTTCGCCGATGTCGGTGATCGAGCACGACGGCCTGCCATGGCTGACCATCGATTGCGGCGGCGAAGGGCTGACCGCTTACCGCAACCATTACGGCGCCATGCCGGATGCGCTGTTCGTCACCCATATCCACCTGGACCATGTGGCCGGCTTCGAGCGCCTGTTCGTCGATGCCTTCTTCAACCCGCAACGGCGCGGCAAGGTGCGGCTATACGTGCCGGCGCCGCTGGTACCGTTGCTGCACAAGCGGGTAGGTGACTACCCGAACGTGCTGGCCGAAGGCGGTGCCAATTTCTGGGATGCCTTCCAGCTGATCGTGGTCGGCGATGCGTTCTGGCATGACAGCCTGCGACTGGAAGTATTCCCGGTGCGCCACCACTGGCCGGAAACCGCCTACGGCCTGCGCCTGCAAGGCGCATTGGTGTGGAGCGGTGACACCCGTCCGATCCCGGAAATGCTGGCGCGTTTTGCCGATGACAACGAACTGATCGCCCACGACTGCGGCCTGCACGGCAATCCGTCGCATACCGGCGTGGATGACTTGGAGCGCGAATACGACGCCGCCACCCAGGCGCGGATGATGCTCTACCACTACGCCAGCGCCGCCGACGGCGAAGCACTGCGCGCCCGCGGCCACCGCGTGGCGATGCCGGGTGAGTGCGTTGTACTGGCCGAGCCGACGGCACCGCGTGCGGAGCGGTTTGAGGGTTGAGCGTCGGGCTGCGGCTCCACGGAGCTTAGGCGCACGTAGAGCCCAAATTGTCGGCAGCAATGATCACTGAGCCCCTCTCCCGCCTGCGGGAGAGGGGTTGGGGTGAGGGCAAGGCCGGAGCCGGTCCAGATCAGCCTCACCCGAACCCTCCGAAGCAACGTAGCCCGGCTAGGCGCAGCGCACCCGGGACGCATGTCGGGTAGCTCTTAACGAATAAGAGCCCGATTCGTGGCCGGCAACCCAGTCGATCGCCCGGCAGAAGTCCTGCACGGCCAAAGCCCCGGGTGCGCTTACCCGGGCTACAACACGCACAAGCAAAAGCCGCCGCTTCATCAGCGGCGGAACTTTCCAAGGCCCAAAAAGGTGGCGACCCCGCCGGCTGACCTCGGCGCCCGCGTCGATCGATACCGTTGCTGCCTTCCGGCCCTGGCGGGATTTTCGACCTAGCGTCGCGAGGGGCCGACGGGGCCACCATAGAGACGGTTTGGCCGCGCTAGGCGCGGCCATTCACGATACGAGAGGCTGGGGCGATGCGATCATCAGCCGCCGATGCTTCATGGACCGGACACAAACTGGAGCAGGTCCTGATCGTGTGCGGCGATTGTAACGTATGCATGCACCAGCCGACCAGCGTTCCGGCTTGAACCCCGTGTAACCCGCAGCCGCCGGTTAGCGGCCCCAGACGCCCGGCTTGGATAGAATGCCCACCCAACGGAGGACGACCTCCGCCCATCACGGGACTTCACCCAGGACGGCCTGGCTTCTCTAGGAGGCTGTATGGCTTGGATCTATCTCGTGATCGCCGGTGTGCTGGAAATCGTCTGGGCGCTGGCAATGAAGCAATCCCACGGTTTCACCAAGCTGGTTCCCAGCATCGTCACCATCATCGGCATGATCGCCAGCTTCTGGTTGCTGGCCTTGGCCATGCGTACCTTGCCGCTGGGCACGGCCTATACGATCTGGACCGGCATCGGCGCGGTGGGTGCGTTCATTATCGGCATCATCTTCCTCGGCGAGCAGATCAGCGCGATGCGTATTGGCGCCGCGGTACTGATCGTCAGCGGCCTGGTGCTGATGAAGCTGTCCAGCAGCTGATAACCGCTTCAGTCCGCGCGCAGCACCAACACCATCTCTACGGCATCCAGCCCCGGGCCGTGGCCATCCGCCACGACCCGGGTCACGCTGAAGCCGAGCTGGGCGTAGAAGTCCTGCGTGTGCTGGCTGGTGCTGAGCTCCACGCGCTTCGCGTTCGGGCTCTGTCGGGCCTGTTGTAAACGCGCAAGGCTCAATTGCCTGCCGAACCCCTGCCGATGCAGGCTGCGTTCGACCATGCCCCAGCAGAAAACGGCGACGCCATCGTCCCGTATCGCCAAGCCGCCGCAGGCGACAACCCGGTCATCGTGCTCGATCAGCTGATAGTCGCAACCCTGCGTATCGCGCTGCAGAAACTGCGCGAAGTCAGTGCGTTCGGCTGGCGTGAAGTACTCGGGCACATTGCTGTCGAACAGCGACAGGCAGGCGTCGGCATCAGCAGGTTGATAGGGGCGGATCGGCATGCGCTGCAATCTAGCAGCTTCTGCCCTTTCTCTTTGTGGAAGGGGGAGCGGGCAGGGGAATCCTGTTTTGGTTTTGGTTTTGGTTTTGGTTTTGGCTTCAGCTTTAGCCCCTCTCCCCTTGCGGGAGAGGGGTTGGGGAGAGGGGAGCGCGAAGCGTGCTCCTTCCAACAGGTCATCGCCCAGCAACAGCCCCATCCCAATCCCAATCAACGCGACATCGAATAAGGCAACGTCGCCGCATCCGCAGCCCAGGACTTGTTCGGCTCAGCCTGCATCGTAAACCGCAGCTCGCCACCAGCAACAATCTCCTGGTGCGTCACATACGCCCGATCCAACGGCTTGCCATTGAGGCTCACTGAACCAACATACGTATGCGCAGCATCCAGCCCGGTAGCAACGATGTTGAAACGCTTCCCATCCGGCAGATTCAAGGTCGCCTGCGGCAGGAACGGCCGACCGATGATGTACTGGTTGCTACCCGGCGTAACCGGATAGAAACCCAGCGCAGTAAACACATACCAGGCCGACATCTGCCCGAGATCATCATTGCCGGCCAAGCCGTCCGGACGCGCCGCGTACTGCGTGTCCATGATCTGCTTCAAGCGTGCCTGCGTTCGCCACGGCTGCCCGGCATGTGCATACAGATAGGCAACATGGTGGCTTGGCTCGTTGCCATGTGCGTACCAGCCAATCAGTCCGGTGATGTCTTCCATGTGCGCGAAGATCGACGGGTCGACTTTGGCTTCAAATACATCGTCCAGACGCTGCAGGAGCTTGTCGCTGCCACCATGCGCCGCAGCCAAGCCGGCGACATCCTGTGGCACGTACCACGAGTACTGCCAGGCATTGCCTTCAGTGAAATCCGTGCCGTAACCGCTGGCGCTGGGATCGAACGGCTCGCGGAAACTGCCATCGCGCTTGCGCGCACGCATGAAGCCGGTGCCCGGGTCGAAGGCATGCTTCCAGTTCGCCGCACGCTTGTTGAACTCGCTCGCCACTTCGGTCTTGCCCATGTCCTTGGCCACCTGCGCGATGGTCCAGTCGTCATAGGCATATTCCAGCGTCTTGCTGGCTGCTTCGCCTTCCTCATCGATCGGCACATAGCCGAGCTCGCGGTACTGCGCGATGCCGTCATACGGACCGTAGTTGGCACTGGCGACCATCGCTTGCAGTGCTTCCTCGGTGTCGTAGCCACGGATGCCCTTCATATAGGCATCGGCGATCACCGGCACCGCGTGGTAGCCGATCATGCACCAGGTCTCCAGACCGTGGAACGACCACACAGGCAGCACGCCGTAAGGACTTTCGCGGCGTGATGCCAGCAGCGAGTTGACGAAGTCGTTGGTGCGTTGCGCTGGCTGCACCAACGTGGCCAAAGGGTGCAGGGCGCGATAGGTGTCCCACAGCGAGAAGGTCGAGTAGTTCGTCCAGCCCTTGGCCTGATGCACCGCGTTGTCCGGCCCGCGATAGCGACCATCGCTGTCCATGAACAAGGTTGGCCCGAGCAGCGTGTGATACAGCGCGGTGTAGAAGCGGGTGCGTTCGTCCGCGCTGCCCTGCGCTTCGACTGCACCCAGCGCCTCGCTCCATTGCTGCTTGGCGGCAGCGCGCATGCCATCGAAATCCCAGCCCGGCGCCTCCGCATCGAGGTTGGCAATCGCGCCTTCCTCGCTGACCGGCGAGATCGCCACCTTCACCAGCAAGGGCTTGCCGCCCTCCGGCACCACATCAAAGGCCGCAACCAACTGCCGGCCTTCGATCTGCGCGCGCTGCGACGGGTCCTTCTCGCCCGGCGGCGGGAAGCCCTTGTAGACAACATCCTGCTCGGTGTCGTGCAGTTGATGGCCGCTGAGCGGCTGCGAGAAACGCATCGCGAAATACAGCTGCCGGCCAGGCGCCCAGCCACGCGTCTCGCGGAAGCCGGTAACCGTGCCATCGGTCCGCACCCGCAGGCGCGACCACAGGATCTTGCCCGGGTAGTCATACATGCTGGTGCGCAGATCCAGCACCACATGCGCCGGCTTACCAGCCGGGAAGCTGTAGCGGTGCATGCCGACGCGCGCGCTGGCAGTGAGTTCGGCGCGTACCTTGTAATCGTCCAGCGTCACCGCGTAATAACCAGGCTGCGCGGTTTCGCTGGCATGACTGAAGCGAGAGGTATAGCCGCTCAAGGGCTGATCGGGATCGCCGCGCTCCAGCTTCAACTCACCGGTAGTCGGCATCAGCAGCAGATCACCCAGATCCGAATGGCCGGTGCCGGAGAAGTGCGTATGCGAGAAACCGACGATGGTGCTGTCGTCATAGCGATAGCCCGCCGCCCAGCCATAACCGTTCTTGCGCGACTGGATCCGGGTATCGGGCGACAGCTGGACCATGCCGTAAGGGACGGTAGCACCCGGATAGGTGTGGCCCTCGCCACCGGTACCGATGAAGGGGTTCACGGCGGCATAGGCGGCTCCATTGGCGGCGGGCGAGGCCGCCTGCGCTGAAGGCGCTGCCAACGAGGAGGTTGCCACGGTTGCTGCAAGCACTAACAGGGTCGCGCCAAACTGCTTCATCCCGCACCTTTTAGATCGGTCTAAAATTGGAAGTTAGCACGCCACCAGAAGGGGCGGGGAAGGTCATAGAGTGCGTCAAGCTGTACAAGGCAGCTTTGTTGATCCCTGCAGGGGCTTCGCCTGTGGCTGCGTGGGAGCTCAGTTTGGACTGGCTGTGGCTGTAGCGCCTTAGATCAGCCGAATTGCGGCAGTTTGCTGAGGCGTAAGTATCCATGCAGCCACGTGGTTTGAGCCGTGCTCACTCAACAGCTTTGTCAGACGGTGATAGCCATCAAGTAGCCGAACCTCGCCAGTTGCGTAGCTCCCCAATAACAATGGTCGCGTTGCATCTTCCCAAGAAAGTAACGCGGCATATTCCGCGTTCACACCTCCGCTAGCCGCTACTCCTTCGAGTTGCGGTACCAGATGTGCCAATGGGACAGGCAGGCACTGGTAGGCGTCCGGGTTGGCGTTTATCTGCTCGACCGCAAGCGCTACGTCATATATTTCCTGTCCGTTGTTGAAGTCAAAACGTGCATTCGGCTGCGTCTTGATAGGGGCAAACTGCTTCCATAGAGGTTCGTGATTGCTATTCATCTGTTGGTTCGTGGGTTGTGGGAGGGTATAAGGCGGGGCTCGATACAAACTGAGTCCACAAAGAAAAACCGGCGTATCCGATTCTATGGTGATAAGGCGCTGATTCGGGCTGTGCGCTCAAGCATTGAGGTATCTGGCGGGCAGTGGGATTGACTCAGCGCTCTGCACCTCACCCTTCGAGCGGCTGCGCTGTCCCACTGGCTACGACGGTAGTCGAACCCGTTGGGGTTCTCGTCCCTCAGGCTTTCCGCCAGATAAAAAGAAAAGGCCACCCGATGGGCGGCCTTTTCTTTTTTTATCTGGCGGAGAGAGGGGGACACTCCGGAACCTGTCCCAACCCCTTGAATCCTCGCAAGTTACACAAACCTAGGTATGCCCTTGATTGTGTCCTGTCAGTTTAACTCTTGTTGCCAAGAGCATCTAGTCTTCGAGTGAAGTGGTGCGCTCTCGTTTCAACGCTTGGGCATATCCGAGTCTGAATGCGTCGTCGGCATCCCTCTGCACGCCAATTTCGATAAATTGGTCGATTTCCACGCCCGTTGCTATGTAGTAGCCGAGGGCGGAACCTGCGGACGCATCTGCCAACGATTTGGCCGTGTTGATGAGGCTCGCCATATGAGCCCGTTCTTCTGGCGTGGCTTGTGGCCTAATGAGTTTCAGGCCCTCCCACACTGCATTGCGAAAGGCTGCCTGATACGCGTTGTCAGATGAGGCTTGATCGTGCGTTCCAGTCTGCAGAGCAGAAGTCGTCGCTTCGCTTTGCCTGACGGCGGCATGATACAAATTTAATGCCTCACCTACAGGAAGGTCGTGGTTGCTAGTCGCAGCATTGGCAGAAAGAGAGATGCATAACGCAATAAATAGGCCAGTCAGTCTGAAACGGTAAATTGCAGATTTCATAGTCAACTAAGACCTTTTGCTAGGGAAGGGGGCTACCAAGGGTTGGGGGCATTTTAGCTCGGAATGGATATGACTAAGTGCGTGGAGGCTTCGGCTTCGGCTGGGGCGCAAAGCGCATACCCATAGAATTAGCTTTTGCTTTGATACGGGCTTCGGCTTTGGCTTCATATGACACAGGTAAGACTCTCACATCGTTCAAAGCCCTAGCCTCAATCGCCCTGCCGCTTCGAGAACGGCTGCGGCTTCCGTAATAGGAGAGGGACAAAGTGGATCGGTGGCCCATTACCTCTGCTGCCTTTTCTGGTGTGGATTTTCCGCTCGCTATGGCCTCTTTTAAATCACTTCCAATCGTATGTCGAAACGAGTAGCAACTCAGGCCGCTGGCTTGCAATGCACGGTTGAGGCTCCTGCAATCGGCAGGCGTGGTGGTGAGGGTGTAGCGTCCGCCACGCTCGGCGCACAACTGCGCCAACGCCTGCACCGCGCTCCCAGCACCTGCAACGGGGAAGCCCAGACAACGCACAGCGTGCCCACGTTGCTCGTTCACCTTTGCGCCCTTGATTTCCAACACGATCGCTTGTTTTCCTTTGCTGTCGTGCCATAAGCGAATCACTACGCCGGCTTGCAGTTCGGCGGGGCGGCAACCCGTTAGCGCAAGCACCGCCAGCCGCTCGCTGTGCCGTTCTGCCAGCCGCGTGTCCCGCTGATGTCTGGTTAGTAGGGCGCAGGATGCAATATCGGCCGCAGGCGCACAGGTGCGCCTCTTGGACTTGTCTACGGGCTTCTGGCCGCTCGCTTTCATTGCCCTCGCTTTGTCTGTCCAAGTTGGATGACCTGCGGCTAAAAATTGTTCGTCCAGTGCAACGGCCAAACGCCACGCTTCCGCCGTGCACTCTTGGGCGCGGGCAATGTCTCCGGCTTTTCGCGCTTGCTCGGACAGCACACGCCACGCACGCGCATCCTCCGCCATCATCCAACGGCAGGCGGTTCGCAGTTTGTTCCAGTGCTGGGCGCTGTTTGCTTTCTCCCACGCGGTAACACCTTCGCTGACCAAGCGGGCATAGACCCGCCGATATTCGCCCGCTGTTCTTGTGTTGAGTTCGCGTGCTGGGTAGTCGGCGAGAACGTTCCGCGTGTACTTGTCGGCTTCAAGTGTCCACGTCTTACCCGACGCAATGCCCTGCCTCTCGTGATATTTTTTATCGCGCTCTAGTTTTTTTTCGTGCTTACTCGTCCACGCCTCACACAGGGGTGAGGGGTGAACATCGTGCGCAGTTGCGGCGGTTTGTATGTCACAAACCGCCGTGGGGGCTGTGCCCCCGTGTTGCCTTATGGGGTTACGCTCTCGCTCCACCCCGTCAACACTCCCCCCATTCTCGGACGGTATAACCGTCCGAGAATGGTCAGCGCTGTTGTCGGTGTGTGGACGTTTTTGTTTCATCACTTCATCTAATCAGATTCGCGAAGTTGCGCAAGTGGTCGCACTGCGCTGAATCGACGTGATGAATTTTTGTACAAATTTTCAGCGCAATGATATCGTTGCGAGCGGTCACTACTTGTGACGTACTGTTAGCACTGAAAAATTTTCAGCGCAAATTTTTGCGAGGTCGTGTAAGTGATTAAACACGCGACCCTGTGAAAATTTGGAATACGCTGGAAAGTGTTGCGCCGCAACGGATTGAGAGCATTTCTGGCCAACAATCGTATTCCAGAGCGTATTACGCTGAAAGCGTTGCACTCCAATGCTTTCCAGAAGAAAAGCACTCAAACGTACATACGTGCACAAAAACCGCAGGTGCGACATGTGCATATCTTCAATTCAACATTTCCCGACAACCACTCAAACCCATCCCCCCGGCTGTTGCTGTTGCTCTTGTCCGGTTTTCGTTCGCGCTTGCTTCTGTTCTTTGCTATTGCTCCACCCCACTGCTCCACCACCCAACTTTTTCCACCTGCGCTTTTTCGTCGTTGCCGCCGCCCTTCATCAACCCAACCTCAACGGATTTCACCAGTTCTCAACACTCAAACTTTTCTGTTGCTGTTGCTTCTGTCGTTGCTGTCGTTGGTTCTTCTGTCGTTGTTGTGCTTTTGCTCTTTCACTCTCTCTGTTGTTGCTTTTGTCTTCTTGTTGTTGTCGTTGCATCAAGGTGACAACGACAACCAAAAACACGGCACCACTCAATGATGGTTTTCATCAATGCGCCGACACAAAGGTCATTGCGATGTAACGATTTCAGCGTAAAAACAACCGTTTTTGCCGGCGGGGTGCGCCGACACTCGGAACCCAGTCGCATCAATGGTTTCGATGGATTTCGATGCAATGACAGCCGACACCCGAGGTGCGATTGCTGTATCAGTACTTATTTGCTTTGTGCTTCAATCCATCAGATTGCACACCAACGCTGAACGCGACAACATCAACACACCAGACACACGACACTGAAGAGCCATAACGCACAAAAAGCAAAACCGCTCTTGACATAGAGCGGTTTTGTTTTACTTTGAAGATATGGCCACGAGGTGTAACGAACCAAGTGGCGAGTACGGCAAAGAAAGATTTTGCGATACCCAAGCAGTGATTGCTCCTGACTTCAACGTAACAAGCAATCGAAAAAAATCAAGCCCAACTCGCTACAACGTCCGAAAATCGTAATGGTCTGTGCGGTGTCGAACATACGTCCCTCTCTGTGTAAGTGGTGAAAAACCCACGTGAAGAATCGCAGAGTCGTTCTCGGTCATAGACACTAGCAGTTCAATCTGCGAGCACGCGCTAGACGATGCTGTAGCGCTGTCAGAGAGATGGGCACAACGACTGTAGTTGTGTGGGGTGACCTGAGGCACGCTGCTGTAATGCGGTGAACACCCCAAGGCGGAATGAATTACATCATCCGCTAGAGCGCTGTAAGTCCAGCGTGATCATACCTCCGCACGGAAAACTATTTGTTTTTCCCTAGGGGCACTATTGCCCGCTTACTACGAGCAAAGCGAACGAGTTGCAGGGGCCGAAGGCAACCGAGGCAACGAGGAAGACGCGAAAGGGCGCCAGCCCGCAACGCGTCGGCGGTTGGGGAGCATCGCAAGATGCGGGGAAGGGGAACGCTCCCCTTCCCCAACATTGGCGCAAGCAATCCCAATGGGTTGGCATCTAGGCAAAACGTGCAATGCGTTCAAGGTCGTAGACCACAATGCTGTTCACCGTTGAACCCTACGCGGAAAAGCGAAACACCCCCTTCCGATAACGCCCCCTCAAAGGGGGCTATCGGGGCTGGGTGGAGATAACAGCATCAGCGGGGATGTGACCCCGCCGTTAACACCATCGCGATTTTTTAGGGATGCGTCAGTAGTGCCCGCAATTCTTTGGTTTTCAGCCCGTAGGTCACAGCCTTCATTCCTGCGGAATTGAAGTCTTCGGATTTCACTCCTGACATTTTTTCGCTTGGGGTGAAGTCGCGGGAATAGGTGTCGTGGTGTTCGTCGTCCAGTTCGTGCCCAACGATTTGCGCACGCAGTTCAGATGCTACGCCAACGCCCTGCATCTCTTGGATGAACGTTTTGCGCAGGGAGTGGAACCCGCGTTTGGATTTATCCCAGCCCTTTGTCTGGTCTTGCAGATAGCGCCCAAATGCTTTTGTAATCCAGTTGCCTGCGCCGTTCTTTACGCCGTCTTTCGCATTGGGAAAAACTCGCTTCGAGCCTTGCGCTTTCACTGTTTTGATGTAGTCGGCGAAGCCGAGCGCAAGTAGGTCGGGATGGACGGGGACGGCGCGAATTGATACATCGGTTTTCAGATGCTGGTGCTCGCCGTCATCGGTGAGGTTGAAGCACAGCACGCCGTTCACTTCTGCCACGTCTTTCAAATGCAGTTGCCCTACCTCGCTTACGCGCGCCCCCGTGTACAGGCCAATCACTACCGCCCAGCGGCTGGAAAGGGGCAAGGTCGCAAAATTGGCAGGGTCAAACAGTTGTTGCACCTGTTCGGCCGTGAATTCTTTGAAGCGAAATTTTCGGCGTTGGCGCTTCTCGCGTTTCTTGTAACTGACTTGTCCGACCGTTGGGCTCGTGCCCTCTGGGTAGTAGCCAGACGCCGAACACCACTCAAAAAAGTGTTTGAGGTAGGAGGACTTGTTGACGATGGTGGGCGTTGAAATATTGCCGTTGCGCAGATGCTGGAAGAAGTTAGCCACGTCGGGCCGGGCAATCTCCGGCAGTTTCGTGTCTGCGCCAACGTATGCGGTGAATTGCGTAATCGCCGTGCGTTTAATCGTATGCGTCTTAGGGATGGTTGCCGGCTCGATGGCGGTTAGCCAGAGTTCTTTTGCTTGGCCCAGTGTCAGCACCTTGGCAACGGTCGCCTTCGGAGGGATAGGGGCAACGGAAACGGGTGGAGCGTTGGACGTGGACAAATGGCCCACGGCCTCCAACGCTTCCATAAAGCGCCTGTGGTCTTCGGGGCCATCGGCCTGCATCTTGATGATGTTGCCGAACGGGTCGCGTTCCAGCGCCCAATCCGTGCGTTTGGCGCGCTGTGCACTTGCCAGCAATTCCTCCAACGTCTTGCTCATCCCTTGCCCTCCAAACAGTCGTCGGCATTGACTGTACAGAGAGAGCGCAGAGGTTTGCGCGGTCATCAGGTCGTTGGTGTGCAGACTGCGCTTGATGACCTTTCGGCCTAGCGTGTCTCGTAGGTGACGAGGCACCAGCAAGCGGAAGGTGTAGGCACCAGAGGGCGAGCGTGTCAGATAGTGAGGAATGCGCATCGGAAGTGTGTCCCGATTTGTGTCCCTGCGGATTTCTCTCTGCCAACAAAAAACCCCTGACGAATCAGGGGTTTATGTAATCTGGCGGAGAGAGGGGGATTCGAACCCCCGAAGCGCGGTTTAGACGCTTACACACTTTCCAGGCGTGCTCCTTCAACCACTCGGACACCTCTCCGGATCCTGCCGCGCTAATGCCTCGGCAGGGGCGTGGATTCTATAGGGACTGGCGGCCGTTCACAAGCACCCCCTGGGCGGGTGCTGGGGAATGGGTCGGCCATGGCACAATGGGGCTTCAGATGAAGACGGTTGCCTGATGTCCTATCTCGTCCTTGCCCGCAAGTGGCGTCCGAAGCGTTTTGCCGAGTTGGTGGGCCAGGAACACGTGGTCCGCGCGCTCAGCAATGCGCTCGACAGTGGCCGCGTCCACCACGCCTTTCTGTTCACCGGCACCCGGGGTGTCGGCAAGACCACCATTGCCCGCATCTTCGCCAAATCGCTGAACTGCGAGAACGGCACCAGTGCCGACCCCTGCGGTCAGTGCCGGGCCTGCCTGGACATTGATGCCGGCCGCTACATCGACCTGCTGGAAATCGATGCCGCGTCCAATACCGGCGTCGACGACGTCCGTGAGGTGATCGAGAACGCCCAGTACATGCCCTCGCGTGGGCAGTACAAGGTCTACCTGATCGACGAAGTGCACATGCTCTCCAAGGCGGCGTTCAATGCGCTGCTGAAGACGCTGGAAGAGCCGCCCGAGCACGTGAAGTTCCTGCTGGCCACCACTGATCCGCAGAAGCTGCCGGTCACGGTGCTCAGCCGCTGCCTGCAGTTCAACCTCAAGCGTCTGGATGAGGAGCAGATCCGTGGGCAGATGACCCGGATCATGACCGCCGAGCAGATCGAGTTCGACGACAGCGCGATCGTGCAGCTGGCACGCGCGGCCGATGGCTCGCTGCGTGACGGCTTGTCGCTGCTGGACCAATCCATCGCCTATGCCGGCGGCGCGCTGCGCGACGACGTGGTGCGCACCATGCTGGGCACGGTCGATCGCACTCAAGTCAGCGCCATGCTCGATGCCCTGGCCGATGGCGAAGGTGCACGCTTGCTGCAGGTGGTTGCCGGGCTGGCGGAGTTTTCGCCGGACTGGAGCGGGGTGCTGGATGCCCTGGCCGAAGGCCTGCACCGCATCCAGGTGCAGCAGCTGGTGCCGGGCACTGTTGTGCCGGGCGAGGGCGTTGACGCGATTGCGTTTGCCCAGCGTCTGCGCCCGGAAGTGGTGCAGCTCTGGTATCAGATGGCCCTTGGCGGCCGTCGCGACCTGCATCTGGCACCCAGCCCGCGTGCGGGCTTTGAAATGACTGTGCTGCGCATGCTGGCGTTCCGCCCTGCAGGCGCAGTACCGGCGACGCCAGAAGGCACCGCCTCCGGGACTGGCGCAGGTGTTGGCGGCAACACGCAAGCCGCACCAGCTGCTGCCGCAGCGTCGGCGCAAGCCGCCAAGCCGGTTGCAGCGCAGGCTGCACCAGTTGCAGTCGCGCCAGCGCCGGAATCCAAGCCCGAGCCTGTGCCCGAACCGGCAGCAATCGTGCCGCAGCAAGCCGCGCCTGCGCCGGTACCCGCAGCGCCCGCGCCTGAGCCCGTGCAAGCTCCGGTTGCAGCTACGGCCCCGGTTCAAGCCGCCAAGCCCGCAGCCGCCGACGAAGATCTCCCACCATGGGCGGTTGAGGCGGCTGAAGCGAATGCGCGCGATGAGGCAATGGCGGCCGAAATGGCCATGGGGGAAGCGCCCGAAGCCATTGAGATGCCCGTTGCAACACCGGTTGAGGCGCCGAAGCCGGTGCCTGTCGCTGCGCCGCAGCCGGTTCAGCAGGCCGAGCCAGTGCGTCCGACCGGCATCGCCATCGAGCCTGCAGCACCCGCTGAACCAGTTGCCCCGCCACCGTCGCAGGGCGGGCGCAGCTTGAACGACGCAGAACAATGGCTGGACCTGATCGACGACAGCGGCCTGAGTGGTCCGTCGCGCGAGCTGGCCGCCAATGCCGCCTTCGTCAGCTTCCAGCACGGTGTGCTGCGGCTGGCCTTGTTGCCGGGCTTTGAATACCTGCAGTCTGAGCGCGCCTTGAATGCCTTGGCGCAGGCGCTGTCACAGGCCTTGGGTAGCACGCCCAAGATCCTCATTGAGACTGGCAACGCCGAGGCTGAGACCTTGCACCAGCGCGCAGATCGTCAGCGCGGTGAACAGCAATCCGCGGCCGAAGCCGTGTTCATGGCCGACCCCCAGGTGCAGCAGCTGATACAGCAGGGTGCACGGGTCGTGGCCGATTCCATCCGTCCTTTCACAGAGTAAAAAACCATGCGCGGCAATATCGCCCAAATGATGCAGCAGGCCCAGAAGATGCAGGAAAACCTGCAGAAGGCCCAGGAAGAAATCGCCAAGTTGGAAGTCACCGGCAGCGCCGGCGGCGGCATGGTCAGCGTGACCCTGAGTGGCACCAAGGAGTGCCGCAAGGTGCGCATCGATCCGTCGGTGCTGAGCGATCCGGAAATGGCTGAAGACCTGATCGCAGCCGCGTTCAACGACGCCGCCAACAAGATCGACGCCGAATCGCAGAGCCGCATGGGCTCGGCCACCGCGGGCATGAAGCTGCCGCCGGGCATGAAGCTGCCGTTCTGATGTGGCCCGCGCCGGCTGGTCCGGCGCATGCACGTCCCCGCGCCGCGAAGCCTCCGGGCTTCGCGCGCTTGTTTTAGCGATACGCCTGCTGTGATGAGACCGTTGCGATGAGCCTGCCGCTGCTGGAACAACTGATCGAAGCCTTCCGCGTGCTGCCCGGCGTTGGCCAGAAGACGGCCCAGCGCATGGCCTACCACGTGCTTGAGCGTGCCCGTGACGGCGGCCAGCGTTTGTCGGAAGTGCTGGCCGAGGCCATCGAGAAAATCGGCCACTGCAAGCAATGCCGCGATTTCAGCGAAACCGAGCTGTGCCCGGTCTGTGCCAGCAGCAGCCGTGAGCGGCAGATGCTATGCGTGATCGAATCACCTGCTGATCGGCTGGCGATCGAGCATGCAACCAGCTACCGCGGTGTGTATTACGTGCTGCAGGGGCGCTTGTCACCGCTGGATGGCATCGGCCCGCGCGAGCTGGGCCTGGATCAGCTGGAGACGCGCTTGGCACAGGGCGAGGTCACCGAGTTGATCATCGCCACCAACTCCACTGTTGAAGGTGAGGCCACCGCGCATTACCTGGCGCAGCTGGCTCGTCGCAACAAGGTGCGTCCCAGCCGCCTGGCGCAGGGCCTGCCTCTGGGGGGCGAGCTGGAATACGTGGATCGCGGCACCTTGTCGCACGCCTTCGGCAGCCGCAGCGAAGTCGGCGAATAAGCCGCGCCGGGGTTGTAAGCTGTAGGTCGTTTACTGCAGCGAGCTCCCACATGACCGACACCATTTTCGGCAAGATCATCCGCCGCGAAATTCCCGCCGCCATCGTCTACGAAGACGATGAAGTGCTGGGCTTCAAGGACATCGCCCCGCAGGCGCCGGTGCATGTGCTTTTCATCCCGAAGAACGAGGTCATCCCGACCCTGGATGACCTGCAGCCGACGCAGGCGCATCTGATCGGCAAGCTGGCCTTGGCGGCTGCGGCGTACGCACGTCAGGAAGGCTTCGCCGAGAACGGCTACCGGATCGTGATGAACTGCCGGGAAGATGCCGGTCAGACCGTGTTCCACATCCACCTGCATTTGTTGGCAGGTGCGCCGTTGGGGCATTTCGGCGCGTGAGAAAGCTGCTTTTGTAGGAGCGGCGTTAGCCGCGAAGTCGGTAGCAACCAAGCAACTGCGAAGCCTGTTCGCGCGATCCAGCAGTTTCCGATTGCGCCATGTCGCTTGCGGCGGAGGGATCTGTGGCTTCGCGGCTTACGCCGCTCCTACAAAAAACACTCAAAAGAAAACGCCGCCCCTTGGGCGGCGTTTTCAGTTTGTTACCACCAACCGCGGTAACCCCAGCCCCAGCCGGGACCCCAACCCGGGCCCCACGGGCCGTACGGGTAGGCGGGCACTACTTCCACTTCGCGCTGTACCGGCCACAGGTAGACCACGTCGGCGGAAAGCTTGGGCAGCGGGTAATCGTATTCGCCGATCTTGGTGCTCTGGTAGCCATCGATGCGGCCGATGAAGGTCACGTCGCGGCCCGGCTCGAATACCGCCGGATCATAGAAGCCGCTGCGGCAGGCCAGGAAGCGGCCATCGCTGGCATCGCTGGATGTGGTGCTCGGGCGGCCACTGGCGTTGAGCGGGCGGGCCAGCATCTGGAAGCAGGTTTCGCCCTGGCCAGGGATGGTTTCGATGATGCGGCCGCCCCAGCGTACCGGCGCGCCGGTCTGCTTCTGCGCCACCGCGTCACGAGGCGAAACGGGGGTGAACTGTCCCTGTAGCGGCTTGGGCGCCGTGGCACAGGCAGCCAGCACCAGGCTGGCGGCGGCAACGAGGAGGATGCGGGTGTTCATGTTCGTACTCCGGGTTTCGGGCGGTGCCTGTGCAGGTCCGCCAATAATGAAACGACATCCGATCGGACGCCAGCGTAGCGCGCCTGAGTGAAACGCTGGCTGAGCGCCAGCAGGTCGCTGCCAGGTCGGGCCCGGTCGACGCGAATGGCCCAGTCGCTGGCGGTCTCGAAGGGCTCGCGGCCCAGCCCCAGCCGTTGATAACGACGGTCAAGGCGGTGCCAGGCGCGCAACAGCGGGTCGCGCTGGCGCTCGCCGCGGGCCAGCAGCCAGGCCATCAGGCCGATGGTGAGGACAGCAAAGCCGGCAAACAGGGCAACCAGCTGCGAGGGGCTCAGTTGCTTGATGCCGATGCCGCTGAGCAGACGCTGCTGGCGTTCTGCGTCGAAGGACAGCACGGCGGTGTTCCAGCCGCGGCGCAGGTAGTCGCTGTACTGCAGCAGGCTGCTCCAACGGCCGGACAGGTTGAGTCCGGCGCCGCCGTCGTTGTCACCGATGCGGTCTTCCAAGGTGTCGTAGATGCGTTCCGGGGCGACCGCCGCAGTGGGATCAACCCGCACCCAGCCGCGCTGCGGCAACCAGACTTCGGCCCAGGCATGCGCATCAAGCCGGCGCACCACCCAGTAGTTGCCGAAGCGGTTGCGCACGCCGCCGGCATAACCGGTGACAACACGTGCTGGAACGCCTGCGCCACGCATCAGCACCACGAAGGCGGCGCTGAAGTGCTCGCAGTAACCGGCCTTCTGGTCGAACAGGAATTCGTCGACGGAATGGCGGCCGGCCAGCGGCGTGTTCAAGGTGTAGGCGAATTCGCGGTGGATCCAGTCCAGGCTGCGCTGCACCAGCGCGGCGTCATCATTGCCGGCCTCGCTGCGCCATTGTCTGGACAGTGCCAGCGTACGCGGATTGAAGCCGTCCGGCAGCTGCAGGGTTTGCCGGCGCAGGCGGGCGGGCAGCTCGGACTGGAATGCAGCGGCAGGACTGGATTGCATGCGCCAGCGGGTCAGCGCGGTGAGGGGTTGCGGCGTGATCAGGCTGTAGTCGGCATCCAGCTGGCTGCCTGCTGGGGCTTGCAAGGGCAGGTCGAGTGCAACCAGCTCACGTCGATCGGTGGGCTCGTATTCGATCTGGTAATCCCAGCGCTGCGCGCTGTTGGTCACGCTGGGCATGCGCTCGGTGCGCTGGCTCTGCACGCGTGACCAGCGGCGGCCATCAAAGCGGGTGAGCACGGGGCCGCGCCAATAGCGTTGGTCCTGCGCAGGCACCGGGCCGAAGAACTCGACCCGCAAGGCCGGGCTGTCATCGGCCATCATCTCGCTCAAGCCGCCCGGCTGCATGGTGTCGGACAGACCGGGGCGCCCGACCGAGCGCTCCGGCGTGCCCCACATCGGCGTTGGCAGGCGCGGCACCAGCCAGAAGGCCGACAGCGCCAAGGGCAGCGCCAGCAGCATCAATCCACCGACCGTGCGCAGCTGCGCACGCGGTGGCAGATGGGTGATGCCCACGTCCTCATCGGCAACACGCTGCAAGGCGAGCAGCGCCGCAACCACGGCAGCGGCCGACATCAGCAAGGTGGTGGGGCCCTGATCGAGCAGGAAGGCGGCGAACGGGGCGAACAGGCCGAAGCCAATCAGGCTGCGCGCATCGCGCAAGGTGCGCAGTTCACTGGACTTGATCGCCAGCATTGCCGCCAACAGCGCGCAGCCACTGTCGCGGCCGGGATTGGCGCCCATCTGCCAGTAGATGCAGCCCAGCATCAAACCGATCCATAGCAGGCGCAGCAATAGCGGCATGCTGCGTCGCCATGACCACAGCGCCACCAGCAAGGTGGTGATGCCGAACAGCACCGCCAGCACGCCGGGCAGCTGCAGCAGCAAGGGCAGTAGCGACAGTGCAGTGACCAGGTTGATCCAGAGGCGGCTGCCGGCGCTCAGTGCGGGTGAGGGTGTCTTCATGCGTCTGGCATCAGCGCCAAGGCGCGCAGGCAGAGGTGGCGATGGCTATCGCCACTGGCTGGCCCCAGCGGTGGTTGCCCGGGCAGGCGCAGCTGGTAGCTGCGGCCTTCGCGTTCGGCATCATCCACCCAACGCGCAAGCCGTGAGATGCGGCGTTCGTGGGGCAGGGCATGCAGCTGCTGCCAGTCCAATACCAGCTCGGCACCGTAGGGGCGTTCGTACTCGCGCACCAGTAATTCGTCGCGCCGCGCCGAGTGCTTCCAGGCGATGCTGCGACGTGAGTCGCCGGTGCGGTAGGGGCGCATCTGCTGCAGTTCCTCGCCCTGCGGATGCACGCGCGTGCGGGTGGAAGCGCTGCCTGCATCCGGCAACGGCGGTGCATTGGCTTCCGGCGCGGGATAGACCAGCAGGGTCGAATCCGGCCAGAACCATGCCCAGGCGCGGACCAGGCCGAGCGGCTGGGTGGTCGCAACGCGGATGCGCCCTATATCCAGCCAACCGCGCCGAAGCGTTGGCAGCCACAGATCGGCTTCGGCCTGGCTGTCCTGTTCCAGATTGAGGTGGGTCCTGGATTGCTTGTAGTCCAGTTGCAGGGCGCGGCGCGGGCGGCGGTCGCCACGCGCCAGCGCCAGGCGCAGGCGGATGGGATTGCCCGCAGCTACCGGGTCGGCCGAAATGGCTTCCAGGCGCAGGCCGGATAGCTGCAGATGCGCCTGCACGGTGCTCGCCAGCGCGGTTGCGGCCAATACCAGCGCCAACAACAGCGCCGGATTGTTGTTGTAGTTCAAGGCGCCCAGCACCATCACCGCGAGCAGCGCGGCCAGGAACAGGCCGAAGCCGGTTGGCAGCACGTAGATGCGGCGCCGGTCCAGCTGCATCGGCAGTTGTTCCGGCTGCCGTGGGCGGGCCAGAAACTGCAGTGATTGCAGGCGCTGCCGCAACGCTGCCAGCACTTCAGTCCACCTGCACGCTGTGCAGGATGGTGCGGGCAAGCGTTGGACCGGAGGAGGCCTCCGCTTCGGCGACCAGGCGATGCCCGGCGACTGCGATGAACAAAGCTTGCACGTCTTCCGGAATCACATGGCGGCGACCCAGCAGCAGCGCATGTGCCTTGGCAGCGCGCAGCAAGGCGATACCGGCGCGCGGCGACAGGCCGACGCGCACGCCCGGATGCTGGCGGCTGCGGGTAAGCAGCGCCTGTACGTAATCGACCAATGCATCGCTGGCATGCACCTGGCTGACCGCGTCGCGCAGCATGCGGATGTCCTGCTCGGAAAGGCAGGGCGTAACCCGTGCGATGAGCTCGCGGCGGTCTTCCCCTGCCAGCAGGGCGCGCTCGGCCTCGGCATTGGGATAGCCCAGGGTCAGGCGCAGCAGGAAGCGATCCAGCTGTGAATCGGGCAGCGGGAAGGTGCCCGACATGTCGACCGGATTCTGGGTGGCGATCACAAAAAACGGATCCGGCAGCCGGTGAGTCACGCCATCCAACGTCACCTGCTGCTCGGCCATCGCCTCGAGCAGGGCGCTCTGCGTGCGCGGCGGCGCGCGATTGATTTCATCGGCCAGCAGCAGGTTGCAGAACACCGGGCCGGGATGGAACTGGAAGCTGCGGCTATGCGCTTCGTAGACCGAGATGCCGAGCACATCGGCAGGCAGCAGATCGGAGGTGAACTGCACGCGCTGGAACTGCAGGCCGAGGCTGGATGCCATCGCATGGGCCAGGGTGGTCTTGCCGAGGCCGGGCAGGTCTTCGATCAGCAGATGCCCGCCGGACAGCAGCGCGACAAAGGCCATGCGTACTTCCTGGGCCTTGCCCAGCAGTAGGGAATTGACCTGCTGTTGCGCTGCCGATAGGGACTGTAGTGTTACTTCGGTTAGCATTCCGGGCGGCGCCACTGTCATGGTCGTCTCGATTTTTGGTCTGAAGGAAGTGTACGTGGCAATCAGGGGTGAGCAACGCGCATACCTAACGTTCCTCGTGTTGTGGGTGCTGGTCACCACGACGAAAGTGCTGTTGGCTTCGCAATTGCCCCTTTTTGTGGACGAAGCGTTCTACTGGCAGGAAGGTCAGCATCTGGCCGCCGCCTATTCGGACCTGCCCGGCTTGACCGCATGGTTGACGCGGCTGGGTGTTGAAGTTGCTGGTAATCATCGTTTGGGTGTGCGCCTGCCGTTCCTGATCATGGGCGCGGCATTGCCGTGGATGGTTGCGGGTATCTGCAAGCGCTGGTTCGGCGTGCGCATGGGCTGGCGCGCGGGTTCGCTGGCCTTGTTGATGCCGTTGTCGGCGACGCTGGGCATCCTGGCGGTGCCGGATGTGCCGATGGCGATTGCCGCGCTGCTTTGCCTGGACGCTGGGGCGCGCCTGCTGCGTGGCGTGGGTGCTGGCGGTGCGCTGTTGCTGGCCGGCGGCTTGTTGATCGGCGCGCTGAGTCACTACCGTTTCATTGGCGTGATCGGCGTTGGTTTCATCGCGATGATGCTGTTGCCGGAAGGGCGCAGGGTGCTGCGCGATCCGCGTGTGTGGATTGCCTTGTCGGTAGGTGTTGCTGCGTGGCTGCCACTATTGGCCTGGAACCTGGACAACCAGGACGCTGGGCTCAAGTTCCAGGTAATCGAGCGCCATCCCTGGGCATTCCATTCGGAAGGCTTGCTGTTCCTGGTGATCCAGCCGCTGCTGGTGACTCCGCTGTTGTTCGCGGCGATGGTGGTGGTTGCGGGCAAGGGCCTGCGCAGCGTGCGGGGCGGATTCCATCACCTGCAATGGCGTTACTTCGCACTGGTCGGTGCGACTTCAACCTTGCTGATCTTCTTGCTTGGCTTCTTCACCGATGTGGAGCGGGTCAGCTTCCATTGGCCGCTGCCTGGCTACCTGGCGTTGCTGGTCTGCGTACCTGCACTGCTCAATCATTGGTCACGCGCCTGGCGGCGTGCCTTGTGGGTGCTGGCCTCGCTGGGGCTGGTGCTGGCCATGACTTACTACCTGTTCGCGGCCTCGCCCGCACTGCGTGAGCATTTGGCGGGCAGCAAGTACTACCCGCGCAACTTCGCCGGCTGGCAGCAGCTGGCAGAAGGCGTACGCGAAGAGCTCTCGGAGATGCCAGCCGATACCCAGTTGTTGGCGGGGAGCTTCAAGGTCGGCGCGGAGCTCGGTTTCCGTCTCGACAACCCTTCAATCAAGGTGCTGCCGCATGCGCTCAATGACCGCCATGGACGCACCGCGCAGCTGGCCTTGTGGAAGCTGATCAGCGACGGCAGCCGCTCCACGCCGGTGCTGCTGGTGCTGGCGCCGGGTGACCAGCGTTACCGCGATCTGCTTGATCGCTACCACAAGGTCTGCGAGCTGGTAGGGCCGTTGCCGCCGCCGAAAGTGATCTCGCTCGATCATGGTTTCCAGCGCTTCCTGTTGTTCCGCCTGCCGGCTGAAAAGCAGCAGGGGGCGTGCGTGACGCCGGCGATGGCGTGGGTGGAAACCCCGCTGGCTGGTCAGCTCGTGGATGGCACGCTGGACGTCACTGGCTGGGCGTTCAAGGACGGCGTTGGCCTGTCGCGTGTAGAGATGCTGCTCGATGGCCGCAGCGTGGGCGATGCCGTTTACGGGCGCGAATACGATGTGCGTCCGTCCTGGAAGATTTCCAACGATCCGCAGCATCCACGCACCGGCTTTGACGCACGCCTGGATACCTCGGGGCTGAAGCCTGGCACGCATTGGCTGGGCCTGCGCCTGCACGGCAACGACGGCAGCGTCGAAACCTGGGCCGAGCAGCCGTTCAAGACCAAATAGCACCGCTTACCGCTGGCGGCAGCTCGACAAGCCATGGCCCGGGTAAGCCCAGCGCACCCTGGGCTGTTGGCGGAGAACCTGAGTTACCGGTAGATCACTGGTTCCCGGGTGTACTGGGCTTACCCGGGCGATGGTGAAGCCACAGGCTAGGGCAGCTGATACCCGGCTTGTCGCAGCAGTTGGGAGGTCTTTATCAGCGGCAGGCCGATCAGGGCGGTGGGGTCGCTGTTGTCGATGGCCTCGAACAAGCTGATGCCCAGGCCTTCGCATTTGAAGCTGCCGGCGCAGTCCAGAGGCTGCTCGGCATCGATGTAGCGCTCGATCTCCGCCATCTGCAGGCTCCTGAAGCGCACGCGGGTGAGATCGGTGGCTTGCAGCTGCGCATCACCATCACTGAGGCACACGGCGGTATGGAACAGCACTTCATGGCCGGACATCGCCGCCAGCTGGGCGCAGGCCGCTTCACGGGTGCCGGGTTTGCCCAGCGGCTGCCCATTCAGCTCGGCCACCTGATCCGAGCCGATGGCCCAACTGCCGGGATGCTGACGGGCCACGGCAGCAGCTTTGGCGGCGGCAAGGCGGTGCGCCAGCGCAGCGGGCGGCTCGCCCGGAAGAGGGGTTTCGTCCACATCCGGAGCGGCTGAGCTGAACGAAATCCTGAGCCGGTTAAGCAACTCGGCGCGATATCGTGACGTGGAGGCGAGAATCAGGGGCTTCATGTGTAAAAATACGCAGCTCGGGACGGCCAGTCTGCTGCGCCACCCCCGGTCTGACAATGTTTCCGTCGCTTGGATTTGACAGCGGCGTGGCTACTCCTTAACATTCTGCAGCTTATGTCCGCGAACGTACCCGAATTGCTGGATGCTTGGCGGATGGTCATGGCGCGCAGGCGCTTTGATGGCCAGGTGCCTTTGTCCGAATTGACCCGCTTGCAGGGTCTGGTTGCCGATACTGAAGGCCAGTGCACGTATTCACTGGAGTTCGATCGAGACAGCATCTTGCAGGTGTCCTACGTCGATCTGACCATCGAGACCGAGCTGCCCTTGATCTGTCAGCGCACCATGCAGCGTTTCCTGCTGCCGGTGTCGATCAAGCAGCGCTTGGGCTTGATCAAGGACGAGGAAGAAGAATCTGCGCTTCCAGAGGAATACGAAGCGATGCTGGTGCCCGAAGACGGCAGCCTGCGTCCGCTGGACCTGGTGGAAGACGAGTTGGTGTTGGCGGTGCCGGTGGTAGCACTGGCACCTGGAAGCGAGGCAGTCGAACGTGACTTCACCGCGACCGAAGAAGAATTGAGCAAGGCCAATCCCTTTGCGGCATTGGCGGCGCTGAAGAAATAATTGTGGCCGGTAATCGTCGGCGGCTGCGGCGAAAGCGAGTAGTGCTGGACGCTGGCGTCCTGTGCAATTAAACGACGAAGCAAACGAAACCGAGTTTGGAGCAATCCCATGGCTGTGCAGAAATCCCGTGTTACCCCGTCCCGCCGCGGCATGCGTCGTGCCCACGACGCCCTGAGCGCAAAGCAGCTGTCCACCGATCCGACCACCGGTGAAGTGCACCTGCGTCACCACATCACTGCTGACGGTTTCTACCGCGGCAAGAAGGTGATCACGACCAAGTCGACCCTGGTCGTCGAAGAAGATTGATTTGTGACGGCTGCCGCCACCAGAGTGTGGCGGTTGTTGCACCGATTCTTCCGGGGCCGCCTACGGGCGGCTTCGCGCAATAGGAAACAGCATGAGCAAGCGGATCTACTCGAGGATCGCGGGCACTGGTAGTTATTTGCCCGAGAAAGTGTTGACCAACGATGATCTGACCAAGATCGTCGAGACGACCAACGAGTGGATCGAGTCGCGCACGGGTATCCGTGAGCGGCACATCGCTGCCGAAGACGAGACCACCAGTGACCTGGGCTACCACGCCGCCGTGCGCGCGCTGGAAGCAGCAGGCATCGAGGCCTCGCAGCTGGACATGATCATCGTGGGTACGACCACGCCGGATCTGATCTTCCCGTCTACCGCTTGCTTGATCCAGGCCCGCCTTGGCGCGACCGGCTCGGCGGCGTTTGACGTCAATGCAGCATGTTCGGGCTTCATCTTCGCCCTGAGCGTGGCTGACAAATTCATTCGCAGCGGTGATGCCAAGCACGTCCTGGTCATCGGTGCGGAAACCCTGACCCGTATCGTTGACTGGACCGACCGCACCACCTGCGTGTTGTTCGGCGATGGCGCGGGGGCCGTCGTGCTCAAGGCCGACGAAGACACCGGCATTCTCAGCACCCATCTGCATGCCGACGGCAGCAAGAAGGAGTTGCTGTGGGATCCGGTTGGCGTCTCGGTCGGCTTCGACAAGCCGGGCAAGATCAACATGAAGGGCAACGACGTGTTCAAGTACGCCGTCAAGGCGCTGGACTCGGTTGTTGATGAGACCCTGCAGGCCAACGGCCTGGACAAGTCCGACCTGGATTGGCTGATCCCGCACCAGGCCAACCTGCGCATCATCGAAGCCACGGCCAAGCGCCTGGAAATGCCGATGGATCGCGTGGTGGTCACCGTCGACAAGCACGGCAACACCTCGTCGGGCTCGGTGCCGCTGGCATTGGACGCCGCGATCCGTTCGGGTCGTGTCGAGCGTGGCCAGTTGCTGCTGCTGGAAGCCTTCGGTGGCGGTTTCACCTGGGGCTCGGCGCTGCTGCGCTACTAAGCGTCTCCTGCAATACGTACACCGCACGGGCAGCCAATGGCTGCCCGTTGTCGTTGGTGCCACCTGTATGCCGAGCATGGCTCGGCATTGCGCTCCCTCCCTTTGCCGCAGGCAAGAGGAGGGTTGGGGAGGGGGCTTTGCGCTTCGCGGCTTACGCCGCTCCTACAGCGCAAAACCAGCCCGTAGTGCCGAGCCATGCTCGGCAGAGGCTTTACCGATAACGCCCCTGCCGAGCATGGCTCGGCACTACAGGTATACCTGCATCTGCGCGAGCACGTGCATGGCTCCCTACCTTTGCCGCAGGCAAGGGGAGGGTTGGGGAGGGTTGGGGAGGGGTGCTTTGCCGCCGTTGACGTCGCAGTGGCTTCGCGGCTTACGCCGCTCCTACAAAGAAAAGCCCGCATGCGCGCTAAGGGTTTACTGGTAACGCCCCTGCCGAGCATGGCTCGGCACTACAGGGCGGTGCTGCTGCATACGCGCCAGTACAGACGGGCGGGCGCTTTCGCGCTTATTATTCCGGCCTTCGATTGAAGCAGCAGAAGACCGCGTGACTGACTCCCGACTCGCTTTCGTATTCCCCGGCCAGGGCTCGCAATCCATTGGGATGTTGGCCGAACTGGCTGAATTGCATCCGCAGATCCGTGAAACCTTTGCCGAGGCCTCCGAAGGCGCGGGCGTCGATCTGTGGGCCTTGTCGCAGGGCGGCCCGGAAGAGCAGCTCAATCGCACCGAATTCACCCAGCCGGCGCTGCTGGCCGCCAGCATCGCCGTATGGCGCCTGTGGAATGCACAGGGCGGCGCACAGCCGGCGGTTCTGGCTGGTCACAGCCTTGGCGAGTACACCGCGCTGGTCGCTGCCGGCGCGCTGACGCTGCACGACGGCGCACATCTGGTGCGCCTGCGTGGCCAGCTGATGCAGGACGCCGCCCCGACCGGCGTTGGCGCAATGGCCGCCGTGCTCGGCGCCGAAGACGCGCTGGTGCTGGACGTCTGCGCCGAGGCTGCTGGCAGCCAGGTCGTCGTCCCAGCCAATTTCAATTCGCCCGGTCAGATCGTGATCGGCGGCGACGCTGCCGCGGTCGACCGCGCCCTCGCGCTGTTGGCCGAGAAGGGCGTGCGCAAGGCGGTGAAGCTGGCCGTCAGCGTGCCGTCGCACACGCCGCTGATGCGCGAAGCCGCCAATCGCCTGGAAGCCGTGATGAACGGCCTGGCGTGGCAGCAGCCGGCCTTGCCGGTGGTGCAGAACGTGGATGCACAGGTGCATGACGGCGTGGACGCCATCCGTCAGGCGCTGGTGCAGCAGCTGTACCAGCCGGTGCAGTGGACCGGTTGCGTGCAGGCGCTGGCCGCACGTGGTGTCAGCCGCGTCGCCGAATGCGGCCCGGGCAAGGTGCTGACCGGTCTGGTCAAGCGCATCGACAAGAACATCGAAGGCCGTTCGCTCGCCACCCCGGCAGACTTTGCCGGTGCGCTGGAAGAGTGGGCCAACTGAGCAAGCGATCGCCGCGCGGGCGTAGCCTGCGCATGGTCATGATGGGCGCTGCGCGTGCGCGGTGCCATGCATACAAGGAACAGATATGAGCAAGCCATTGCAGGGTGAAATCGCGCTGGTAACCGGCGCAAGCCGCGGTATCGGTGCTGCCATTGCCGACGAACTGGCCGCGCTCGGCGCGACCGTCATCGGCACCGCCACCACCGACAACGGCGCCGCCGCCATCGGTACGCGTCTGGCCGCAGTTGGCGGCCACGGCCGCGCACTGAACGTGACCGAGCCGGGCGCGGTGGATGCGCTGATCGACGCGGTGAGCAAGGAATTCGGTGCCATCAGCATCCTGGTCAACAACGCCGGCATCACCCGCGACAACCTGCTGATGCGTATGAAGGACGAGGACTGGCAGGCCATCCTCGACACCAACCTGACCAGCGTTTACCGCACCTCCAAGGCGGTGATGCGCGGCATGATGAAGGCGCGCAAGGGCCGCATCATCAACATCGCTTCCGTCATCGGTGTCACCGGCAATGCCGGCCAGGCCAACTATGCGGCCGCCAAGGCTGGCATCATTGCGTTCTCCAAGTCGCTGGCCAAGGAAATCGGCAGCCGCGGCGTGACCGTCAACGTGGTCGCACCGGGCTTCATCGACACGGACATGACCAAGGATCTGCCCGAGGACGCCAAGTCGGCGATGCTCGGCCAGGTCGCGCTGGGCCGCCTCGGCGAGCCCGCAGACATCGCCAAGGCGGTGGCGTTCCTGGCCGGTCCGTCGGCCAGTTACATCACCGGCGAAACCCTTCACGTGAACGGCGGTTTGTACATGCCGTAAGCGTGGCGTGCAGGGAATGCACCCAAGTGGTTGATTGTCGCGGCTTTTTTGTTCAGAAACACCGCCGCTACGGTTTCCACTACACTATCCCACGGCCAGCCCTGGGGGCTGGCGTCTTTTGAACCACTACTCCATCTGGAGCGATATCCTAATGAGCACCATCGAAGAACGCGTCAAGAAGATTGTTGTTGAGCAGCTTGGCGTCAAGGAAGAAGAAGTCACCACCAGCGCATCGTTCGTCGATGACCTGGGCGCAGACTCGCTGGACACCGTCGAGCTGGTGATGGCGCTGGAAGAAGAGTTCGAGTGCGAAATCCCGGACGAAGAAGCTGAGAAGATCGGCACCGTCCAGGCTGCCATCGACTACGTCAAGGCACACGTCAAGGCCTGATCCAGGTCTGACAAGGCGCGGTCGGCAAGCCTGTCTGCCGCGTTGCAAACCCATGGGGCCGCTGATGCGGCCCCGTGCTTTTAAGCTTGAATCTCCCCGCGTGCGGGGCCAGGAGAATCCGCAATGAGTCGTCGCGTAGTTGTTACCGGCATGGGCATGGTGTCGCCGCTGGGCAATGATCTGGCCAGCAGCTGGGAAGGCATCATCAACGGCCGTTCGGGCATCGGCCCGCTGACGAATGTTGCAGATAACTATCTGGAACGTTTCACCACCAAAATTGCAGGTGAGGTCAGGGATTTCGACATCACCGCCGACAACCCCTTGTTCGGCAAGTATCGGGTCAGTGGCAAGGATGCCAAGAAGATGGACCCGTTCATCCATTACGGCCTGGGTGCCGCCTTCATGGCGCTGCACGACTCCGGCCTGGAAATCACCGACGCCAACGCTGAGCGCATTGGCGCCATCGTCGGTGCCGGCATCGGCGGCCTGCTCGGCATCGAAGAGCAGACCATCGAGTTCCACGAAGGCAAGAAGATCTCGCCGTTCTACGTGCCCAAGACCATCATCAACATGTTGCCGGGCCAGCTGAGCATCATCGCCGGGCTGAAGGGTCCGTCGTTCTCGGCAGTGTCGGCCTGCGCCACGTCCAACCATTCCATCGGAACGGCGATGCGCATGATCCAGTACGGCGACGCCGACGTGATGGTCGCCGGTGGCGCCGAGCGTGGCTCCTCGCCGACCGCACTGGGCGGCTTCTGCGCGATGAAGGCCATGTCCACCCGCAACGACGACCCGACCAAGGCCTCGCGTCCGTGGGACCAGGGCCGTGACGGCTTCGTACTGGGCGACGGTGCCGGCATCCTGATCCTGGAAGAGTACGAGCACGCCAAGGCGCGCGGCGCCAAGATCTACTGCGAGCTGGCTGGCTTCGGCGCAAGCTCCGACGCGTACCACATGACCGCCCCGAGCGAGAACGGCGAAGGCGCCGCCCGCTGCATGGTTGCGGCGATGAAGGACGCAGGCGTCACCCCGGAGCAGGTGGGCTACCTAAACGCACACGGCACCTCGACGCCGCTGGGCGACCTGGGCGAGACCATGGCGATGAAGACCGCCTTCGGCGAGCACGCCTACAAGATGCTGGTCAGCTCGACCAAGTCGATGACCGGCCACCTGCTGGGTGCAGCGGGCGGCGTGGAAGCGATCTTCTCGGTGATGGCGCTGAACACTGGCATCATCCCGCCGACGATCAACCTGGAAAACCCGAGCGAAGGCTGCGACCTGGACTACGTGCCGAACGTGGCCCGCAAGGCCGACGTGGACGTGGTGATGTCGAACGGCTTCGGCTTCGGCGGCACCAACGGCACGCTGGTGTTCAAGCGGATTTAAAGCGGCGTTTCGGCTTTGCTTGAGGCTTGCGCTTCCAGCATTGCTTGTAGCTCCCGCTCGTCGCTTTGCTTGAAGCTCCCGCTCGTCGCTTTGCTTGAAGCTTTTGGCTGTTGCTTTGCTCAAGGCTTTGCTCAAAGCCCCTCTCCCGCAAGCGGGAGAGGGGTTGGGGTGAGGGCAGCTTTAACGCTCCAAAAGCTTTAATAGCTTTAAAAGCTCCCCTCATCCGCCCTTCGGGCACCTTCTCCCGCAGGCGGGAGAAGGGAACAGCCTGCATTTCTGACATTTCGGGCCCACGATGCACATCCTCCCCCTGCACGCCGACACCGACCTGCTGGCGCTGCATCGGCTCGCACCGCATCGCTATCCGGTCCTGCTTGAATCCACCGCCGCCGGCAAGCTCGGCCAGTGGGACATGCTGCTGATCGCCAACGGCAGCCAACTCCTGCTCAACCCCGACGGCAGCTTGCAACGCGAAGACGGCAGCCCAGCCGAAGGCGACTTCCTCTCCGCACTCGATCGCGACTGGCAATCCCTGCGCCAAGCCCGCAACCCGATGGAAGCGGACATCCCGTTCCGTGGCGGCTGGGCCCTGCTGCTCGATTACGAACTGGCCCAGCAGATCGAACCCATCCTGCAGCTGCCACAACGCAGTGACGGCCTGCCAACCGCGATCGCACTACGCTGCCCAGCAGCGGTACTGCGCGAGCGCGACAGCGGCCGCTGCATCGCCATCGCCGAAGACGACGCAGCAGACCTGCTCAGCCAGCTCCAGCACGATCAAAGCGAAGCCGCACAGCTGCCAGCCTTGCCGCAGTGGAACGGCCCCAGCGCCATCAACGAAGACGCAGGCGAGCGCTTCACCGATGGCGTGCACAAGGTCATCGACTACCTGCATGCAGGCGACGTCTTCCAGGTAAACCTGTCGCGCCGCTGGCAGGCGCAGTTCGACGCGCCGCTCGCACCCGAAGCGCTGTACGCGCGCCTGCGCACCGCAAACCCCGCACCCTTCGCTGGCCTGTTCACGGCCGCCGGCCGCGCCGTGGTCAGCTCCTCGCCGGAGCGTCTGGTCTCGGTCAGCGGCGATGTGGTGCAGACCCGCCCGATTGCTGGCACCCGCCCGCGCTTTGCAGGCGACGACGATGCCGCCCGAATCCAGGAACTGGTCGGCCATCCCAAGGAGCGCGCCGAGCACGTGATGCTGATCGACCTGGAGCGCAACGACCTCGGCCGCATCGCCGCACCCGGCAGCGTCGAGGTCGATGAACTGATGATCGTGGAGAGCTACGCCCACGTGCATCACATCGTCAGCAACGTGCGCGCACGCCTGCGCCCGGAAGTCACCCCGGGCGAAGTGATCGCGGCCACGTTCCCTGGCGGCACCATCACCGGCTGCCCCAAGGTGCGCTGTATGGAGATCATCGCCGAGCTGGAACAGACCGCCCGTGGTGCCTATACCGGCGCCTTCGGCTGGCTGAACCGCGATGGCGACATGGACCTGAACATCCTGATCCGCACCGCGGAAGTGCAGGGCAGCACCGCCAGCTTCCGTACCGGTGCCGGCATCGTGGTGGATTCGGTGGCTGATAAGGAATTGGACGAAACCCGGGCCAAGGCGCGCGGGCTATTGCGTGCGCTCGATCCACAATGATGAACGCCGTTTTGGCTGGCGTTGCCGCCAGCGCGGTATCCTGCGCATCCACTATTTGAAGACGGGGTGACCATGGCGGGTGCCAAGCGCGGATGTCTGTTGGTGCTGGCGGTGTTGTTGCTGCTGGTCGCCTTGGCAGGCGCAGGTGCGGCCTGGTTGTGGCAGCGGCAGGGCAGCTTTGCCGATGCGCCGCTGACCCCGTCCGAGCAGAGCGTCAGCATCGCCTCCGGTGATTCGCTCAACAGCGTGCTGCGCAAGCTGCGCGCGGCCGGCGTCGACGAAGGTGACGACCTGCAATGGCAGCTGCTGGCCCGCCAGCTCGACGCCGCCGGCAAGCTGAAGATCGGCGAATACGCACTCGACCCGGCACTCACGCCGCGCCAGCTGCTGTTGAACATGCGCCAGGGCAAGGTGCTGCAATACCGCGTCACCATCGTCGAAGGCTGGAACATCCGCCAGCTGCGTGCTGCCCTGGCGCGTGCGCAGCCGCTGCAGCACGAAACGACCGACCTGTCCGACACCGAGCTGATGGCCAAGATCGGCTTTGCCGACCAGCACCCGGAAGGCCGCTTCCTGCCGGAAACCTACATCTACCAGCGCGGCGACAGCGACGTGGACGTGCTCGAGCGCGCCCATGCTGCGATGGAGAAGGAACTGGATGCCGCCTGGGCCGAGCGCAGCGACGATCTGCCGCTGAAGTCGCCTTACGAGCTGCTGATCCTCGCCTCGATCATCGAGAAGGAAACCGGCCTGGCCAGTGAGCGCCCGCAGATTGCCGGTGTGTTCGCGCGGCGCCTGAAGATGGGCATGCGCCTGCAGACCGACCCGACCGTGATCTACGGCATCGGCAGCGCCTACGACGGCAATATCCGCAAGGTGCACCTGACCACCGACACGCCGTACAACACCTATACCCGCGCCGGCCTCACGCCGACGCCGATCGCCATGCCAGGCCGCGACGCGCTGCATGCCGCCGCCAAGCCGGCACCGGGCGATGCGCTGTACTTCGTCGCCGTCGGCGATGGCAGCGGCGCGCATGTGTTCTCCGCGTCCTATACCGATCACAACAGCGCCGTCGCCGAGTATTTGAAGCGGCTGCGTGCGAAGCGCAGCGAGGCGGCGGCGCAATGAGCGGCATGACTCGAATGATCTACAGGACGTCCCGATGAGCGAAGCACTGGCCCCTTGGCAGCAGCGCGTCTATGACCAGACCGTGGCTGCACTGGACGTGGGCCGGCTCGGCCATGGCTTGCTGCTGTGCGGCCCGGCCGGCATGGGCAAGCGTGCGGTGGCGATGCGGCTGGCCGCGCATGTGCTCAACCACGGCGAGGACGCGGCGGCACGCCAGCGCAACGCGCAGTTGATCGCCGCCGGCACCCACCCGGACCTGCAGTTCACCAGCTTCATCCCCAACAAGACCGGCGACAAGCTCCGCACCGAGATCGTCATCGAACAGGTGCGCGAGATCTCGCAGAAGCTGGCGTTGACCCCGCATTACGGCGTGGCCCAGGTGGTCATCGTCGATCCGGCCGACGCCATCAACCGCGCCGCCTGCAATGCGTTGTTGAAGACGCTGGAAGAGCCATCGCCGGGCCGCTACCTGTGGCTGCTCAGTGCCGACCCGGCGCGCCTGCCGCAGACCATCCGCAGCCGCTGCCAGCGCCTCGAGTTCCGCATGCCGCCGCGTGAGGAAGCCATGGCCTGGCTGCAGTCGCGTGGCTATACCGAAGGCGTAGCGCGTGAAGCACTGGACGCCACCCGCGGCCACCCGGCATTGGCCGACCAGTGGCTGCAGGGTGAGGGCATGGCCCTGCGCCGGCAGGTGGCCAGCGAGCTGGAGCAGCTGCTGGCCGGCAAGCTGGGCAGCGTCGAGCTGGCCCAGCGCTGGACCGGCGACGACAACGCCGACCTGCGCCTGCGCCATGCCGCCGACCTGGCACTGAAGAAAGCGGCCGACGGCTTGACCGATCCGGCCCGATTGAACAAGCTGGCTGCCTGGTTTGACGCCGCCAATCGCACCCGCGACCTGCTGCGCACCACCATCCGCGCCGACCTGGCCGTGGTGGAGCTGCTGCTGGCATGGGGCGCGGCCAACCAAGTGCAATCCAAGGGGACTATTCGATGAGTGCGACGAACGCCCGCCAGGGCATCCTTTCGCTGGCGGTAAAGGACAAGGCAGCGCTGTACGGCGCCTACATGCCGTTCGTGAAGAACGGTGGCGTCTTCGTGCCCACGCCCAAGCGCTACTTCCTCGGCGACGAGGTGTTCCTGCTGCTGACCCTGCCGGACTCCAGCGAGCGCCTTCCGGTCGCCGGCAAGGTGGTCTGGGTCACCCCGCTGGGCGCACAGGGCAACCGCCAGGCCGGCATCGGCGTGCAGCTGGCTGACGGCGTCGACGGCGAGGCCATCCGCAACAAGATCGAGACCCTGCTGGCTGGCACATCCAGCTCGGACAAGCCCACGCAGACGATGTGAAATCGTGTGAAGAAAGATGTTGACGTGTTCGCTCAGCCCCCTATAATGAGCGGCCCGCAACACGGGCGGTTAGCTCAGCGGTAGAGCATTGCCTTCACACGGCAAGGGTCACAGGTTCGATCCCTGTACCGCCCACCATCAAAATTTGAGTGTTGCAGACAAAACCGGCGAAAGCCGGTTTTTTCGTAAGCGCAGTACGCAATTCCTTGCTGGTGCCTGAGGAAACATGCGCGGGTTGCCAGATTTGTCGGACATAACTTCGCAAGAAGTCCGATGATCCGACGTGGTTTCCTTGGAATGCTCGGTGGGATAGTCCTGCGTCGCAGGACTTGGTTGGTTGCGCCGGGACTTATCGCCCTGCTGGCGGGCAGCGGAGGATGGCCGGGTTGCGGGAGGCGGCCGGGACGAATCGAAGGGTGGAAGCATGATTCAGCACCTACGAGTAGTCGCCGACATGACCGGTGAACATGATGTCGATCTTGTCCAAACACTGGCTGGAAGCCGTTTGTGCTGCCATCAGGCGCTCATAGAACTTCCTGTAGGATCTGACTCGAGCGTGGTCGGCCTCGGTTTCTGCTAGTTCCCTAGCCCGATAGATGTTGAAGACCACGGCGCTGGCCTTCTCTCTTGCATCGCCAAGCGATCTAAGGCTGCCGGAAAGGATGTCTACCGATTTGTGGTTGATCAACTGCTGCGCGAGCGGGCCAATCGGCCCAGACTCGCCACCGAAACTCACTGGCGATTCTTCCCTGAGTATTGTGGCAATCAATCGACCGATGTCTTGCACATGGGGGAGCATCTGGGCAGCGGCTGCGACGCTATTGGCATGATCGTCAGCCGTCTTTTGCTTTTTTGTTGATCGCGACTGAAGCGCTGGGACAAGCAGCGCGACAACAATGGCGACGACGGAAGCAACGGCTTGAAACCAAGCAGCCTGCACTTCGGGTTTGAGTGCGCACCAACCAACAAGTTCACAGTCCATGTAGTTCCCCCTATTCAGTGGGGCAAGCATGAAGCGCGGAAACTAAATCAGCAATGCTGTGTAAGCCGCCGACGGCCATGTATGCGTTGTGCTAACCGGGCCAAGCTACGGGATCAGGTTGGCTTTTGTTGGTGTCGCTTCTTATCGTGTTGGCGCTGAAGTTGGGGGCGTATCAGTGAATGCCCCTTTTGCTGCTCCCGGGCACAGTCTGATTTCTTCCGCACCTATCTCAGTAAGTGTGGGCAGCTAGTCGGATTCGGCCTTCCTTAAGCATCTATGCTGGGATGCCTGAATGATCAGGCCAACAAGGAAAGTGGCATGAAGAAGTGGATCAAGCGCGTTGTTGCGTGTGGCTTCCTTTCGATGGCTGCCTTTGGTGGTACGGCCTCGGCCTCATGGTGTGGAACGCCGTGTGTGACGTCGTACAACGCCTGCATTGCGCGCGGTACTGCGCCTGAGAAGTGCGAGGCGATTCTTGAAGCATGTCTGGAAGGGTTGTGCCCCAATGGCTGAGCATTCCCTGCATCATTGAGGTGAGGGGACAGGCTCGGCATGACGCCGAGTCTTGTCCTCAGATAAACGAAAGCCGGCCTAGCGTCGGCTTTTTCCCATTTCACTCCGCTTTCCGCGCCCGGCAGGCTATCTTTGCCGCGGGTCGCTGGCGACCCATTCATTTCGCGGTGGTTCCGGCCTGGCGCGGTGCGCTTCCGGGACTGTTGGGTCTTTCAGGAGAGTGAAGTGGCAAATGTAGGGAAGCGGCGTCTGGGCAGTGTTGTGCGTGGCGTCGGTCGGGTCCTGTTGGCGTTCCTGTGTCTGTGCATCGGTATCTGGGGCGGGTTTGCGCTGTGGTACCAGTTCCCCGGCAATGTGGTGGCCAAGGTCGTGGCGATCCTGGTGTGGTGCGTGCCCAGCATCTGGGCGATCCGCGCGGGTTTCGGGCCGCTGCGGCGCTGGCATTCGCTGGCGGTGTTCGGGGCGCTGTTTGCGGTGATGCTGATCTGGTGGGCGACCATCGACCCGCAACAGGACCGGGCCTGGGCCGATGACGTGGCGCAGCCGCTGCATGCGCGCATCGAGGGGGACCGCCTGATCATCGACAACGTGCGCAACTTCCGTTGGCGGACCGAGACCGACTATGACGTGCGCTGGGAAGCGCGCGAGTACGATCTGTCGCAGGTGCAGTCGGTGGACATGATCCTGTCCTATTGGATGGGCCCGGCGATTGCGCACACGCTGGTGTCGTTCGGTTTTGCCGATGGCCGCCAGCTGGTGTTCTCGCTGGAGATCCGCAAGGAGCGGGGCGAATCGTTCTCGGCGCTGGGTGGCTTCTTCCGCAAGTTCGAGGCGGTGTTGGTGGCCTCGGATGAGCGCGACATCGTGCTGACGCGCAGCAATGTGCGCGGCGAGGATGTCTATCTGTACCGGCTGCATGGGCTGAGCCTGGATAAGATGCGCGATCTGCTGCGCTTCTACGTGGACCGCGCGCAGCAGCTGGAACAGGCACCGCGCTTCTACAACACGCTGACCAGCAACTGCACCACGGTGGTGTTCGAGCTGATGCGCCGCATCCAGCCCAATCTGCCGCTGGATTACCGCCTGCTGGCCTCCGGCTATCTGGCCGAATACGCCGCCGACGTCGGTGGGCTGACCCCGGGCGTGCCGCTGGCGACTCTGCAACAATCGGGGCGTATAACGCTGCGTGCACGCGAAGCGGGCGATGTGGCTGATTTCTCTTCCCGGATACGCGCAGGCGTACCCGGCATTCCAGCACCAGGAACCAACCCATGACCCACACCCCGCAGACATGGATACGCCGGTTGTTGCCGGTGGTCGCGGTAATGGCGCTGCTGCTGTCCAGCGGCTGCGCCATGGTGAAGATGAAAGCGGTGAGTAACACCGATTACGTGATGCTCAAGCGTGGCGACATCCTCAGCACCGGCAAGCTCAGTGCCTTGTCGCAGGAGTCGCTGTCGGTCATCGGCTTGACCGAAAGTGACTGCAGCAAGGACCTGCCGACCTGCCGGCAGACGGTGGCCACCAACGACGGCCTGCAGTCCGAGCAGCGCCTGTCCACGCTGGCCGAGCTGTGGATGCAGCAGGCCTTGGCGCTCACTCCCAAAGCCAAGGGCAACGAGCCCATCGAGCTGCCGCCGGCGGCGCTGGATGCCTGGCTGGAAACCGCACGCTATTCCTATCTCTACCTGTTCTTCAGTGGCCGCAGCCCGGCGCAGCGCGCCCTGGAAGACCGGCTTACCCAGGTGCGGGATTACTACAACTACGCCACCGAGCAGGCGGCCTCGGTGGTGTTCCAGCGTACGCGTGCGCGCGCGCTGGAAGGGCAGGACATTACCCTGCCGGTGCAGGTGGACAACTGGACCATCAGCACGAAGTTCGATGAGCTCAAGTTCGAGGGTGTGCCCAGGCAACTGGTAGCTGCATCCTCGGTGAGTTTTGCCGGGCTGCGCAGTTCCTACCGTCGCGATGGCTTCGGTGCCGAGCTGGTGGCGATGATGGAAGCGCCAGCGCTGGCGCAGGCGATTGAAGTTGAAGAACGCAAGCAAAACCTCCCGGTTTACAGCGAGATGCCCGCGGTCAACGTGACCGCTGTGCTGAACTTCAGCGGCAATACGCTGGAAGAAATACTGGCAACCCGGCAGGTGCAGTTGGAGGCTTATTCGCCCGACCTCAGCAGCATCCAGATGCGCGGCCAGGAAGTGCCGCTGGCGGCCAACTTCACTGCCGCCTACGGCCTGTGGCTTGCCCAATCCGGCTTCGCCACAGAATCACTGCGCACCTTGTTCGGCCGTGGCGAAGGCATCCGTGAGCCGCATATCTACCTGATGCAGCCCTACGATCCGAACAAGCGCATCATCTTCATGTTGCATGGCCTGGCCAGCAGCCCGGAGGCCTGGGTGAACCTGGCCAACGAGATCATGGGCGACGAGGAAATGCGCGAGCATTACCAGGTGTGGTCGGTGTATTACCCGACCAATGCGCCGATCGCCTTGAACCGGTACACCATCAGCAAGGCCTTCAACAGCACGCTGCATCACTTCGATCCCAAGGGCACGGCGCCGGCATCGCACGACATGGTGTTCATTGGCCACAGCATGGGCGGGGTGATCGCGCGGCTGATGCTCAGTGACTCGGGCGATGTGCTGTGGGAAAACACCCGCCAGCGCTACAACCTGCAGGGCGAGCGCTTGGCGCGGGTCGAAGCCAAGCTCGGGCCGGTGCTGCATTTTACTCCGCAGCCGAATGTGGAGCGGGCGATTTTCCTGGCCTCACCGCACAAGGGCACGGATGCGGCCGGCAACCGGCTCGGCCGTTTGATCGGCAGGCTGGTGCGCTTGCCGCTGACGATTCTTGGTGCCTTTGGCGACGCCTTCATGGCGCTGCAGGACCCGGGCGAAGCTGATGGCAAGAAGCCCAAGGAACCGGTGATCACCAACAGCATCGAGAACCTGAAGGCCAGTGATCCCTTCATCGAGGCGTCCTCGGCGCTGCCCATCCAACCGGGCCTGAAGTACCACTCGATCATCGCCAAGCGCAAAGCCGAGGTGCCGACTGCGCAGTCCGACGATGGGCTGGTGCCGTACTGGAGCGCGCATCTGGATGGTGCGCTGTCGGAGAAGGTGATCGTGTCCGGCCACAGCGTGCAGGAAACGCCGGAAGCGGTGCTGGAAGTGCGCCGCATCCTGCGCCAGGACCTGCTGGAAGTGGAAGGCGTGGACGCTGCGCACTGAGCCTGTGGCGGGCTGCGTGCAGCCCGGGCAATGGATCAGGCCGGAGAGCGTCGCGCTGAGCTGCGACGCAGGAGATAGCTGAGCTGCGTGATCGAGCGCTGCTCAGCCGATGCGGCGACCAACCACGGTTGCCAATCCGGCCAACAGCAGGGTCACCACGAAGCACAGCAGATAGCCGGTGGTTTCATTGCCGCCGACCGTTGTGGCAAACAGCGAGCCGGAGATCGCCAGCGTCGATGCCACCGCGATGCCTTCGCTCAGCTGCAAGGCCGAGCTGTTTGCACCTTGCTCGTGCGGCGCCGACAGTGACAAGGTCAGCACCGACAGGCTGGGGTAGATCAGGCCCATGCCCAGCCCGGTCAGCGCCCAGCCGGCAAGCGCCAGCATCAAGGGCACGCCCGGATACAGCGTGAGCACGGAAATCAGCAGGCCTGCCAGCATCAGCCAGGTGCCGGCCTGCAGCATGTGAGTGCGGCGCCAACCGAAGTGCTGGTGGCCTTGCATCCATGAGCCGGAGAACCAGCCCAGCGCACCCAGGCTGAGCGCTGCGCCGGCCCACAGCGGTGACAGGTCGCGCTCGCGCTGCAGCAGCAATGGCAGGAAGGCTTCGGCGCCAAAGAAGGCCGACGCGGCAATGCCACGCAAGGCGATCACGCTGGGCAGGCCGCGGCGCAGCAGCAAGCTGCCGCTGGGCAGCAGATGACGCGCGCAGAAAATCAAAGCGATCACTGCCACCGTCATCACCGCCAGCGCCTGCATGCCCTGCAGCTGTCCGCCGACATACAGCAACAGCGCGGCCAGCGCCGTGCCTATCGCCCAGCGCACCACTGGCCGCTGCTCGACATCGCGACGGATGCTGGTTTGGGTACTGCGCAAGGCCGGCAACAGCAGCCAGGCCGCCGGCAAGGCCAACACCGGCACGATGAGGAAGACCCAGCGCCAGCTCAGGTGCTGCACGATCAGTCCGCTCAGGCTTGGGCCGATCAGCGAGGGCACCACCCAGCCAGCGGAGAAGGCTGCGAATACCTTGGGGCGCAGCGCTTCCGGATAGGTGCGCGCAACCAGCACATACAGCGACACCGAGATCGCGCCGATGCCGACGCCCTGTAGCAGGCGGCCGACGATCAATACATCCATGCGCGGCGCCAAACCGGCCAGCAGCAGGCCAATCAGGAAGCTGCCCAGGCCCAGCCACAACGGTCGTGCCGGACCTTGCTGGTCGCACATGCGGCCGGCCAGGGTCATGCCGATCACGCTGGTGGCCAGTGCACCGCCGAAGGCCAGCGCGTACAGGCGTAGTCCGTCCAAGGCCTCGGCCACGCTCGGCATTGCGGCGGCCACGGCCAGCGCCTCGAAGGCGATCAGCGAGATCAGCGCAACCATTCCGAAGGTGGTAGCACGGTACTGCGGGGCGAGGATGGAGGTGCTTGCCGGCGGGGCCGAGGCGATGCTTTGGGAACTCATGATGCGACGCTGCTGCTTGAGTTGCGGCTGGGGGGCGTGCAGCATCACACCTCAACCATGGTTGAGGTCAAGTGATGTCCACGCGGGAACTGAGTGTAGGTGAAGTGGCCAAGCGCAGCGGTGTTGCGGTATCGGCCTTGCACTTCTATGAGCGCAAGGGACTGATCCGGAGCCAGCGCACCGCCGGTAACCAGCGGCGATTCCAGAGTGATGTGCTGCGTCGGCTGGCGTTGATCCAGGCCGCACAGCGGGTGGGCATGCCGCTGCAGGCGGTGGCCGAGCGCCTGGCGGAACTGCCGGAAGGGCGCGCGCCCACAAAGGCTGACTGGGCGAAGATGTCCGCGCGCTGGCGCAAGGAGCTGGATGAGCGCATCGCGACATTGCAGTTCATGCGCGACCAGCTCAGCGATTGCATTGGCTGCGGTTGCCTGTCGTTGAAGCGCTGCGGCCTGCTGAATCCGCAGGACGTGCTGGGGCAGCGAGGCGAAGGCCCGCAACGCGTGGGCTAGCGTTGCGAGACGGGATAGGCAAGCTGCCGGGTATCGGACGACACGCCAGCAGTGCATGCTGCCCGGGCCACGGTGCGTGGCCCGGATGCATCAGATTTCCGCTTCGATCGCCGGCATCGCCAGACGCGAGCGGGTCAGTACCATGCCGAGGTTGGCGGTGCGGCGGCAGACGAACACCATCACGTAGTCCGGGTAGCGCTTGCCGCGCATGAAGACGTGGATCAGGTTTTCGCTGTTGACGATGATTTCCTGGAAGTAATGTGCGCCTTCCTGGTCTTCCAGGCCGCGTGCGCGGCGGAACATCTGCTCGATGCTGCGGATGTTCGGGCCCTGGTACAGATCGGCGGTAGCCGCGGCGACCAGATCCAGCACTTCGCGCGGATGCGAATCCACGGTGCGTACCGACAGCAGCATGCCGGAGCTGATATCGACGTAGCCGGCGGCCACGCATTCGGGGATGGAGGCAACGGATTGCTGCAGGGTGGTGTCGAGCGACATGGGGGAATCCTTGCGGAAGGGGGGAGAAAAGGAATAGCGATGCCCGCAGGCCGCAGTGCGACCCGGCATCACTCAGGGGTTGATCAATCGCAGGCGCGTATCAGCAGGTTTTCTTCCAGTGCATGCAGCAGGTCTTCCTGCTCCTGCGACTGCACGAAACCCGGGTCCAAGGTGCGCAGGCGGCGCAGCGCTTCATCGGCGGTGAGCCCTTCGCGGATCAGCCACGCGGCCAACACCATGCCGGTGCGGCCAAGGCCGGCCAGGCAGTGCACGGCGACGACTTCGCCTTCGCGCAACATCACCTCGATCTTGGCCAGCAGCAGCTTGGCCCACAGCAAGGGCGGTGCGCCGCGGTCAACGATGCCCAGGTGGTAGCTGCGCAGACCGAAAGCTGCCAAGCGTTCAGCCGACATCTCGCGTTCGGTGAGGTTGACCAGCATGGTCACGCCCATGCCACGCAGCAAGGCCAGATCGTGATCTATGGCGAATACCACGCCGGGCATCGGGCAGCCGGCGAGCTTGCCCGGCACCAGCCAGTGGAAGCCATTGGGGCCGCGCCGTGAGGGCGTGGCGGAAAGACGGACTGGTGCAGGTGTAGATGCTGGCAACGGACGAGCAATGGAAGTCTCGGCTGCGGCGCCGACAGCTCGGCCTGGTGATTTCTCAGCGATGACAACTGGTGCAGGCGCGGCCACACCATCGGCCAGTTCCTCGGGACGTGCATCCGGTGCCGGTACATGGCAGCTGCCGGTGCGCAGGAACTGCGCCAGCACAGCGTGCTGCCCGCGATTGGCAAAGAAGGCCTCCACGGGTGCATCAACCTGTATCTGGCCGCCGGCCAGCAGAATCACCCGCGAAGCGATACGTCGGGCCTGGCCTTGATGGTGCAGGCTGACCAGGCAGCAGTGCGTGGCGGACAGGCGCTCTATCAGTGTGAGCACGGCTTCGGCGTCGGTCGACTCCAGTTCGCTGGTCGGCTCGTCGATCAATAGCAGCGGACTGCCGCTGAAGGCGGCGCGCAGGATGGCGACCTGGCGGGCGAGTCCGCGCGGCAGGTCGATCACCCGCTGCTGCAGATGCGCGGCTACAGCGGTGGCGCCCAGGGCCTGCAGGCGCGCGTCGATCTGTTCGCGCAATGCCTGTGGCTTGTTGCCTGATTGCGGGCGCAGCGCGGCGCTGAGGTTCTCCAGTACGCTGAAGCCAAGTTCGCGTGCGTGTTGTTGGACCAAAACCGGCGGTTGGGTCGTGTTGGCCAGCGGCTTGCCCTGGAACAGCAACGTGCCCCAGCGCTCGCCATGTGCATTGCTTTGCCCGGACAGCGCCTGCAGCAACGAGGACTTGCCGGTGCCGCCCGGGCCCATCAACACCACGATGCCGGTACCGCTGATGCTCAGATCAATAGATGCCAACACAGTGCGTTGGCCACGGCGCATGCCCCAGCCTTGCAGCTGCAGCAACGGAGTAGGGGAGTTGTGGACTGGCAAGTACGTCACTCTGCCCGTCGCAAACCCGTTTCTGGGGCCTGCGCGGAATTGGAAAGGCGGTCAGTATGGTTTGTGTTAATTCCATGTCAATTTGACTTTGTGATGTGCGCGCGCAGGCTGCATCAGACGCGCAGGCAGCGACCTGTTCGCAGCTGCGCGGTCATATCAAATTGATTGGGAAAGGAAATGCGTGCATTTCCGGCAGCGTTGCAAACGCCATTTCCAACGACGAATACGGCGTTGGAGCGCTGAACAAGACGATGCTTATTGTTTCAGCGGGATTCAGAAATTCCGCTCGAAACCCACGTTTCCTGCGCCTGCATCTGCAGTGATCTGCAGGTCGATGCGCAGTTGATCGCGCGGATGTGCATCGAGTACGCCGATCAGATCTGTGTACTCGCCGGTACGCACGGCACGCAATTCAATCTGCTGACGTTTGCCGGAGAGATCGGTGGCGACGGCCTGCACCTTGCCGTCTGTTGGCAGTTCTTCGCCTTGCGCGAGTTGCCGCAGGGCGACCACCAGCAGTGCGCGGTCGGCTTCGCGCTGCACCTGATAGCTGCGTGCCACGGCATCGTTCATCGCCAGCGTTGGCAGCAGGTTGTAGTGCACGCGCAGCTTGCCGAGGTCGGTGTGGCTGGGTTGCGCTTGTTGGATGACGGCTGCGCGCGGGGAGGGCTCTGCGGAACAGGCGGCGAGGGTAAGCAGCAGGGTGGAGGACAGCGTTAGGGCGAACCGGGGCATGGTGTTGGTGTCCTTGGGCTGTGGTGTTGGATTGGGCTTTTTTGATTGCTTGAAAGCTACAAGGCTTCGCCTTGCCCCTCTCCCGAACCCCCGCTCCGCGCCCCGGCCCTTGCGCCAGCGCAAGGGCGTTCGATGGGCAGCGAACCGGCGGTTCGCAAGCTGCCCCTCTCACCCCACAAGGGGAGAAGGGCTTGGTATTGCGTGCAACTTGCAGCGTTCTTGCTGCTCAATCGTTCGCTGCAGACAGTTCCTTGCCGCGTTTCGCCGCAGCATCAATGGCGCGCGCTGTCAGTGCTTCAAAGCCGCCGGCCTGGAAGGTTTCTATCGCTGCCTGGGTTGTGCCGCCCGGCGAGGTGACGCGGCGACGTAGTTCGGCCGGGGCTTCGCCGGCTTCGGTCAGCATCCGTGCGGCGCCGAGGACGGTTTCGAGTACCAGTGTGCGTGCCGCGTCCGCCGGCAGGCCTTGTTCCAGTGCAGCGGCTTCCATCGCTTCGGCCAGCAGGAAAATATAGGCCGGGCCGCTGCCGGAGACGGCGGTCACTGCGTCCATCTGTGCTTCGTCATCGATCCAGACGGTGCGGCCGGCGCTGGCAAGCAGCTGTTCGGTCTGCGAGCGCTGGGCAGCGGACACGCGCGGATTGGCGAACAGGCCGGTGACGCCTGCGCCCAATAGGGCGGGAGTGTTGGGCATGGCACGGACGACGGCCTGGTTGCCGCCGAGCCAGCGCTCCAACTGTGCGGCGGTGATGCCGGCGGCGATCGATGCGACTACCGGTTGCTGGCTGGCGGCAACCGGACTCAGTGCTTCGCAGACCGAGCGCATCACCTGCGGCTTGACCGCCATCAGCCATAGTCCGGCATGCGCCGCGGCGGCTTCAGCGGCGTTGTAGGTATGCACGCCGAAGTCCTGCGCCAGCGCCTCGCGCAGGGCGGCGACCGGTTCGGCGACATGGATGCGGCTGGCGGCCATGCCGCGACGCAGCAAACCAGCGATCAGGCTGCGCGCCATGTTGCCGCCGCCGATGAAGGCGACATCTGTGTCGGGGAGGTCTGGGTGCATGTTGCTGGTCATCAATCCGATCTCACTGCGATCAAGGGGTGGGGCGCTGGCCGAACAAGGCGGTGCCGACCCGGACCATGGTCGAGCCGGCGGCGATGGCTTCGGCAAAGTCACTGCTCATGCCCATCGAAAGTGTATCGACCCGCGGGTGGTGCGCGGCCAGATCGGTAAACAAGGCCTGCATCCGCGCGAACGCGGCCTGCCGCTTGGCCGCTTCCGGGAACGGTGCCGGGATCGCCATCAGGCCGCGCAGGCAGAGCCGCGGTTCGCCAGCGATGGCTTCGGCCAAGGCGTTTACCTGCTCCGGGGCGCAGCCGTGCTTGCTGTCCTCGTCGTCGATGTTGACCTGGATCAGCACGTTGAGGGGGGGCAAAGCGGACGGGCGGGCCTTGGCCAAAGCGGTGACCAGCTTGCCCCGGTCAACGGTCTGCACCCAGTCGAAGACCTGTGCGGCCAGCTCGGCCTTGTTGGACTGCAGGTGGCCGATCAGGTGCCACTCCAGGCCCAGCCCGGCCAGCTCGGTGATCTTGGCGGCAGCCTCCTGCACATAGTTTTCACCAAAGGCGCGCTGTCCTTGGGCGGCCAGGCCGGCCACCGCCGCTGCCGGCTGCAGCTTGGAAACGGCCAGCAGGCGGACCGCCCGGGAGGGGCTGGAAGCAGCGTCGATCTGCTGGCGGAGGGTGGCTAAAGGTACCGTTTGCAAAACATCAACCTCTTACGTGGGAAGGCTATACTGCCCGCCAGGGGAAACACCTTACATATACTCGCAACGCAGGGGACAGAGCGCGTATGGATATCGCTGAACTTTTGGCGTTCTCGGTCAAGAACAAGGCCTCGGACCTCCACCTCTCCGCTGGCCTGCCGCCGATGATCCGCGTGGACGGTGACGTCCGTCGCATCAACATCCCGGCCCTGGACCACAAACAAGTGCACGCGCTGGTGTACGACATCATGTCGGACAAGCAGCGTCGTGATTACGAAGAATTCCTCGAGGTCGACTTCTCGTTCGAGATTCCCTCGCTGGCGCGCTTCCGTGTCAACGCGTTCAACCAGAACCGCGGTGCCGGTGCGGTGTTCCGTACCATTCCCTCGGAAGTGCTGACGCTGGAAGACCTGGCCTGCCCGCCGATCTTCCGTGAGTTGATCGAACAGCCGCAGGGTCTGATCCTGGTCACCGGCCCGACCGGTTCGGGCAAGTCGACCACGCTGGCGGCGATGATCGACCACATCAACAAGAACGAATACGGTCACATCCTCACCGTCGAGGATCCGATCGAATTCGTGCACACCTCGCAGAAGTGCCTGATCAACCAGCGCGAAGTGCACCGCGATACGCACGGCTTCAACGAAGCACTGCGTTCGGCCTTGCGTGAAGACCCGGACATCATCCTGGTCGGCGAATTGCGTGACCTTGAGACCATCCGCCTGGCACTGACCGCGGCAGAAACCGGTCACCTGGTGTTCGGCACCCTGCATACCAGCTCGGCGGCCAAGACCATCGACCGTATCATCGACGTGTTCCCGGCCGGCGAAAAGCCGATGGTGCGCTCGATGCTGTCCGAGTCGCTGCGTGCGGTCATCTCGCAGGCACTGCTCAAGCGCGTTGGTGGTGGCCGTGTGGCCTCGCACGAAATCATGGTGGCAACACCGGCTATCCGTAACCTGATCCGCGAAGACAAGGTGGCGCAGATGTACTCGTCCATCCAGACCGGCCAGCAGGTGGGCATGCAGACGCTGGACCAGAACCTGCAGGATCTGGTCAAGCGCAGTCTGGTCACGCGCAACCAGGCCAAGGAATACGCCAAGGACAAGCGTCTGTTCGAGTAATTCCAGGTTTCGGGATTAGAGATTCGGAATTCGGGATTCGCAAAAGCCGGAATCGACGGGGCGCCGTGGAGTCATCCCACGCCCTGTCCCGGCTCTCCATCGGGAGCCAGACATGAGCACTATTGATTTCACCTCGTTCCTCAAGCTGATGGCGCACCAGAAGGCGTCGGACCTTTTCATCACCGCCGGCATGCCGCCGTCGATGAAGGTCAACGGCAAGCTGTCACCGATCACCCAGACACCGCTGACGGCGCAGCAAAGCCGCGACATGGTGCTCAACGTGATGACGCCGTCGCAGCGCGAGGAATTCGAGAAAACCCACGAATGCAACTTCGCCATCGGCGTCTCCGGCGTGGGTCGCTTCCGTGTGAGCTGCTTCTACCAGCGCAACCAGGTGGGCATGGTGCTGCGTCGCATCGAGACGCGCATTCCCACCGTGGAAGAGCTGAACCTGCCGCCGGTGATCAAGACGCTGGCGATGACCAAGCGCGGCATCATCCTGTTCGTCGGCGCCACCGGTACCGGCAAGTCGACCTCGCTGGCAGCGATGATCGGCTACCGCAACCAGAACTCGACCGGCCACATCATCACCATCGAAGACCCGATCGAATTCGTGCACAAGCATGAAGGCTGCATCGTGACCCAGCGCGAAGTCGGCATCGATACCGACAGCTGGGAAGCGGCGTTGAAGAACACGCTGCGGCAGGCGCCGGACGTGATCATGATCGGCGAAATCCGTACCCGCGAGGGCATGGATCACGCGGTTGCGTTCGCTGAAACCGGTCACCTGGTGCTGGCCACGCTGCATGCCAACAACGCCAACCAGGCGATGGATCGCATCATCAACTTCTTCCCGGAAGATCGCCGCAATCAGCTGTTGATGGATCTGTCGCTGAACCTGAAGGGTGTGGTCGCGCAGCAGCTGGTGCCGACCCCGGACGGCAAGAGCCGCCGCGTGGCGATGGAAATCCTGCTGGGCACGCCGCTGGTGCAGGACTACATCCGCGATGGCGAAGTGCACAAGCTGAAGGAAGTGATGAAGGATTCCGTGCAGTTGGGCATGAAGACCTTCGACCAGAGCCTGTTCGAGCTGTACCAGGCCGGCGAGATCAGCTACGACGACGCCTTGCGTTACGCCGACTCGCAGAACGAGGTGCGCCTGCGCATCAAGCTGTCGCAGGGCGGTGATGCCAAGACCTTGTCGCAGGGTCTGGACGGCGTGGAGATTGCCGAGGTTCGCTGAGTCTGGCGGGTTTGGTGGTTTGAAAAGCCGCTCCTTTTTGGGGCGGCTTTTTTGTTTTGGGGGCAAGAGCAAGATCAACAGCAAGATCAAGAGCACCCCTCCCGAACCCTCCCCTTCGCTGCGCGAAAGGGAGGGGCCAGAGCCAGAGCCAAAGCGAAAGGGAAAGCGAAAGCAGAAGCCGAAATCCAGGCTGAGGCCGCTCTTCCCCCTCCCTTTCGCGTAGCGAAGGGGAGGGCCGGGGAGGGGTGCTCTTGCTCTTGCTCTCGCTTTTGCTATTGCTCCCAGCTCCCGCTCAACTCAATAGCATCCTGGCAATTTACCGCCCCATCCAAGCCGGCCCAATCGCCGCAATCTTCACCATCACCGGGCAATCCTCCCGGTGCGCCCCGGGCAGGTAGCCCAGGCTCATCAAAAATTCACCGGTGATCTCGCCACCGGTGAACCGGAACGTCTTCTTGAACAGCTTCACCCACTCCGGCTTGGTCAGCGGGTGGTGCGCATCCAGCCACTGCGCAAAGCCGCCATGGGACGCACGCAGCCCCTGGATCACCTGCGCGTTATGGATCGCCGCCAGCACCTTGAGCCGGTTGCGGATGATGCTGGCGTCGGCCATCAACCGGGCGATATCCGCTTCCCCATAGGCCGCCACCGCGTCCACATCGAAGCCGCTGTAGGCACTGCGGAAGCCTTCACGCTTGCGCAGGATGGTTTCCCAGCTCAAACCGGCCTGGTTGATCTCCAGCAGCAGGCGTTCGAAGAGCTCGCGTTCATCGCGCTGCGGAAAGCCGTACTCGTTCTCGTGGTACGGCCCGTGCACGGGGTGGCCCGGGGCGAAATCACAGTAGTAGGTCATCGGCGTCTCCGCGTTAAGGAAGCCCGGATTATCGCCGCTACGAGGCGGCGGACGGCCGCAGCCGGTAGAATGCAGACATGTCTGCGCTGTCACCACCTCTATCCAACCATCTGCTGGTGGCACTGCCATCGCTTGTCGATCCACTGTTCGCCCGCAGCGTGGCCCTGATCTGCCAGCACGATGACAACGGCGCCATGGGCGTCGTGGTCAACCAACCCTCCGATTTCACCCTGGGCGATGTGTTCGCGCAGATGGAGATCGATACCGACGACGGCGACCTGCGCGCCGTACCTGTGCTCAATGGCGGCCCGGTGCACACCGAGCGCGGTTTCGTCATCCATGACGATGCCCGCGCATGGGATTCCAGCCTGAAAGTGGCCGATGGTCTTTATCTGACCACCTCCCGCGACATCCTCGAGGCGATGGCCCGTGGCGAAGGCCCGCGCAATGCGCTGGTCACGCTTGGCTGTGCCGGCTGGAGCGAAGGGCAGTTGGAGCAGGAGCTGGCCGACAACAGCTGGCTGACCGTGCCTGCCGATGCCACCGTATTGTTCGAAACGCCGCTGGACGAGCGCTGGCAGCTTGCCGGCTCGCGGATCGGTGTGGATCTGTTCCTGGTCACCGGGTACAGCGGCCGTGCCTGAGTCCAGCGCACTTTCCACCAGCAGCACGGTCCTGGGTTTCGATGTCGGCTCGCGCCGCATCGGCGTTGCCATCGGCAGCTCGCTGGGCGTGGGCGCGCGCGCCCTCGCGGTGATCGATGTACATGGCAATGGCCCGGACTGGAACGCGCTGGACAAGCTGCAAAAGGAATGGCGGCCGCAGGGCATGATCGTCGGCGATCCGCTCACCCTGGAAGGCGAGGACCAGCCCAACCGCAAGCGCGCGCACGCCTTTGCCAGGCAGTTGCAGCAGCGCTACAAGGTGCCGGTGTTGCTGGTGGACGAACGTTCCAGCTCGGTCGAGGCCGCGCAGCGCTTTGCCGTGGAGCGCGCCGAAGGCCGCAAGCGCCGCCGCGATGCCGCCAACCTCGACGCCGTTGCCGCCGCTGTCATCATCGAGCGCTGGTTGTCGGCGCCGCACGAAGCCACCCCTATTTCCTGACTGTCGAAGACCCTGCCATGACCGCTTCGCAACTTGATGCCCAAGGACGCCTGCGCCACCTGCTGACCCTGGATGGTTTGCCGCGGGAAACCCTGCTGCAGCTGCTCGACCGTGCCGGCCAGATCCGCGATGCTGCGGTCGGCCGTATCAACAACAAGCGCGCGGTGCTGGCTGGCACTGGTGTTTGCACGCTGTTCTTCGAACCTTCCACCCGCACCCGCAGCTCATTCCAGCTGGCGGCGCAGCGGCTGGGCGCGGACGTGTTGAATTTCGACGCATCCACCTCCTCGACCCGCAAGGGCGAAACCGCCTGTGACACGCTGAAGAACCTGGAAGCGATGGGCGTGCGCGGTTTCATCGTGCGCCACCCGGATGATGGTGCGGTGGCTGAACTGGCGGGTGCTGCAGGTGAAGGCACTGCCCTGATCAACGCCGGCGATGGCCGCAGCTCGCATCCGACCCAGGGCCTGCTCGACATGCTGACCCTGCGTCAGGCCAAGGGCAGTGATTTCTCCAAGCTGAAAGTGGTGATCGTCGGCGACGTGAAGCATTCGCGCGTGGCCCGTACCGACCTGTTGGCGATGCGTACGCTGGGCGTCGGCGAGATCCGCGTCTGCGGCCCGCAATCGCTGTTGCCGGAGGATGGAATCCTGGATGGCTGCGTGGTTGGGCAGGATTTCGACGCGATGCTGGAAGGCGTTGATGCGCTGATGATGCTGCGTCTGCAGCGCGAGCGCATGGAAGAAGGCCTGGTGCCGTCGCTGGAGCAGTACCACGCCGAATACGGCCTCAACAACGAGCGCCTGAAGCGCGCGGCCAAGGACGCAGCAGTGCTGCACCCGGGCCCGATCAACCGCGGCGTGGAGGTCACCGACGAAGTGGCCGACGGCCCGCAGTCCTGGGTGTTGCGCCAGGTTGCCAATGGTGTTGCCGTGCGCATGGCGGTGCTGGAAACCCTGTTGGGTTGATCGCTGCCGGCTAGGCCGCTGCTTGTCCCCCTCCCTTGCGCCGAAGGCGGAGGGGAGGGCTGGGGAGGGGTTGGCTTTTGAGGCTTTCAAACATTGCCAGCTTCGCGGCTTACGCCGCTCCTACAACAGCAGGTTGGGATTGCGTGATGCCCCAGTGTAGAGCCGAGCCACGCTCGGCTGGGGCTCTACCGGGAATGCCCCTGCCGAGCATGGCTCGGCACTACGCAGCTGCGCTGGGGCATTACCGGTAAAGCCTCTGCCGAGCATGGCTCGGCACTACCTGGGTGGCTAAGGCTTTCCTGCCTGGCGCTTGCGTTGCTGCTGGATGTAGGTCATTTCGTTCTCGGCGACCTTGTTGCCGGGTTCCAGTGCCAATGACTCTTCGTATGCTGTCTGGGCTGCGTCCAGGTCACCCAGCTCGATCAAGGCATAGCCGGTTCCGCGTAGTGCCAGCGCCTCGGCGTACGCTGCTTCAGGATGGCTGCGGGTCAATGCCAGCGCCTGCTGGTAACTGCTCAGCGCTGCCGACCAGTCCTTGCTCATGTTCAGCGCCGCACCGCGTTCGGTCAGCGCTTCCGGTTCATAGGGCGCGGTTGCATGGGCCTTGTCCAGCCATCGTATTGCCTGCGCCGCATCGCGCAGTTCCACGGCGATGTAGCCCAGCTGGATGTAGACGTTGGCACAGGCGCTGTCCAGCCAGTCGATGGGCTCGCCGTCGCCGTGATCGCGCAGGTAAAGCTCGTATTGCCGCTGGGTGCGGAAGCTCAGCGAACGCCGTCCTGGCGCTGCACGGTAAGCGTCACATTGGCGCGCGGCGTCGAGTAGCACGGCTTTGGCCTGGGCATGCTCGCCTTTCACATTCAGGGTGCCGGCCTCCTGTACGGAAGCACGCAACTCCTTGCCCAGCGCTGGCTCACCTGGCTGCGAGTAGATCTGTGTGGTGCTGAGCGTGACCGGATCGACGGGGTCGTCAGCAAGTGCGTTGGCGCAGGCCAACGTCAGGGCAATACAAAGCAGATAACGCATACGTCCCCCGCGCAGCGATGTGGAGGCCAGCGTAGCCGGAGCCGCGGCGAATCGGTAGGGGGCTCCGGTGCAGGCGCTTAGCTGCGCGGTGCCATTGCCAGGATTGCCAGCTGCTGCTGGGCTTCTTCATTGCCAGCTGCGGCAGCGGCCTGCACCTGGGCCAGGTCCGGGTGTTGCACTACCAGCAGCGGGTATTCGCATTCGGGGCAGGCGTATTCGGTCTGCTCGTCGTGCAGCTCCATTTCCATCTGCCGTGAGCTGCCCTTCCATTCGCAGGCAGGGCAGTTGTGCAGCTCTTCGCGCCAGCCGGTCTGGTAGTAGTCGTTTACGGTGATGGTCATGGGCAGGGCCTGGAACAAGAGCGGTAAATGTAGCCCGGGTAAGCGGAAGCGCACCCGGGAGTTCTTCGCGGAAAGCCCCGGGTGCGCTGGCGCTTACCCGGGCTACGGCTCTGTGACTAATGCAGCAGCACCAGCGTGGCCAGGCCGAGGAAGGTGAAGAAGCCCATCGAGTCGGTGACTGCGGTCAGGAAGATGCCGCTGGCCAACGCCGGGTCGAACCCCAGACGTTTCAACGTCAACGGCACCAGCACGCCGGCCGATGCGGCGAACAATAGATTGAAGGTCAGCGCGATCGCGATAACCAGCGACAGTCCCGGCATATGGAACCACGCCAATACGATCAGGCCGAGCACGGTGCCCAGCACCACGCCATTGAGCAAGGCCACGCGCAGCTCTTTCCACAGCAGGGTGCGTGCATTGGAAGCGCCAACCTGGCCCAACGCCAGACCGCGGATCATCAGCGCAAGCACCTGGGTGCCGGCGTTGCCGCCAAGGCCGGCGACGATCGGCATCAGCACCGCCAGCGCCACCAGCTTGTCGATGGTGCCTTCGAAATGGCCAACCACGCTGGAGGCGAGGAAGGCGGTGCACAGGTTCACCGAGAGCCACATCAGGCGGCGGCGCATGGCGCGCCAGACCGGGCTGAACAGATCTTCGTCCTCGTCCAGACCGGCCGCGCCCAAGGCCTGGTGATCGGCCTGGCCACGGATGATGTCGACCACGTCATCGATGGTGATGCGGCCGATCAGGATGTTGTTGTCATCCACCACCGGTGCCGAGACCCAGTCATGATCGGAGAACTGGCGGGCCACTTCGTCGGCGCTTTCGCCCACGTCGATGGCTGGCTGTTCGTCGTCGATCAGGCGGTTGATCGGGGTGGTGTCTTCGTGGGTGACCAGCGAGGCCAGCGACAGCCTGCCCAGGTACTGGTGGCGACGGCTGACCACGAACAGGTGATCGGTGTGGTCCGGCAGTTCGCCGCGCAGGCGCAGGTAGCGCAGCACCACATCGACGTTGACGTCGGCGCGCACGGTGACCACGTCCGGGTTCATCAAGCGGCCGGCGGTATCTTCCGGATAGGACAGCACCTGCTCGAGCCGCTCGCGGTTCTCGCGATCCATCGACTTGAGCACTTCGTCGATGACGGTGTCGGGCAGGTCTTCGACCAGATCGGCAAGATCGTCGATGTCCAGGTCTTCGACCGCGGCGATGATCTCGTCCGCGTCCATGTCCGCCAGCAGGCTTTCGCGCACGTCTTCACCGACATGCACCAGCACCTCACCATCGTCCTCGGCATCGACCAGGCCCCACACCACTTCGCGCTTGCCTGGCGGCAGCGATTCGAGCAGGTTGCCGATTTCGGCCGGCGACAAGGTGTTGACCAGGCGCCGCACCGGGCCAAGACGGCCGCTGTCCAACGCATCGGAAAGCAGGCGCAGCTGGCGTGCGGTCTTGTCGTGGCGTACGGCTTCGGCCATGCGCAGCTCCCGGTGTGGTGATGGCCGCAGTCCGTGGCGACCTGGCGCCAACGGCGGTGTTTAGCCCGCCATTATCACGTGCGACGCGCGCGCTTGCATACAACCGGTATTGCCGGAATCAGTTTCCGGCGGACCCGGTGATCCAGCGTTCAATGCCGCGGCGGTCGCGTGCAGCCAACAACTGCGGGGCCTGCAGGCGCAGCTCGGCCAGGTTCACCTCACGGATGGCACGTCGTACCTCCAGCAAGGTGGCCGGGTGCAGGCTGAACTCGGTCAGCCCCAAGGCTAGCAGCAGGGCTGTCATGCGCGCGTCACCTGCCATTTCACCGCAGACCGCCACTGGCGTGTCATGCCGCTGGGCGGTATCGATCACCTGGTACAGCAGTCGCAGTACCGCCGGATGCAGGGGTGAGTACAGCTCGGCCACGGCGTCGTTGTTGCGGTCGGCAGCGAGCAGGTACTGGACCAGATCGTTGGTGCCGATCGACAGGAAGTCGACCTGGTCGATGAAGGTCTCCAGTGCGATCGCCGCCGCCGGCACCTCGATCATCGCCCCGACCGGGATGTTCTCCGCGACTTCATGGCCATCATTGCGCAGGATCGCGGCCAGCCGCGACAACCGCCGGCGCACCGCCATGATTTCCTCGCGGGTGGTCAGCATCGGCACCAGGATGCGCAGCGGGCCGTAGCCGGAGGCACGCAGGATCGCCCGCAGCTGGGTGTCGGAGACTTTGGGGCGGGCCAGTGACAGGCGTACGCCACGCAGGCCCAGGGCAGGGTTTTCTTCGCTGCTGAGTACCAGACCGGTGCGGTCGGCCTTGTCGGCACCCAGGTCCAGGGTGCGGATGGTGACCGGACGGCCGCTCATGCCCAGCACGGTGTCGCGGTAAACGCGGAACTGTTCTTCTTCGTCAGGCAGCTGGTTGCGCTGCATGAACAGGAATTCGGTGCGGTACAGGCCGAGGCCACGGGCACCCAGCGCATGCGCCTGGGCCACGTCATCATGCGACTCGGCATTGGCCAGCAGGGTGATCTCCGCGCCATCGAGGGTGCGGGTGGGCTTTGCCCGCAAACGGCCGAGCTCGCGTTGCTCGCGGGCCAGTTCGCGTTGGCGCAGGCGGTATTGGCGCAGGTCGTCCGGGGCCGGATCGACCACGATCTCGCCGCTGACGCCGTCCAGGATCAATACATCGCCGTCGCTGACTTTCTGCAGCACCGAGGTTGCAGCCACCACCAGCGGCATATGCAGGCTGCGCGCAAGGATGGCGCTGTGCGAGAGCACGCTGCCGGCACTGCTGACGATGCCGACCACGCCCTGCGCCTGCAGCTGCGCCAGTTCCGACGGAGCAACGTTCTCGCAGACCAGGATCTCGCCGGCCAGCCCCTTCATGGTGGTGGTGCGTTTATGCAGGAAGGACTGGATGCGACCGATCACATGGTCCAGGTCGTCCATCCGGCTCTTCAGGTAGGCATCTTCCATGCCCTCGAACACCTTGGCCAGGCGGTCACGCTGGATGCGCAGGGCATGACTGGCGCTGTAGCGCTTGCTGCGCACCAGTTCGTCCAGCGCGGTCAGCAGTTCGGGGTCGTCCAGCAGCATGGCGTGCAGGTCGAGGAACTCGCCTACTTCCGCGGGCAGTGCGCCCTGCAGGCGGGTGCGCAGCTCGCGCATTTCCTGGCGCGCTGCATCGGTGGCACGGTGCAGCCGTTCCAGCTCGTGTTCCACCGCAGCCGCGGCGACGCGCTTTTCACCAATATCCTGCACGTGCGGCAGGCGTACGCGGGCACGGCCGAGCGCGCTGCCACGGGAAGCGGGCAGGCCCGATAAACGGGTCATTGCTGCCGGCTCCACACGATGGCTGCAGCTGCGCGCGCGGCCTGTGGCATCAGTTGTCCTCGTCGAAACGACGCTCGAACAGCGCAGCAACTGCCTCCAGTGCGGCCGCTTCGTCTTCGCCGTCCACGCGCACCGTTACCGGCGTGCCTTGGGCGGCGGCCAGCAACATCACGCCCATGATGCTCTTGGCGTTGACCTCGCGGCCCTTGGCCACAAGCGTGGCGTTGGAGCGGAAGGCAGACAGCACCTGCACCAGTTTGGCGGTGGCCCGGGCATGCAGCCCCAGCCGGTTGGAAACCATGAGTTCTTGTTCAAGCATCGTCGGTGATGACTCCATTGCGAGCGCCCGCCGCCGCAGTGGCGGGCAGTTGGTCCAATCCCTGTTCCGGATAGTTCATTACCCGCAGCAACATCGCCAGACTCAATCCCGATACGCGCTTGGTAGGCGTGCCCAGGCGTGCCAGTTTGCCGGCAAGATTGCTCGGGCTGGCGCCATACAGATCGGTCAGTATCAACACGCCGCCTTCGCCTTCCACCCGCCGCATCGCCGCGGAAGCGGCAGGCAGCAGGGCATCCAGGTCGGCGTCGAAAGGCACTTCGAACGCTTCTGTCTTCAGCGGCAATTGCCGCAACAAGGCGGTCGTCACTTCCAGCAGGGAAGTGCCGACACCGGTATGAGTTACTAGGAGAATGCCGCAGGTCATCCCTGAACGTTAACAGGTCAGGCCAAGTCCGCGATAGCGCTTAAATCTGTCTTCTGTGTGCCATTCAGTGCCTGCGTGGTGATTGCGCAGGCAGGTGTTCAATCCTGTTCGCGATGGAAGGTGGCCACGTCCTGCCAGCCCTGCTCGCGTGCATGCCGGGCCAGCCGCTCGGCCAGGTAGACCGAACGGTGTTTGCCGCCGGTGCAGCCGAAGGCGACGGTGACATAACTGCGGGTCTCGCTGCCCAGCTTCGGCAGCCAGGTGTCGAGCAGATCCTGCAGCTGGGTGACGTAGCGCACCACCTCGGGCTGGGCATCCAGGTATTCGCGGACTTCGCGGTCACGCCCGGTCAGCGAGCGCAGTTCCGGGTCCCAATGCGGATTGGGCAGCACCCTTGCGTCGAAGACGAAATCGGCCTCGGCCGGCACGCCGCGCTTGTAGGCGAAGGACTCGAACAGCAGCGACAGCTTGCTCTCGTGGCTGAGGGCAAACTCGGTGATCACCCGACGGCGCAGCTGGTGCACGTTGAGGCGGGTGGTGTCGATGATGGCATCGGCTTCGCGGCGCAGCGGGGCGGTCAGCTCGCGCTCGCGGGTGATGGCTTCCGGCAGCGACAGGCCGAGATGGCTCAGCGGATGGCGGCGACGGGTGTCCGCATAGCGGGCCAGCAAGGTGTCGTCGTCGGCTTCGAAGAACAGCAGGCGCGCCTCGATGCCGTATTCCTGTGCGGTCTTGCGCCAAACAGCCAGCTGGCTGAGGTCGCTGCGGCCACGCACGTCGATGCCGACCACCAGCCGCTGCGGCCGGGTTTCCTCGCGTTCGCCCAAGACGCCGCGCACGAACTCCGGCAGCAGGTTTACCGGGATGTTGTCCGAGCAGTAGTAATCCAGGTCTTCAAAGGTCTTCAAGGCCACCGACTTGCCCGAACCGGACAGGCCGCTGACGATGATCAGTACCGATGCAGGGTGCGCACTCATGAACTGCGTTGCTCCAGCAGGTTGCTATGGCGGGCGATGAACATCGCCGCCGGGTCGATGCCCTTGGTGCGCAGGATGTGCAGGCGGGTGGCGGCCTCGGTCAGCACCGCCAGGTTGCGCCCGGGCATCACCGGCAGGGTGATCAGCGGCACGTCCAGGTCGAGCACGTGGCGCTTGCCGGAATCGCCGGTCAGGCGTTCATAGCCATAGCTGCTGGGTTCGGTCATCGGCTTGGTCAGGTGGACGATGAGGCGAAGGTACTTGTTCTTCTTTACAGACGTGTCACCGAACATCTGACGGACATTCAGTACGCCCAGCCCGCGCACTTCCAGCAGGTCCTGCAGCAGCTCAGGGCAGGTGCCGTCGAGCACGTCCGGGGCGATCTGGGTGAATTCGGGGGCGTCATCGGCGACCAGCCGGTGGCCGCGGGACAGCAGCTCCAACGCCAGCTCGCTCTTGCCCGAGCCAGCCTCACCGGTGATCAGCACGCCGATGGAGTAGATCTCCATGAATACGCCATGCAGGATCACCCGCGGCGCCAGCGTGCGGGCCAGGTGGTAGCTGAGGTGGTTGAGCAGCTCATGGCCACGGCGCGGCGACACCCACAGCGGCGTCTGCGATTCATCGGCGGCCGAGCGCAGGTCTTCCGGGCAGCCGTGGCTCTTGGTGATGACCAGCGCCAGCGGCCGGGCCTGGATGATGCGCTCGATCACTTCCCAGCGCTGGCGGGCATCCAGTGAGTCCAGCCAGGTCAGTTCCTCGGTACCGAGGATCTGCACTTTGTTCGGGTAGATGGTGTTGAGGTAGCCGGCCAGCGAGGGCCGCCGCGAGACCGTGTTGCCGGCCTCCAGCTCCCGTTGCGCGCCGGCATGGCCGGCGACCCAGCGCAGGTCGAGCTTCTCGCGCTGCTGGTCGAAGAGTTCCTGGGCGGTGATGCTGGTATTCATCCGCTACGCGCCTGCTGCGGGTTGATGATGATGTCTTTGAGGGTCTGCGCATCGGGGGCAACGCGCAGTGCCTGACGGATGTCGGCGTCGGAGAAGATCTCCGCCAGCTCGGACAGCAGCATCAGGTGTTGGTGGGTGTAATGCGCCGGCACGGCCATCGCGAAGACCAGGTCGACCGGTTCGTCGCCGCCAAAATCAACGGGTTCCTGCAGTCGCAGCAGGGCGCCGCGTGGTTCCTGCAAGGTGTCCGAGCGCCCGTGGGGAATGGCGATGCCGTGGCCAATGGCGGTGCTGCCGACGTTTTCACGCTCGCGCAGGCTTAAAAACAGGCTGTCCGCGCCGGCCTCTCGACAGGCGAGCAGGCGGGAAGCGGCAATAAGGGTGCTGTCTCGATCAGCGACCGCGAGTACCTGGGTACTCACGGCCGCCATCAGGTCGGTCAACGGCATGCTGGCTTACGGCTGGGTATAAAGATCAGCCATTGTCGCGCAGAGCATGCGATGCGTGGGGAAGATGCTTTTCCTTGTGCTTTATGACCAGTCGGTCGAGCTTGTCGGCCAGTACGTCGATGGCTGCGTACATGGTGGGTTCGGCAGCATCGGCGTGCAGGGTGCGCCCGGGTAAATTCACCGTGGCGACGACGAGGTAGTCAGGCTTGCGGGTGGACAACTGGACTCGTACTTCGCAGTGCTGGTCGAAATGTCGACCCAGCCGCTCCAGCTTTGTTTCCACGTACTCCTTCAGGGCAGGCGTGACTTCAACTTGCTGGCCATACGTCTCGATACGCATCGGATTCCTCCTGTGGTTCGGGGTTGCCTAATGAACCCTGCGCTGCTCAACGAATGCTTCAGGCGATGCGGACGCGTTCGTGGGAGGCACAGATGTTCATGGCCTCACGATACTTCGCAACGGTGCGGCGCGCTACCGGTATGCCACTTGTTTTGAGCATTTCAGCCAGCTTGGCGTCAGAAAGCGGTTTGCGCGGGTTTTCCGCATCGATCAGGTTGCGGATCATCGACTGGATGGCGGTGCTGGAAGCCTCGCCACCGCCTTCGGTATCGATGCCGGAGGCAAAGAAGGCGCGCAGCGGCAGGGTGCCGCGCGGGGTGCGCACGTACTTGCGGGCGATGGCTCGCGAAATGGTGGATTCGTGCAGTTCCAGCTCACCGGCGATTTCACGCAGCGTTAGCGGACGCAGCGCCTGTTCGCCGAATTCCAGGAAGCCGGCCTGGTGATGCAGCAGGCTGTTGACCACCCGCAGCAGGGTTTCGCCACGGGCCTGCAGGCTCTTCAACAGCCATCGTGCCTCCTGCAGCTGTGCGCGCAGATAGCTGGCGTCGGCATCGCCGCAGCGGCGGATCAGTTGTTCGTAGCTTTGATTGATGACCACCCTGGGGCCAGCGTGCCCGGCCAGCGCACAGCGCCAGATGCCGCGCTGGCGCCAGACCACGCAATCGGGCACGACGTAGGTGTCAGAAGTTATCTGCCCCAGTTGCTTGCCCGGACGCGGGTCGAGTGAGCGCAGCAGCTGCACGGCTTCTTCGACGTCGGCAACAGGCTGTTTCAGTTCCTGCGCGATGCCGCTGATGCCGGCGCGCGGCAAGCGCTCCAGTGGGCCATCGGCGATACGTCGGGCCAGGGCAAGAGCAGGGGTTTGGCAGGGCAGTACGTCCAGCTGCAGGCCCAGGCACTCGCCGAGCGTGCGCGCACCAACGCCAGCCGGGTCGAAGCGCTGGATCTGGCGTAGCACCGCCACGATCTCGTCTTCGTCGGCATGGATTTCGGGCAGCAGCGTCTGCGCGATTGCCGACAAGGGCTCGCGCAGATAGCCGTCTTCATCCAATGCATCAATCAAGGCCACGCCGATGGCGCGATCACACGGACCCAGGTGGGTCAGGTGCAGCTGCCACAGCAGGTGGTCGGCGAGGGTGTCGCCGTCTTCAGCCTGTTCGCGTTCGTCGTCTTCGTCGCCATCGAAGGAACCGGAGCGAGCACTGCTCCAGTCTTCATCGCCGCCGTCCCAATCTTCGCCGTCGGCGTTGATCTCGCCTTGCGCGGGATCGATCGGTGCATCGTCGTTGGCGCTGCTTGCGGGCGCGTCGTCGCCGTCACTGCCTTCGGCATTCTCGGCCCATTCCAGCAGTGGATTGGTTTCCACTGCCTCGGTGAGTTCAAGCTCGAGCTCGGTGCTGGACATCTGCAGCAGCCGTATGGCCTGACGCAACTGCGGCGTCATCACCAGGCTCTGTCCCATCGATGTCTGCAGCCGAGCTTTCATGCCTGTTCCGTTCGGGTAGGGGCCCGACGTGGCGCTGCGACTCAGAGGGTGAAAGCGTCCCCCAGGTAAACACGGCGTACGTCAGTATTGGCAAGCAGATCTTCCGGTGCCCCCTGCGCCAGTACGCTGCCTTCAGCGAGGATATACGCCCGGTCGCAGATTCCCAAGGTTTCGCGCACATTGTGGTCGGTGATCAACACACCAATGCCGCGTTGCTTGAGGTGGGTCACGATGCGCTGGATCTCGCCGACCGAGATCGGGTCGACGCCGGCGAACGGTTCGTCAAGCAGGATCATGCGTGGCTTGGCAGCCAGCGCGCGGGCGATTTCGCAGCGACGGCGTTCACCGCCGGACAGGCTGGCGCCGGTCTGGTCGGCGACATGGCTGATCTGCAGTTCTTCCAGCAGCGAGGACAGCTCGCGCTCGCGGCCGGCGTTGTCCAGGTCGGTGCGCAGTTCCAGCACCAGGCGGATGTTGTCGGCCACGCTGAGCTTGCGGAACACCGACGGCTCCTGCGGCAGATAACCCACACCGAGCTTTGCGCGCTCGTACATCGGCTCGGAGGTGATGTCCTTGCCGTCGAGCACGATGCTGCCAGCATCGGCGGCGACCAGGCCGACGATCATGTAGAAGCAGGTGGTCTTGCCGGCACCATTGGGGCCGAGCACGCCGACCACTTCGCCGGCATCCAGGGTCAGCCCGAAGTCCTTGACGACTTCGCGGTTCTTGTAGCGCTTGCGCAGGCCTTGGGCGACGAGCATTACTTGGCCTCTCCCGCCGCTGCCGGCGCCTTGTTCTTGGGCTGGATCACGGTGCGCACGCGGGTGCCGTCGCCGCCGCTCTGCATCGCACCGCTGCGGGTGTTGTAGACCATGCGCTGGCCAGCGTTGGTGCCGCGCTCGGATTCAACCTTGTAGTTGCCGGTGAGCACGATGACTTCGGTGGCGACGTTGTAATCCAGGTTGTCGGCGCGGGCATTCATCCAGGTGTTGTCGTCCATCTGCTGCTTCAACGTGGCCTGCTTGCCAACCAGCACGACGCGCTCGGTTTCGCCGTTTTTCTGGATGACGTCGGCGGTGTCGGCGTGGATTTCCAAGGTGCCTTGGGTGATCACCACATTGCCGCTGAAACGGCATTTGCCGTTGTCACCGACCATGTTGCAGTCACTGTTGGTCGAGTCGATGGTCATCGCCTGGTTGCGATCTGAGGACTTGGCCGACGCCATGCCGGGCACGAGCAGGGCGGCGAGCAGGGTGATCGACGCGAGCTTAGCGGGCAGCACTGGGTTCATAGCGGGTCTTGACCTGGGAAAGGAGTGAATACTGCTGGGATTTGAGGTTGGCACGGAAGCCGACACCGGTCTGTGACAGGCCCGGGCGGGTCAGCGTGACCAGGCCCTCGGTGCGCGCCAGATCCTGCTCGGTCAGCACATCCAGGGCATCGGTGCGGAAGGTGGTTGGCGGGGTCTTGCCGTCCTTGGGGCTGTCGCCGGCGACGTTGCCGCGCAGGCGCAGTTCTTCGCCCTTGGGGCTGACCCAGCCGGTGTCTGCGCGCAGTTCCCAGTGCTGGCCGGCGGCGTCGGGCAACAGGAACAGCGGCTTGCTGATGGTCGAGGTCTGGTCGGCGCGGCTGCGTGCCATCGATGGCGCGCGCAGGGTCACCGACTCGTGGCCTTCCTTGTCCAGGGTGACGATCTCGAAGTCGGTCAGGGTGAAATCGGTGCTGCCTTGCTCGATGGCCGAGGGCGCGGTGCTGGCGCGGTTACGCCATGCCGACCAGCCGCTGAGCAGCGCCGCCAGCAGCAGACCAATGCCAAGAACCGAACGCCAGTTCATCAGGAGAACCTCGCCAGGACTGCGTCCAGTTTGCCCTGCGCGGCGAGCAGCACGTCACACAGCTCGCGCGCTGCGCCACGGCCACCTTCGGCACGGGTCTGCCAGTGCACGCGTTCGGCGATCCACGGATGCGCATCGGCCGGTGCCACCGCCAGGCCGACCGCGCACAGCGGCGCCAGATCGGGAAGGTCATCGCCCATGAAGGCGACCTGGTCCAGGCCGATCCCGTGCTGTTCGCACAGGGCACGCACGCTGGCCAGCTTGTCACCGACCGCGATCTGGGTGTCGATGCCCAGATCGGCGCCGCGGCGCTGCGCCGACAGGCTGTTGCGGGCGGTGATCAGCACCGGGTGGATGCCGTGCTGCTGCAGCAGCTTCAGGCCCAGCCCGTCCTGCACGTAATAGGCCTTGCTCTCGTTGCCCGCGTGGTCATAGAACAGCCGGCCGTCGGTCAGGGTGCCGTCCACGTCAAAGCAGGCCAGGCGGATGGCGCTGGCGGTGGCATGCAGATTGGCGGGGAAAAGATCGAGCGGCGAGTAGGGCATGGGCAGGCAGTATCCGTTGCGGCAGGTCGGGTGTTTGGCCCGAGGTCGTTGATTGTGCGGGGTTTAGACCACTTTTGCCCGCAACAGGTCATGAATGTTCAGGGCGCCGACGGGGTGATTGTCGCCGTCGACCACGATCAAGCCATTGATCTTGTGGGTTTCCAGCAGCCGCGCGGCCTCGGCGGCGAGCTGGTCGGCGCCGATGGTGCGCGGGTTGCGGGTCATCACCTGGGCGATGCTGGCGGTGCGCACGTCCAGATCGGTATCCAGGGCGCGGCGCAGGTCGCCGTCGGTGAACAGACCGACCAGCTTGCCCTGGGCGTCGACCACGGCGGTCATGCCCAGCCGCTTGCGGCTCATTTCCATCAGTGCCTGGCTGAGGCTGGCATCGTCGCTGACGCTGGGCAGGTCGTCACCGCCGTGCATCACATCGGTGATGTGCAGCAGCAGACGCCGGCCGAGGCTGCCGGCCGGGTGTGAACGGGCGAAGTCGTCGGCGGTAAAGCCGCGCGCATCCAGCAAGGCCACGGCCAGCGCATCGCCCATCGCCAACGAGGCGGTGGTGCTGGAGGTCGGGGCCAGGGCCAGCGGGCAGGCCTCGTGGTCCACGTTCACGTCCAGATGCACGTCGGCAGCCAATGCCAGGCTCGATTGCGGCTTGCCGGTCATGGAAATCAGTGGATTGCCCTGGCGCTTGAATACCGGCAGCAGGGTCAGTACTTCATCCGATTCACCCGAATAGGACAGCGCCAAAACCACGTCATCTTCGGTGATCATGCCCAGATCGCCGTGACCGGCCTCACCAGGGTGCACATAGAACGACGGCGTGCCGGTGGAGGCCAGGGTCGCGGCGATCTTGCGCGCGATATGCCCGGATTTGCCCATGCCGGTGGTGACCACGCGGCCGCGGGAAGCCAGTACCAGGCGGCAGGCGGCGGCGAATTCGGCGCCGATGCGACCGCCGACCCGGTCCAGCTCGTCGCGCTCGATCTCGAACACTCGGTGACCACTGGCCACCAGATCGGCGTCGCGCAATGTATCCAGGGAAAGCGGGGAAGCAGCCATACGGATGCCACTCGGATAGTAGAATGGGGGTTCATTTTATTAGGAAAGCGCTTTGGACGCCGAGACCATCCGAAATCTGATCGAAGCCGGCCTGCCGGGCGCCCGCGCCGACGTGCACGGCGACGACGGGGTGCACTTCGAGGCCACGGTGATCTGCGAGGCATTCGCCGGCAAGATGCCGTTGGCGCGCCACCGCATGGTGTATGCGACGCTGGGCGACCTGATGGGCGGCGCAATCCACGCGCTCGCGCTGAAAACCGTCACTCCGGGTGAAGCCGGCTGAGCCGGCGCACTCTCTTCTCCTTATATCGGCCTTAAATCCATGGCAAAAATCGTAGTCACCGGCGGCAATGCGCTGAACGGTGAGGTTCATATCTCCGGCGCCAAGAACGCCGTCCTGCCGATCCTGTGCGCCACCTTGCTGGCCGATGCGCCGGTGGAGATCACCAACGTGCCGCATCTGCACGACGTGATCACCACCGTGAAGCTGCTCGGTGAGCTGGGCGCCAAGGTCACCATCGACCAGGGCACGCTGTCGCGCGGCAGCGCGGTGGTGGTCGACCCGCGTACCGTCGATCAGCACGTGGCGCCGTATGAGCTGGTCAAGACCATGCGCGCTTCGATCCTGGTGCTGGGTCCGTTGCTGGCCAAGTTCGGCAAGGCAGAAGTGTCGTTGCCGGGCGGTTGCGCCATCGGCTCGCGTCCGGTTGACCAGCACATCAAGGGCCTGCAGGCGCTGGGTGCGGAAATCAGCGTTGAGAACGGCTTCATCAAGGCCCACGTCGACGGGCGCCTGAAGGGCGGCCGTTACACCTTCGACATGGTCAGCGTCACCGGCACCGAGAACGTGCTGATGGCGGCCGTACTGGCCGAAGGCACCTCGGTGCTGGAAAACGCCGCGATGGAGCCGGAAGTGGCCGATCTGGCGCATTGCCTGATCGCACTGGGCGCGAAGATCGAAGGCATCGGTACCGCGCGCCTGGTCGTGGAAGGCGTCGAGCGCCTGCATGGCGGCCGCCATGCGGTGCTGCCGGATCGCATCGAAACCGGCACCTTCCTGGTGGCTGCGGCGATGAGCGGTGGTCGCGTCACGGTGCGCAATGCGCGACCGGACACCATGGACGCGGTGCTGCACAAGCTGACCGAGGCTGGTGCCGAGATCAGCACCACCGAAGACACAATCACCTTGGACATGCATGGCAAGCGGCCGAAGTCGGTGAACATCACCACCGCGCCGCACCCGGCATTCCCCACCGATATGCAGGCCCAGTTCATGGCGATGAACTGCGTGGCCGATGGCGTCGGCGTGATCACCGAGACCATTTTTGAAAACCGCTTCATGCACGTCAACGAGCTGCTGCGCCTGGGCGCGGACATCCAGATCGAAGGCCATACCGCGATCGTGCGTGGCGTCGAGAAGCTCAGTGGTGCACCGGTGATGGCGACCGATCTGCGTGCATCGGCCTGCCTGATCCTGGCTGGCCTGGTGGCTGCTGATGAAACCAGCATCGACCGCATCTACCACCTTGATCGTGGCTACGAAAACATTGAGGAAAAGCTCAGTGGGCTCGGCGCCAACGTGCGGCGCATCGCATGATCCTCAAGGGCCGCTTCAGTCCGCGTCGCAGGGCCTTGTTGGCCCTGGTGCTGCTGGCCCTGGCCTGGTTGGGCTGGGGCTGGTACAGCGGCGTGGCCATCACCCAGGGCGTTGAGAAGGAACAGATGGACTGGAATGGCGACGGCCAGGTCAGCAGCGACGAGTTCATGCAGGCCTTCTACGCGGTGCAGGTGAAAGACAGCGAAGAAGGCGAGCGCCAGTGCCGCAGTTTCATCTGGCGTAGCAGCGGCGAAGAGTTCCGCCGCGATTGCCGCACGGTGTTCAAGAAGCCGGCAGCGGAGTAACAGCAGCCTGTAGCGCCGAGCCATGCTCGGCAGAAGCACTACCGAGGCGCCCTAAAACGGGCGCCTCTTTTTTTTGTAGGAGCGGCGTAAGCCGCGAAGCTGACGATTCATCAGATCGTAGATTGGTGCTGTCTTGATAGTGCAGGCTTCGCGGCTTACGCCGCTCCCACAAAAAAGAGCGTGGGCCGACGGTTATCGGCAAGGCCCCTGCCGAGCATGGCTCGGCACTACCTGTTCCCTCCCTTTCGCGTAGCGAAGGGGAGGGTGGCGTACCTGGGGCTTACTGGATCGACTTGATGGTCAGGTCCAGTGCGTCCTGGCCATTCTCACGCTGCAGCAGGCGCGCCGGTACCGGCATGCCGGGGACGATCCAGGCGATCTGTTCCTTGTTGCCGTCCACGCGCGACACCTTGGTGGCTTCCTGCTGCTTGCCGCCGATGGTCATGTTTTCCTTGCCGATCACCCGATAGGTCATCGGCTTGATGCGGCCATCGTCGACCATGCGGTAGTTCAGCGGCTTGCCGTCGGCGACATCGCGGGCGATGGCCAGGTTGATCAGCAGTGCGTCCATGTCGCCGTTCTGCAGGCGGATCGGGCCGCTGCGATCGGGCTTCACGTCACCAGTCCAGGTGGCCTGGTTGCTGTTCCAGTCATAGCGCGCATCTACCTGCTTGCGCTTGATCAACACCACCGAACGGTCGTGGCTGCTGAGCGGACGCAGCTTGCCGCCGTGCTCGTCGAACACGGTGGCCTGGCTCAGGTCGGCCATTGGATTCTTGATCTGCAGGCTGTAACGCCATTGGTTGTTACCGGCCGCGGCAACCGTCATCACACCGTTGGCCTGCATGCCCATGTAGCTGGCCTGGTAATTGGCGGTGAATGGCTCGATGGCCAATGCCGGCAAGCTGGCCGCGGCCAAGGTGGCGACGACGAGGAAACGCAGGGGGCTACGGGAAAGCTTCATGCTCAGGCTCCTTGGTATTCGATCAGGCGCAGGTCGATCTCATCCTGGCCATCTTTGCGTTGCAGGATGCGCACCGGCGTGGGTACGCCGTTGGCAATCCAGAGGATGGTTTCATCATTGCCGCCATTGGTGCGGTACACCCGCAAGGCGTCATAGCTGAGATCACCCACCTGCACGTTTTCGGTGGTGTCGGCGGCCCGGTACTCGTATTGACGGACCCGGCCGACATCGACATAGCGGTACTGCAATGCCTGGCCAGGGCGCGCATCGCGCATCAGCGACAGGTTCAACACCAGCGCACTCTGGTCGCCGCGCTGCAGTGGAATGGGGCGCTGTCGGTCTTCCTTCAGGTCACCCTGCCACTGCGCGGTACCGGCCTGCCAGTTATAGACGCCGGTGACTTTCTTGCTCATGAACAGGGCTTTCTTGACCGTGCTCTGGCTCAACGGCGTGTAAACGGCGCCCTCGTTGTTGAAGACATTGCTCTGCTCGATGTTCAGGCCGAGCACGCTGGCAAAGCCGCGCTTGCCGCGCACCGCCAAGTCCACCCGCCACTGGCTGTCGCTGTTGTGGACCACGCGCATGGTGGCATCGCCGGCCTCCTTGCCCTTGTAGAAGGCCTGGTAAGTAGCGACGAAAGGCTCCAAGGCCGGCGGGGTCCATTCCAGTGCCGGCAATGCCGGTGCAACCGGGGCCTGCGCAGGCGCGGGTGCCGGCGTTTCCTGGGCGTGGCTGACGGCCGATACCAGCAAAGCGGTCAAAACCATTGGTTTGAAAAGCGCTATGGCCATGCGAGGAAGAGGGCAGGAGAGAGGGAGATCATGCCAAACCACACATCAGCAGCATGTGCGGATCAGCGGCGGAGGGTTCCGGCGGAATCTAGGCGCAATGGACTAAACAGGGACTGACCGTCGCATTGAACCACGCCGTCCTGTTCAGCCACGCGGCCGGCGACCAATAGCTGAACGCTGGCCAGCAGCAGCGGGTGCTCCACCGCCAGCACGCGTTTGGCCAGGGTTTCGGCGCTGTCGTTGGCCAGTACGGGCACCCGTGCCTGCGCGATCACCGCGCCAGCATCCAGTTCCGGCACCACGAAATGCACGCTGGCACCGTGCTCGGTGTGGCCGCCGGCAATGGCCTGGGCATGGGTATGCAGCCCTTTGTGCAGTGGCAGCAGTGAGGGGTGGATGTTGATCAGGCGGCCACTGAAGCGCTGCACGAAGTTGGCGCCCAGGATGCGCATGTAGCCGGCGCAGATGATCCAGTCCGGCTGGCTTGCAGCCAGCGCATCAGCCAATGCACTGTCGAAAGCCTCGCGGTCGGCGAAATCCTTGGGGGAGCGTGCCCAGCGCTGCGCGGGCGGCACTTTTGCCAGCGCGACAGCTTCTGGCTTGTCGGAGAACACGCCGACAATCTGCGCATCCAGCTGGCCTGCGGCAATTGCATCAAGCAGGCACTGCAGGTTGCTACCACGCCCGGAGGCAAGCACGGCTAGGCGTGGCGAGGCACTCATGCGCGGGATTTCCGCAGCAGCGGCCACAGCGCAAGACTGCCCAGCGTGGCCAGCAGCATGTCGGCATGTGCGTCCCAGATGTCGCCCTGCTGGCCGTTGTAGGCCTCGGCAGCTTCCGGTGACAGCGCAAGCGCGATGCCCCATTCCAACCATTCGTAGGCCAGGCTGGTGCACATGATGGTCATCACCGCCAAGGTGAAGGCCTGGCCAACGCGTAGCGCCGGCCAGGTGCGGCGGGCCAATTGGGTCAGCGCCGGGGTGAAGCAGATGCCGTACAGCAGGTGGATCAGCCGATCGAAATGATTGCGCTCCCAGCCGAACGCGGCATTCGGCGACCAGCCGAACAATGCCTGCGCCCATTGGTCATATGGGATGTTGGAGTACAGCCAACGGGCGCCAATGCAGTGCAGGATGATGAAGCCGCAGATGGCCGCGAACGCGCCGCTACCCAAGGGCCAGCGGCGGTCCACCCACCACAGCGCGAGCAGGCCGAGCACGGTCAGCGAGCTGTGCAGGGCCTGTTCGACAGGCCATAGCGGTTTGATCCAGGTGAGCGCGAATACAACAAGCACGCCGATGAAGGCGGCCTTCTTGGCGGCTGTCATGTAGGCGTTGGCTCAGCCGATGTGGACGCGTTCAGCGCCGTTTTCAGCCACCACTTCACCAATCTGCCAATGCGCCAGCTCCAGGGTGTCCAGCGTGGCATTGATGGCGGCAACCTGGTCGGCCGGCACCAGCAGCACGAAGCCGATACCGCAGTTGAAGGTGCGCCACATTTCGCTGTCAGCCACATTGCCTTCGCGCTGCAGCCACTGGAATACCGGCGGCAGGGTCCAGCTGCTGGCGTCGATGTTCAGGCCCAGGCCTTCCGGCACCACGCGGATGATGTTCTCGGTCAGGCCGCCGCCGGTGACGTGGGCCATGCCGTGCACGGCTGCGCCATGGGTCTTGAGCAGCGACAGGATCGGCTTGACGTACAGGCGGGTCGGCGCCATCAGCGCATCGACCAGCTTGACGCCGTCTTCCAGCACCAGCTCGGCCGGGCTGCCGGCGCGCTCATAGATGCGGCGGACCAGCGAGTAGCCGTTGGAGTGGGGACCGGAGGAGGCAATGCCGATCAGCACGTCGCCGAGGGCAACGGCCGAGCCGTCCTTGAGTTCGCTCTTCTCGACGCCGGCGACGGTGAAGCCGGCCAGGTCGTACTCGCCCGGGGCGTACATGTCGGGCATTTCGGCGGTTTCGCCGCCGATCAGCGCGCAACCGGCCTCGGTGCAGCCATTGGCGATGCCGCCGACCACGGCCGCGGCGGTGTCGATGTCGAGCTTGCCGGTGGCGAAATAATCCAGGAAGAACAGCGGTTCAGCACCCTGCACGAGCACGTCGTTGACGCACATGGCGACCAGATCGATGCCGATGGTGTCGTGGCGGCCGAGCTGTTGTGCCAGCTTCAGCTTGGTGCCGACGCCGTCGGTACCGGAGACCAATACCGGCTCGCGGTACTTGTTGGAGAGGTCGAACAGGGCGCCAAAGCCACCCAGTCCGCCCATCACCTCCGGGCGGAAGCTGCGCTTTACCAGCGGCTTGATGCGCTCGACCAGTTCGTTGCCCGCGTCGATGTCGACACCGGCGTCACGGTAGGTCAGGGGGGAGTTGGCAGAGGTCGAGGGGCTGGTCACTGGCGGCTGCACTGGCGGGGTGAACGGTCGATTTTAACAGGCCACGTTGGCGTGAAGGCCCCATTCGGGCAACAATTCCCTCCGGAATCGTCGAGCAATGGAAATTTCAATGCGCCGCAGCCTGGTCACAATCCTGTTTCTGGCGCTCTGCCTGCCAATTTCGTTGGTGCAGGCACAGTCGTCCGGCATGCGTACCGAAGGGGACGTAGCCGGCGCCCGCAGTGCCTATGAGGCCGAGGTGCCGGTCAACAGCCAAAGCGAGGCCGATCGCAACGGCGGGCTGGCGCGTGCGCTGGGCGCGGTGCTGGCCAAGCTGTCCGGCGACCGCAGCGCGCTGGCGCGGCCGGGCGTGGCGCAGGCGCTGCGCAGCGCAAAAGACATGGTCGAGGGCTACGACTACCGCCAGGACCAGAGCGTGAGCGCCAGTGGCGCGCCGAGCTTCCGCACCATGTTGGTGGCGCGCTTCCGCCAGGATGATGTCGACGGGCTGGTCGCCGCGCTGGGCTTGCCGGTGTGGCCGCAGCCGCGCCCGAAGCCGGTGGTCTGGCTGGCCATCGATGATGGCAGTGGCCCGCGCCTGGTCGGTGTGCCGCAGTCCAATGCGGCGCGGCCGCTGCTGGACCGCGCGGTCGAGCGCGGCTTCAAGCTCGGGCTGCCTGCAGGTGGCGCGGCTGAACAAGCCCTGGTGGGCGCGATCTGGCGCCAGGACACCGCCGCGGTTGCGCGGGCCTCGGCACGTTATTCGCCGCCGATGCAGCTGGTGGGCAAGCTGTACCGCGGCAAGGGCGGTGGTTGGGTCGCAGATTGGGTGTTCGTCGACAACGGCCGTGAGCTGTCCAAATGGACGACGACCGACGGCGATGCGCGGCGGGCGATGATTGGTGGTGCCGATGGTGCCGCCGATGCGCTGGTACGTCGCTATGCCAAGGCCCCGGTGGGCGGCGCGGCAGGTGTTTACCGGATCGTGGTCAGTGGCATCCGCAGTGCGGACGACTACCTGCGCCTTGCGGCCACCTTGCAGCGAGTGGCGGTGGTCAAGTCGATCGTGCCGATCCAGGCCTCGGGCGACCGCCTGGAGCTGGATGTCGAGCTGATGAGCGGCCTGCCGGGCTTCAACCGCATGCTGGGCAGCGACGCTGCGCTGCAGCCGGTGGGTGCGGTAGCTGACGATGATGCCGATGCCGGTACCGAACAGAACACCAGTCGCCGCGCGGAGTACCGCATTCGATGAGTACCGACACAGCGGAAATGGAAATCGCGCTGTTCCTGCGCCGTGTCAAATGGGTGGTTTTGACTGCTTTTGGACTGTGGGTGATGTGGTTGTTGGCACCGGTGCTGACCCCGTTCGTGGTCGCGCTGATGCTGGCCTGGCTGGGCGATCCGCTGGTGGACCGGCTGGAGGCCCGTGGTCGTTCGCGCAACACCGCGGTGGTGCTGGTGTTCGTGTTGATGATCCTGTTGCTGGCCTTGGCGCTGCTGATCCTGGTGCCCTTGATCCAGCGCCAGATCATCACCTTGATCGCTGCCTTGCCGCAGGGGCAGGACTGGCTGATGAGCACGGCGATCCCGTGGCTGGAGCAGAAAACCGGGTTGGAAATCATGGCCTGGCTGGATCCGGGGCGTTTGTTCGAGTGGGTGCGCAGCCATTGGCAGCAGGCCGGTGGCGTCGCCACCACCTTCTTCGGCTACGTGTCGCGCTCGGGCTTTGCGATGGTGGCCTGGGTGATCAACCTGGCCTTGCTGCCGATCCTGGCCTATTACTTCCTGCGCGACTGGGACAAGCTGGTCGAGCGGGTTGCATCGATGATCCCGCGCAACCATATCGAGGTGGTGTCGCGTCTGGCGCGTGAATCCAACGACGTGCTGGGTGCCTTCATCCGCGGCCAGATCGTGGTGATGATTGCGCTTGGCATCGTCTACGCAGCGGGCCTCAGCCTGGTTGGCCTGAATCTGGGGCTGTTGATCGGCCTGGTCGCTGGCTTGATCAGCTTCATTCCTTACCTGGGGGCAACCACCGGCGTGGTGATGGCGGTGCTGGCCGCACTGGTGCAATCGCAGGGCTTTGACCTGCAGTTGCTGGTGTTGGTTGGTGTGGTCTTCACCGTTGGCCAGCTGCTGGAAAGCTATGTGCTGACGCCGCGCATCGTCGGTGACAAAATTGGCCTGCATCCGGTTGCGGTGATTTTCGCGGTTATGGCAGGTGGCCAGTTGTTTGGCTTCCTGGGAATGCTGCTGGCCCTGCCAGCGGCGGCGGTGATCAACGTCCTGTTGCGTTATGCGCACCAGCGTTATCGCCAAAGTGAGTTGTATGCCGGCCACGGGCCGACGATTGTGTTGGATCCGCGCAGCCTTGATGTGTCGGCGGACCTGAGCATCGTGTCGAAGGATGTAGAACCTAAGTGAGTGTGCCGCAGTTACCGCTGGCCTTGCGTTACCCGCCAGACCAGCGCTTTGAAACCTTCATCGGTGCGCCCGACGGCGCGCTGGCGCAGTTGCGCGCCGTCGCCAATGGTGACAGCCAGGATTGGATCTATCTGGTTGGCGCTGGTGCTACCGGCAAGACGCATCTGGCCCTGGCAACCTGCGCCGCTGCACTGCAGGCCGGGCGCCGCCCTGCATACCTGCCACTGCAGGCAGCGGGGACGCGCCTGCAGGATGCATTGGAAGCGCTGGAAGGGCACGACGTGCTGGCGCTGGACGGGCTGGAATATGTTGCTGGCCGACGCGAGCAGGAGGTGACCCTGTTCGAGTTCCACAACCGCGCGCGCGCTGCCGACGTGACCGTGATCTATACCTCGCGCCTGCCGCCCGATGGCTTGGGACTGGTACTGCCAGATCTGCGCTCACGGCTGTCGCAGTGCAGCCGCATCACCCTGGAGCCGTTGGATGCCGAAGGCCGTGGCGCGGTGCTGCGTGAGCGTTCGGTGCGGCGCGGATTGGTGATGGACGAAGCAACGCTGGACTGGTTGCTGACCCGCACCGGGCGCGACCTGAGCGGGCTGGTGAGCTTGTTGGAACGGCTGGACCGCGAATCGCTTGCAGCAAAGAAGCGGATCACCATGCCGTTCCTGAAGCGGGTGCTGGAGAATGGGCCGGGTTGAGGGCTGTTTTGTAGGAGTGGCATCAGCCGCGAAGCAGATGTCATATCCGCAAGAAAGATGCCTGCGATTGCAGGCATTTTTGTATCCGAGCTGTCAGCGGCTTCGCGGTTTACACCGCTCCCACAAACGAATGGTGGACGCGGCTTTTGTAGGAGCGGCGTCAGCCGCGAAGCTGGTACTGCATCCGTAAACAAAAAAGACGTGCAATTGCAAGCATCTCTGGGTCGGAACCTTCGCTAGTTTCGCGGCTTACGCCGCTCCTACAAGAGCTCCGGTGTGCCGCTTCAGCTTTTGTGGGAGCGGCATCAGCCGTGAAGCTGGATTTGCGTCCGTAAGCGAAGATGCCTGCGGTTGCAGGCATCTTTGGGTCTGAAACTTCAGTGGCTTCGCGGCTTACGCCGCTCCTACAACAAAAGCTGGGATTCCAGTTGCTGCAGGCGCTCGGGGGTGCCTACGTCGGTCCAACGGCCTTGGTGATGCTGGCCGCTGATGCCGTCGCTGGCCATCGCTGCGCGCAGCAAGGGAGCGAGCTTGAAGCGCGGTGGTGTTTCCGCGCTGCCATCGGCATTGCCAATCACTGCCTGCCAGCCCTGCAGCAGCTGCGGTCGATATATGCCGATGCCGGCAAAGGTCAACCGCGCTTGTTCGCCGTTGTCGTGCAATCGGCCATCGGTATCCAGAATGAAATCACCACGCGGGTGCTGCACGGGATTGTCGACCATGACCAGGTGCGCATTGCCCCTCGGTTCGCGCGGAAGATCGGCGAAATCAAAGTCGCTCCAGATATCGCCATTGACCGCCAGGAACGGCGCCTCGCCGAGCAGTGGCAGTGCATTGTGCATGCCACCGCCGGTTTCCAGCGGCACCGGTCCTTCGTAGAGATAGTGCAGGCGCAGGTTCCAGCGACTGCCGTCGCCCAGTTTTTCCGGGAATTGCGTCGCCAACCAACTGGTGTTGACCACCACATCGCTGACGCCCAGCGCAGCCAGACGTTGCAGATGCCATTCAATCAAGGGCACGCCTGCGACAGCGAGCAGCGGCTTGGGCGTGTGATCGGTAAGTGGGCGCATGCGCTCGCCCAGCCCGGCAGCGAAGATCAGTGCCTTCATGCGGAAGCCTTGGCGGCCATCGCCGGTTTGAAGCGGCGTTCGAACAGATCCTGCAACGGCGCCAGTTCCGGATAGCGTGGCAGCACTTCATCCAGATAATTGATGAAGCGCGGTGCGTCTTCGAAGTAATGGCCCTTGCCATCGCGATCACGCAGGCGCACGAAGATGCCGAGGATTTTCAGGTGGCGCTGCACGCCCATCCAGTCGGCATCACGCAGGAACTGCGGCCACGGCCGGATCGGCAGGCCGGCGGCGGAAGCGCGGGCGTGATAGCGGGCCAGCCACGCATCCACTTTTTCCAGCGGCCAGCTCAGGAATGCATCCTTGAACAAGCTGGCCGGATCGTAGGCGATCGGGCCGCTGACCAGGTCCTGGAAATCCAGCACCGCCGGGCCGCCTTCGACTGGCATCAGGTTGCGCGGCATGAAGTCGCGGTGGGTCAGTACCTGTGGCTGGTTCAGGGCGTTATCCATCAAACGCCGCTGCACCAGTTGCAACTGCTCGCTCTCACCGCAGTCCAGGGTCAGGCCGAGGTGGCGCTGCACGAACCATTCTTCAAACAGGCCGGCATCGCGTTGCAGCAGTGCCTCGCCGAACGCACCCATGCCTTCCGGTACCGGAATCTGCTGCAGGCGGATCAGCTGCGCGAAGCTGGCATCGAACCATGCATCGGCCGTGTCGTCGGTGATGAAGCGTGCCAGGGTGGGCCCGCCGAGGTCTTCCAGCAGCAGGAAGCCATTGTCGAGGTCGCGTGCCAGTACCTGCGGCACGCGCACGCCACGCGGCTCCAGCAGATCGTGCATGCGCAGCCACGGTCGCACATCTTCCAGCCCCGGCGGCGAGTCCATCACGATGTGGCTGCCGCGCATGCTGTTGCTGCGCCAATAACTGCGGAAACCGGCATCGACCGATGCGCGCTCCAGTGTGGTTGCGGGGTCGCCAAGTGCGGTGGCGGCCCACTGCAGGCGTTGTTCGGTGCGCAGTGGATCGGAAGCGGGATCGTTCATGGACACTACAAAGTTGCGGCGCCCGCAGGCGCCGTTGGAGAAGGAATCAGCGCTTCTTGCCGCCGCTGATCAGGCGCAGCAGCGCCAGCAACACGATTGCACCGAGGACGGCGCCAACGAAGCCGGCCGGCTGGCCTGCCGAATACCAGCCCATCTCACGGCCGAACCAGCCGGCGAATACCGCGCCGGCGACGCCGAGCACGATGGTCAGCAGGCATCCCATGCGGTTGTTGCCGGGCATGAAGAAGCGCCCCAGCAAGCCGACGAAGAAGCCGATCAGGATGATGTACAGCCAGCTGTCGCTGCCAAACAGTCCGCTCATGTTCTTGTCCGTACCTGAGAAAAACGCAGCCTAGCAAGGCCAGGCTGCGTTCGTCATCAAACCATCAGGCGCTGGCCGATCAGCAGCAGCCGTGGCCACCGTGGCGGGTGCCACTGTCGGCGGCCACCGGCGAACCGCTGGTCTCGCCACGCAGGCTGGCGGCGTGGTGGTCGAACAGCACCTTGGACACGCAGGAGGTGACGCGCTTGCCCATCGGGATGTGCAGGAACTCGTTCGGGCCGTGTGCATTGGAATGCGGGCCGAGCACGCCGGTGATCATGAACTGCGCACCCGGGAACTTCTCACCCAGCATGCCCATGAACGGAATCGAGCCGCCTTCGCCCATGTACATCGCCGGCTTGCCGAAGAAAGCCTGGCTGGCGTCGTCGATGGACTGTTCCAGCCACGGTGCCATTGCCGGTGCGTTCCAGCCGGTGGAAGCCTTTTCCAGATCCAGGCTGACGTGGGCGCCGTTCGGCGGATCACGCAGCAGGGCTTCCTTCAGCAGTTCGCCGCAGGCCTTGCCATTGGCGGTCGGCGGCAGGCGCAGCGACAGCTTCACCGAGGTTTCCGGGCGCAGCACGTTGCCGGCCGATTCCAGCGGCGGCATGCCGCCAATGCCGGTCACCGACAGGGCAGGGCGCCAGGTACGGTTGAGCACCAGTTCGGTCAGCTCCTCGCTCATCGGCTTGAGGCCATCGACCAGCGGGAACTTGTCGAAGATGGCGGTATCGACCACGTCGGCAGCGCGCTTGGCCTGTTCCAGACGCTCGGCCGGGACTTCAACGTGCAGGCCATCGAGCAGGATGCGGCCGGTCTTTTCGTCCTCGATGCGCGACAGCAGCTGGCGCAGCAGGCGGAAGCTGGACGGCACCACGCCGGAGGCGTCACCGGAGTGCACGCCTTCGTTGAGCACCTTGACGGTGAAGTTGCCGCCGGTCAGGCCGCGCAGCGAGGTGGTGCACCACAGCTGGTCGTAGTTGGCGCAGCCCGAATCCAGGCACACCACCAACGACGGCTGGCCGATGCGATCGGCCAGGTGGTCGACATAGGCCGGCAGATCGTAGGAGCCGGATTCTTCGCAGGCTTCGATCAGGATCACGCAGCGGGCGTGCGGCAGGCCTTGTTCCTGCAGCGCCAGCACTGCGGCCAGCGAGCCGAAGATGGCGTAGCCGTCATCAGCGCCGCCGCGGCCGTACAGCTTGTCGCCGCGCAGCACCGGAATCCACGGGCCGAGGTCGTCGTCCCAGCCGGTCATTTCTGGCTGCTTGTCCAGGTGGCCGTAGAGCAGGACGGTGTCGTCGCCGGTTTCCGGGCCGGTGGCCGGGATTTCCAGGAACAGCAACGGGGTACGCCCTTCCAGGCGAACCACCTCGACCTGCAGGCCGGGGATGGTCTGCGCCTTGGCCCAGTTCTCCATCAGGGTGACGGCCTGTTCCATATAGCCGTTGGCGACCCAATTGGCGTCGAACATCGGCGATTTATTGGGGATACGGATGTAATCGACCAGTTGCGGAACGATGTCGCTGTCCCACTTGTCGCTGAGAAATTGGCCGATCTTGGCGCTGTCCATCTGGATCTCCGGTAGCAATGTCAGGTGCAACCATTCTACGCCGCTCCCTTGTTTGGCGGGTCTGCGGTGGTTTCATCGATGAGTTCTTGTAGGACTTTTCCTACAGAGGCCCGGGCTGTTGGCTGGCTGTTTGCCAAACCCGCTGCGGATATTCTGGATTCATGTGGCGCGGGACACTGATTCGGCCGGCGGGAGAGCCAGCCAATCAGCCACCAAGTCACAAGGAGTACAGCGATGAAGCTTTTTACCGTAACGCTGCAGTCTCTGATTCTCGCATTGGTATTGACCCTTACGGCACACGCCACGGACAAGGTCGATATCAATACCGCCTCCGCGGCGGAGCTGAATCAGGTGTTGGTGAACGTCGGCCCTTCCAAGGCGCAGGCGATCATTGAACACAGACAGGCCAACGGGCCATTCAAAAGTGTCGAGGAACTGGCACTGGTGAAAGGAATCGGATTGAAGACGGTCGAACGGAATCGTGACCTGATCGAAGCAAGGGCCGGAGCTGCTCCTGCCAAGAGTGCTACCGGGACGGTAGCTGCGCAGCCGGTTGAGAGGCGCTGAGCGGAAGGAATCGAATAGTGAACCGTCAGGATGACGGATCACCAGGAACCCGAAAAGGGCAGGACGCTGGGGGCTGGAAGGATGCCAACAAGGATGTGAGGTCGTCCGGTGTTGCACAGTGACGTGCAGCCGGGCGATTTTTCTGTCTGTGCTCTTTGGAAACGGCAAGGCCCGGGGAAACCCGGGCCTTGCTGGCTTTTGGGCGCTGGGCCGAAATCTGGATCTGATATTCCGGATCCGTAACAGCTGGAATCCGAGCCTTTCGGCTCCGCTGCCCGGCTGTTGCCGCGGCTGCGGTTGTTTGTGGGAGCGGCGTCAGCCGCGAAGCTGGTGGTGGTTGTGGCGATTGTCAGTTGGCGATCTGATTTTGTATCAGCTTCGCGGCTGACGCCGCTCCTACAAAAAGCTGGTCCGTGCGTGGTCTATTTGGCCTGGTTGATTCGGCTACGAAATCTTGTCGCGGTTGAATGCCCCGGTTTTGGGCCAGGGCGAGCCGAGGCTTAAACCAAGCCGGTCGCGTAATACACGCCGATGATCGCGAACACCGCCAGGGTCTTGATGATGGTGATGGCGAAGATGTCCTTGTAGGACTGGCGGTGGGTGAGGCCGGTGACGGCAAGCACGGTGATCACCGCGCCGTTATGCGGCAGCGTGTCCATGCCGCCGGAGGCCATCGACGCCACACGATGCAGCACTTCCATCGGAATGCCTGCAGCCTGCGCATTGGCGATGAAGCTGTCGGCCATTGCTGCCAGCGCGATGCTCATGCCACCCGAAGCCGAGCCGGTGATGCCGGCCATGGCGGTAACCGAAACCGCTTCGTTGACCAGCGGATTCGGGATCGAGCCCAGTGCGTTGGCGACAACCAGGAAGCCGGGCAGGGCGGCAATCACCGCGCCAAAACCATATTCGGAGGCGGTGTTCATCGAGGCCAGCATGGCGCCGCCGATGGCCGATTTGGTGCCTTCGGCAAACGAGGCCACCACCGGCTTCCAGGCGAAAGCAATGACGCTGAGGATGCCCAGCAACAACGCCCCTTGCACGGCCCAGATGGCGCCCAGCTTGGAGACTTCCTGCACCACCGGTGCCGGGTTGCCGATCACGGCTGGAATGAAGGACTGGGTTTCACCGTAGAAGCCGGGAATCCAGCGGGTCAGCAGGAAGTTGGCCACGCCGACCAGGATCAACGGGGTGATGGCGATCAGTGGGTGCGCGAGATTCTGGCCTTGGAAGGGCTCTGGCTCGTTGCGCAGTTCCTCGTTGGCGCCTGCATAGCCCTCGCCATTGCGTACCGCTACACGGCGGCGCCATTCCAGGTAGCTCATGCCCAGGATCAGGATCACCACGGTGCCGATCACGCCCAGCCACGGCGCGGCCCAGCTGTTGGTGCCGAAGAACGCAGAGGGAATGATGTTCTGGATCTGCGGCGTGCCCGGCAGCGCATCCATGGTGAAGGTGAAAGCACCCAGTGCGATGGTGCCGGGAATCAGTCGCTTGGGGATGTTGCTCTGGCGGAACAGCTCGGCGGCAAACGGGTAGACCGCGAACACAACCACGAACAGCGATACACCGCCGTAGGTGAGCAGCGCACAGACCAGCACGATCGACAGCATTGCGCGCTTGGCGCCAACCAGCTTGATGGTGGCGCTGACGATGGACTTGGAGAAACCCGAGACCTCGATCAGCTTGCCGAACACCGCGCCCAGCACGAACACCGGGAAGTACAGCTTGAGGAAGCCGACCATCTTGTCCATGAACAAGCCGGTGAACATCGGCTGCACCAGCGTGGGATCGGTCAGCAGCACTGCGCCCAGCGCCGCCACCGGCGCGAACAGGATCACGCTGTAGCCGCGGTAGGCGACGAACATCAGGAAGCACAGGGCCGCCAATACGATCAGAAACGACATTCACAGCTCCCCGGCCAATACATTGCCGGCGAGTATCAGGACGAAGTGCGGCCCGGCCCACTGTACGAAGGGACTATACGCGGCCGGCTAACGCTCCATTAACGTGCGCTCCATGGCGACATTCGTGTGTCGCAACGTCATACCCGGGAGGAGGGAGACCAATGAAGCGCAAGTATCTGAGTATCGCCATCGGTGGCATTCTGTTGGCACCGGCCGCATTCGTGCAGGCACAGGAACAGCAGGCGGTGCCGGCTGGCACGCAGGCCACGCAGCTGGATGAAGTGACCGTGACCGCGCGTCGTCGCACGGAGTCCATCCAGGACGTACCGGTTGCGGTCAGCGCCTTCGGCGAGGAGCAGATCAAGGATCTGCAGGCCTCGACCGTGGAAGGCCTGCAGGGCGCCGTGCCCAACATGAACATCGCCCAGGGCCGTGGCTCGGCAAACAGCGTCAACGTCTTCATCCGCGGCATCGGCCAGCCCGACGCGCTGCAGACCTTCGACCCGGGCGTTGGCATGTACGTGGACGACGTCTACTACTCGCGCATCAACGGTGCCTTGTTCTCGCTGTTCGACATCCAGCAGCTGGAAGTGCTGCGCGGCCCGCAGGGCACGCTGTACGGCAAGAACTCCACCGGCGGCGCGATCAAGCTGACCACCAAGAATCCCTTCGACAATGAAGGCGGTGCAGTGGAAGTAACCGCTGGTGACTACGGTCGTCTGGAAGGTCGCTTCTATGTCTCTGGCAAGCTGAGCGATACGCTGGCTGGCAGCATCGCGGGCGCCAAGATCACCAATGACGGTTACGTCAAGGATGCGGTCACCGGCAAGCGCTACAACGACGACGATACCGAGGCGTTCCGCGCCAAGCTGGCGTACAAGCCGACCGACAATTTCAGCGCGGTGCTGTCGCTGGATACCACCAAGCAGGATGCCGCGCTGACCCTGGGCCGGCCAATGGCGGATCTGCGCCAGAGCAGCCTCGCTCCGGTCGGTGTGATCGTGCTGCAGCCGGGCGAAACCGGTGAGTGGAATCGTCGCGCACAGACCTCGTTCCAGAATGGCGAAGGCCAGTACCTGAAGCATTCCGGCGCCTCGCTGGCGATGGACTGGGATATCAACGAACAGTTCACGCTGAAGAGCATCACGTCCTACCGCAAGCTCAAGACCGAGTCGTATATCGACATCGACGCCTCCGAGTACGAGCTGGGCGACGTACTGGTGGCGCTGGACCAGAACCAGAAGAGCCAGGAATTCCAGCTGCATTACGACAACGGCTCCAATGTGCACGCGACCTTTGGCGCGTACTACATGAAAGAGAACGTGCCGTCGTACCAGGAGGCTTACGCTGACGATCTGTTCTCGTTCCTGGGTGCCAAGGTGCCGTTCCTGCGCACCATCGATGATGACCTGACCACCACGTCCACCGCTGCATTCGCGCACGTGAACTGGGAATTCGTGCCGACCTGGACCGTCGCTGCTGGCGTGCGCTGGACCAAGGACAAGAAAGACTACGATCGTTCCACCAGCACCTTCTGGGGCGCCCCGTTTGCCAGCTTGAACGGCACCGTGGCATTCGACGCCAAGGCCTCGTGGACGGCGGTGACCCCGTCGATCAGCCTGCAGAAGGAATTCAGCGACAACCTGATGGGCTATGTGTCGGCCAACCGCGGCTTCAAGTCGGGTGGCTTCAACGGCCGCGCCAACACCGTGTATGACACCCAACACGCCAAGTTCGATCCGGAATACGTGTGGACCTACGAGCTGGGCCTGAAGGGCAGCAGCGCCGATCACCGCCTGCGCGGTACCGCGACGGCGTTCTACAGCAACTACAGCGACTTCCAGGCCCGTGTGTCGCAGGACGTTGGTACTTTCCCGGTGTTGAATGCGGCCAAGCTCAACATCAAGGGCATCGAGCTGGAAGGCAGCGCGTTGCTGGGCGAGGCGACCACGCTGAGCGCGCAGCTGGGCTGGATGGATGCCAAGTACGACAGCTTCGAGGACTTCCGCCTCGATCCGTCGTACGCCGGCTACGACCCGACCGTGAACCACGACCACGTGCCGTTCTCGCCGGATTGGACCGCACGCGTCGCCCTGCAGCATGTGTTCTCGCTGGGTGACAGCGGCAGTCTGACCTTTGGCGGTGACGTCTCCTATCGCGGCGACACCTGGTTGTCGGTGGATAACCGTGACGTGCTGAGCCAGGACGCTTACACCCTGGTGGGCGCCTACGGCGTATGGGATTCGTCGCAGCTGACCTGGCAGATCCGTGCCGGCGTGCGCAACCTGACCGACAAGCAGTACAAGACCGAAGGTCAGGAGTTCGCCAGCGTCGGCAACATCCAGACCGCGTATTACGGTCTGCCACGCAACTGGTATGTGTCGGTGCGTTACAACTTCTGATGAGGGAGCCGGTGACGGCTCGCTGACCGGAACGCAAGGCAGCCCTTTCCCGCATGGCGGGGAAGGGCTTTTGCTGTTGCTGTTGCTTGAAGCCCCTCTCCCGCCTGCGGGAGAGGGGCTGGGGTGAGGGCAGCTTTTGCTGTTGGCTTTGAAGCTCTGACTTGTGATGCAAAAGCTAGAAAGCAAATTGCTGGCGAACCGCACCCTCACCCCAACCCCCGCCCCGCGCCCCGGCCCCCGCGCCAGCGCGAGGGCGCTCGACGAAGGGCGAACCTATGGTTCGCAAACGCATCTTCTCGCCCCGAAGGGAGAGGGGCTTTGAGCAAGACCTTCAGGCTTTTCAACGCTTCATCCTCTGCGCTTAACTCCGTATCCTGCCAAGCAGCTTCCGGGAAACGCTTTCCATGTTGAGTCTGGTAACAGTGGCCTTGGCGGGCCTGGCCTGGCTGGCCCTGATGTTCGGCGTGGCGCTGTACGGCGAACGCCGGCCGACGGCATTCGCGCGCCATTGGCGGCACATCTACACCTTGTCGCTGGCAGTGCACTGCACCTCCTGGACCTTCTACGGCACGGTCACCCAGGCCGCACGCCACGGCTGGCCGCTGCCGCCGACCTTCGTCGGCGCCATCCTGTTCTATGCGCTGGCGATCGGCGTGATGATGCGCCTGGTGCGACTGGCGCGCGAAACCAATGCCACCTCGCTGGCCGACCTGATCGCTGCGCGACTGGGCCGCGATGCCTGGCTGGCGGCGACGGTGACGCTGGTGACCGTGCTGGGCTTGATTCCCTATATCGCCCTGCAGCTCAAGGCGGTGGCGATGAGCTTCGGCATGATCACCTCGCGCGCGGTCGAGGCCGGGCAGGGCGGTTCGATCTGGCAGGACAGCGCCTTGTACGTGGCGCTGGCCATGGCCTTGTTCGCGATGCTGTTCGGTGCGCGCCGTGCCGATGCCTCCGAGCACAATCGCGGATTGGTGCTGGCGATGGCGGCCGAGTCGGTGTTCAAACTTGGTGCGATGCTCGCACTGGGCGTGTTCGTGTGGTTAGGGCTCAAGGGTATTCCCAGTGCACCACCGGTGCCGGTCAGCGCGCAGGAAGGTGGCTTCATTCCGCTGGTGATACTCGGTGGCCTGGCGATGTTCCTGCTGCCGCATCAGTTCCATGTCGGTGTGGTCGAATGCCGCGATCCGGCCGATGTGCGTACCGCGCGCTGGTTGTTCCCCTTGTACCTGCTGTTGATCGCCTTGCCGATCCTGCCTTTGGCGCGCGCAGGCACGGTACTGCTCGGCAACAGCGTGCCTACCGATATGTATACGCTGGCCTTGCCGTTCGCCGCTGGTCACGAAGGCGTGGCGCTGTTCGCTTTCCTCGGCGGCTTGAGCGCGGCTACCGGCATGGTGGTGGTGAGCACGCTGACCTTGAGCCTGATGATCGGCAACCACTGGTTCGCACCGGGCCTGGTGCGCAGTGCCTGGGCGCGTGCTGGTGGTGGTGATCACCGGCGCGAACTGGTCTGGCTGCGGCGCGCCGGCATCTGCGTGATCATGCTGGCGGCTTGGGGTTATAGCCGGCTGATTGGGGGCGGCAATGTGCTGGCCGATATCGGCGGCGTGTCGTTCTCGGCGATGGCAACCCTGGTGCCGGTGCTGGCGTTCGCCATCTGGCGGCCACAGACACCGCCGCGCGCTGCAATTGCCGGTGTGTTGGCCGGCTTTGCAACCTGGGCGTGGGTGCTGTTGCTGCCCTCCTTGCTGGAAAGCGGCGGGCGCACGCCGGCGTGGTTGCTGCAGGGACCGTTTGGCTGGCAATGGTTGTCGCCACAGGGCTTGTTCGGCTTGACCGGCTGGACGCCGCTGGGGCGCGCGGTTGGCGCCAGCCTGTTTGTTGGCACCGCGGCGACCTTGCTGTCGATGGCGTGGCGGCGCGACACGCCTGACCGCATCAGCCGCAACCTGGATGCGGACACTCTGCGCAATGCCGGGCGCCGCTTTCTGCCGGATGAGCGCGTGCAACAGTTGTTGGCGGATGCGCCACGCAATGGAGCGGTGCCACCAGCAATCGAGGCCAGCGTCGAGCGCGAGTTGTCGGCAGTGCTGGGTGCAGCGTCGGCGCGCCTGCTGCTGGATGCCGCGCGCCGCGAGGGCAATGAACTGGCGACAGTGGCGGCCATCGTCAGCGAGGCTTCGCAGGACCTGCGTTTCAGCCAGCAGGTGCTGCAGGCTGCCTTGCAGAACATGAGCCAGGGCATCAGCGTGATCGACCGCGAACAGCGGCTGGTGGCGTGGAACCGGCCATATGCACGCATGTTCGGTTTCCCGGATGAGTTGCTGCAGGTCGGGCGGCCGATCATGGACTTGACCCGCTGGGCGTTGCAGGCAATGCCGGCGCGCGGTGGCGATGAGCGTGCGGTGGATCGGCGCCTGGCATTCATGCGCGCCGGCACGCCGCACCTGACTGAACGCGTTTTCCCGGATGGCAGCATCGTCGAGATCCGTGGCAACCCGATGCCCGGCGGTGGCTTCGTTGCCACCTTTACCGATGTCACCGAATTCCGCCGTAGTGAACGTGAGCTCAAACGCAGCAACGAGACGCTGGAGCAGCGCGTCGGCGAGCGCACTGCCTTGCTGGAATCGGCCAAGCGCGAAGCCGAGCGGGCCAACGATGCCAAGAGCCGCTTTCTTGCGGCGGTCGGGCACGACCTGCTGCAGCCACTGCATGCCGCGCATCTGTTCACCGATACGCTGGCGCAGCAGGTGGAATCCAGCCAGCAGCAACAGGCGGTGGTGCAGATCCGTGGCGCCCTGGATTCCACCACCGATCTGTTGACCGGCTTGTTCGACATGTCGCGGCTGGAAGCCGGTGGGCTGGTACCGCAGCCGCGCGATCTGCCACTGGCCGAGGTGTTGGATCCGCTGGTATCGGAGTTCCGCGCGCTGGCTACCGCGCGCGGGCTGGGCTTCCACTATGTGCCGACCGGCGCATGGGTGAACAGCGATCCGCAGCTGCTACGGCGTGTGCTGCAGAACTTCCTGGCCAATGCGGTGCGTTACACCAGCCACGGCGGCATCCTGCTCGGTGTACGTCGCGAAGACGGCCGTGTGCGCGTTGAAGTGCATGACACCGGTCCCGGTATCGCCAAGGAAGAGCAGCAGCGCATTTTCGAGGAGTTCCGGCGCGGCGAGGACAGTAGCGGGCAGGGACTGGGGCTGGGTCTGGCGATCGCTGATCGTATTGCCGGCCTGCTGCATGCGCCCCTGCGGCTGCGCAGTGAGAAAGGACTGGGGACGGTGTTCTCGGTGTCATTGCAGCGGGCGGCATCACCGCAGGTTGCAAGCGCGCCGCGTCCGCGCAACGCAGCGACCTCGGGTGGCGTGCCGGTGCTGGTGGTCGACAACGATCCCGCAGCGCTGCAGGGTTTGGCGGGCTTGTTGCGTGGTTGGGGCTACAACGTAGCCGAGGCTTCCGGCGAGGCGCAGGCGGTGGCGGCATTGCAGGCAACATCCGCCAGCTTGTGGCTGTTCGACTACAACCTGGACGACGGTGATACCGGCACCGCGCTGCAACTGCGGCTGGGCGAACGTTTTGGCGCACGGCCCACCTTGATCCTCAGTGCCGATGACAGCCTGGCAACGCGGCGCGAAGTGTTGGAGCAGGGGCTGACGCTATTGCACAAACCGGTGCGGCCGTTGGCGCTGAAGTCCATCCTTGATCGTCTGTTGGCGGCCGATGCGTTGCGGCCGGGCATGGGGAACAGGGAATAGGGCAAGTGTGGCCGGTTGGGGTTTGTAGCCCGGGTTAGCGCAGCGCACCCGGGGCATTCCTCATAGAGCCCCGGGTGCGCTGCGCTTACCCGGGCTAGGGAATTCGGCGAGTTGGGACGTCAGGAACTCCGGATCTCGGTATTTCCGCAATACGCCGCATGCAATGCCTGCATCACGCCCAATGCTGGGCTGTCCGCCAAGGCGTAATAGATCGTCTGTGCTTCGCGGCGGGTGCTGACCAACGCCGCTTCACGCATCACCGCCAGGTGCTGCGACAGCGCAGACATCGACAGACCAACCTGCGCCTGCAGTTCACCCACCGAGGCTTCCCCTTCCACCAGGCGGCAAAGCACACGCAGGCGGGCCGGATGGGCCAGCGACTTCAGCAGTTGCGCGGCCTGCTCGGCGTGCGCCTGCATCTGCTCCATATCCGTGTCTGAAGCGCGCATCATTGGGGCTGAGGTTCGGGCTTGTGCTTTGGAAGGTACTAGCCTAATTTAGAAAAAGCTAAATTAAAAGCGAGGCACCCCATGAGCCAGCCGCAGCCTTCATCCACCTTGGTCGAACCGTTCTACGACAAGGACACCGGCACCTTCAGTTACGTGGCCTATGACCAGATCGGTGGCATGGCCGTGATCATCGATCCGGTGCTGGATTACGAGCCTGCCGGCGCGCGAACCAGCACGGCATCGGCCGATGCACTGCTGGAGTTCGTGCGTGCCAAGCTGCTGACGGTGGCGTGGATACTGGAGACCCATGCACACGCTGATCATCTCAGTGCTGCCGGCTATCTTGCCGATCAATTGCAGGCGCCGATCGCCATTGGTCGGGGCATCGTGCAGGTGCAGCAGCACTTCAAGGCGGTGTTTGGCTTGGGCGAGGAGTTCACTGCTGACGGCAGCCAGTTCGACCGGCTGTTCGATGATGGCGATACCTTCAACGTTGGCGCCTTGAGCGCGCGGGTGATCGCCACGCCGGGGCATACCGATGACAGCCTCACCTACGTGATTGGCGACGCTGCTTTCGTCGGAGACACCATGTTTGCGAGCGATACCGGCACCGCGCGCTGCGATTTCCCCGGAGGCGATGCACATCGCCTCTACGCATCCATCCAGCGCATTCTGTCGCTGCCCGCCGATACGCGCATCTGCTTGTGCCACGACTACCCGGGTAACCGACGCGAAGCGCAGGCACAGACCACGATCCACGAGCAGCGACAGAACAACGTGCATCTGAAGGGCGGCACCGACGAGGCGGCATTCGTACAGATGCGCGAGCAACGGGATGCGACCTTGCCGGTGCCGAAACTGATCCTGCCCGCCTTGCAGGTGAATATCCGCGGCGGCCGTCTGCCGGAAGCCGATGCCAACGGTGTGCGCTATCTGCGCCTGCCGCTGGATCAGATCGGCAAGCCGCAATGAGCAGCTGGATGCTGGCTCTGGCGGGTGGCGTACTGATTGGTATCGCTGCCACATTGCTGCTGTGGTTGACCGGTCGCATCGCTGGTATCAGCGGTATTCTTGGCGGCGTGGTGATGCCGCGCAGTGGTGAGGTGGCTTGGCGAGCCGCTTTTCTGATCGGCTTGGTGGGTGCCGGTGCCGCGTATCTGTGGCTGGTGCCGGGCGCGTACATGCCACGTCAGGGCTTCCCGCCGTTGTTGTTGGTGATTGCAGGCCTGCTGGTGGGCTTTGGCACGCGCATGGGCAATGGCTGTACCAGCGGCCATGGTGTCTGTGGCCTGGGGCGCTTGTCGATGCGTTCCTTGGCTGCTGTGCTGACCTTCATGGCGACCGCGGTAGTGACCACCTACATCGTCAGGCATGTGGCATGAGCAGTCCACGGATCACCTTGGCAGCACTGGTCTCCGGCGCGCTGTTCGGGTTGGGGCTTGCGATGTCGGGCATGACCGACCCGCAACGCATCCTCGGCTTTCTTGATGTGTTCGGTGACTTCAATCCCGCACTGCTGTTTGTGCTGGGCGGCGCGGTGACTACGACGATGCTGCTGTTTCGATTCGTGTTGCGGCGGCCGGCGCCGGTGTTCGCGCAGCGTTTCCAGCTATCGAATCTGCGCAGCATTGATCGGTCGTTGCTGATTGGCGCGGCTTTGTTCGGTATCGGCTGGGGCTTGGCAGGTTACTGCCCGGGGCCGGCGCTGGTTGGTCTGGGTGTGCTGTCACCAGAGGCGCTGTGGTTTGTGCCGGCGATGGTGGCGGGCATGGTGCTGCACAAGCTGATCAGCAGGCGCAATGTGGGAGCGGCGTGAGCCGCGAGGCTGGTATCGGTTCCGGTGCCGAAATAAATGCAATCAGGAATGCCTGGGATTGGTTTGGCTGACGCTGGGAGGTCCATCAGCTTCGCGGCTTACGCCGCTCCCACAAGAATCCACAAGAATCAGAAGCGTCGGCTACAGCGCCTGGCGCGCCGGATCGCTCAATTCCAGCTCACGCAATACCACGCTGGCCTGGGTGCGGTTGCGCACGCCAAGCCGCTCGAAGATGGCGGACAGATGCGCCTTGACCGTGCGTTCCTGCACATCCAGACGGTCTGCGATCTGCTTGTTGAGCAGGCCTTCGGCGACCAGCGCCAGTACGCGGAACTGCTGCGGCGACAGGCTCGCCAGGCGCGCTGCCAACTCGCTGTCGTGGCTGGAAGACTGTGCACGCGAGACAGAAGCGCGCAGCGAGGCCGGCAGCCATTGCTCGCAGGCCATCACGCTGCGGATCGCTTCGCGCAGCTCGTTCAAACCCGAACTCTTGGGCAGGTAACCGGCGGCGCCGTGATCGAGGGCACGACGCACTACGCGCGGGTCATCATTGGCCGAAACCACGATCACCGCTACGCCAGGATGCTGGGCGCGGATCGCCGCCAGACCTGCCAAACCGTGATTGCCCGGCATATGCAGGTCCAGCAGGATCAGGTCGGTATCCGGGGCGGCATCCAGTGCGGCCAGCACGCCCTCCAGTGACTCGGCTTCGCGCACCGATAGATCGCTGACGGCCTCGCTGGCAGCCTGCCGCAGGGCGGCACGGAACAGGGGGTGGTCATCGGCAATCAACAGGCTGGGCATGGCGGTGCTAACTGGCTGGAAGGAAGCGGGTGCCGGCTGCTCGGCAGCGTGCACCCGGGGCAGTATGCCGTGGATTTCAGCCATTGCCCGCTTCCTCCTGTATTTCCAGACTTACTGCGCGGTCCAGCCGCCGTCCATCGGCATCGCCGCACCGGTCAGGTTGTGTGACTCGCGGCGGCACAGCCACACCACCATCGCGCCGATGTCTTCCGGCAGCGACATGCGCAGGCTGGGCTGCTTTTCTTCCAGCAGGGCGCGCACGCCGTCGTCGCGGCTGCCGCCGTTGCGGTGTGCCTGGATCTGCGGCTCGATCAGCGGGGTTTCTACCCAGCCCGGGCACACGCAGTTGACGGTGACGCCACCGCTGTCACGGCTGCCGGCAGCGGCATATTCCAACGCGGCGACCTTGCTCAGGCCGACGATGCCGAACTTGCTGGCCACATAAGGAGCCTTGTTTTTGGAGGCGACCAGACCGTGTACCGAGGCGATGTTGACCACGCGGCCGTAGCCACGCTCGGCCATGCCCGGCAACGCCTGCTGCATGGTGTGGAAGGCCGCGCTGAGGTTGATGGCGATGATGTCGTCCCACTTCTGCGGCGGCTGTTCGGCCAGCGGTGCGGCGTGCTGGATGCCGGCGCAGTTCACCAGGATGTCGATGTTGCCCCAAGCCTGCACGGCTTCGAGCATGTGCGCGATCTGGTCTGGCTTGCGCAGGTCGGCATCGAAGTGCTGCGACTCGCTGCCTGCGTCGGTGACGCTCTTCAGCGCCGCCTCGATCTGCTCGGGGCTGCCGAGGCCATTGATGGCCACGCGCGCACCGGCGCTGGCCAGCGCCTGGGCGATGGCCAGGCCGATGCCGGAGGTACTGCCGGTCACCAGTGCGGTGCGGCCTTGCAGGAAGCGGTCCATGGGGAACTCCGATCTGTTGCTTTGGGGGATGGTGGAAACCTAGCAGCCGTGGCGCTAAAAGCGTGTGGTACTTAAGTACGATGAGCCGGGCGGCGGTGCTCTGTTAGGGTGCGTCCATGAGCCAATCCCTACTGCGCGCCGCCTGCGGCCTATTCGTCGGACTGAGCCTGGCCTCCTGTGCCAGCGGCCCAGCATCCAAGTCCGTGGAGCCTTCCATGTTCAGCAACGAACTCCGCAGCGAACACCGCGGCAGTGACGACCTGCTTACCGCCGGACTCGGCCTGGCCGGCCTGCGCAGCATGGCGCCGCCGGCATTCGCCGACGCCAGTGCACCGACCGTCGATGAGCTGCGCCGCCGGGCGCTGTGGGGCAGCTGGCGTGGTATCGCCGATCTTGCACCGGGCGGTGGCTACGGCGAACTGTTCGGCAGCCTGCAGAGCGTGCCTGGCCGGGAGTATTCGGCGTTCGCGCGCCTGCCTGGCGCCAAGCAACCGCATCGCGTGCTGGCACAGGTGCCGGACAACTTCGATACCGGCAAGCGCTGCGTGCTGGTGGCACCAGCGTCTGGTTCGCGTGGCATCTATGGCGCCGTGTCGGTCGCCGCTGCCTGGGGTCTGCCCAAGGGCTGTGCCGTGGTCTATACCGACAAGGGCGCGGGTAGCGATTATTACGATCTGAACGCGCAGGCTGGCGTGCGTGCCAACGGCACGGTCGGTGCACTGGGCGAGGTCAGTGATCTTGCCTTCGTACCGGATGCGCCGATCAATGCGTCGGGTGTTGCATTCAAGCATGCGCACTCCAAGGACAACCCGGAGGCCGATTGGGGCCGCCACGTAAAGCAGGCCGCCGAGTTCGCGCTGCTGGCGTTGGCAGAAGCCTATCCGCAGGCTGCGCCTTTCACGTTTGAAAACACCCGCATCATCGCCGTCGGCATCTCCAACGGTGGCGGCGCTGTGCTGCGTGCGGCCGAGTTGGAAGGGGATTGGCTGGACGCCGTGGTGGCGGGTGAACCCAGCGTCTATTCCAGCGGCCCGGGGTCACGTGCGCTGTATGACTACACAACCGAAGCGGCGCTGTTGATGCCGTGCGCGCAGCTGCACATGAGCAACCTGCCGCAGCCGCCGCTGACGGCTGCGCTGCAGGCCGGTGCCGCAGTGCGCTGCGCGACGTTGACGGCCGAAGGCGTGATCAGCGGTGCAACGCCAGCTGCACAGGCGAAGTCGGCTTACGACCTGATGTTGAGCAAGGGCTGGACGGACGCATCGCTGCGCGCTGGCGCGCTGTCGACCGGCTTCGACCTGTGGCGTGCGATTGCCGCGACCTATGCCTCGGCTTACGGCCGTTATGGCGTGGGCGAGCATCCCTGCGGTTTCAACTTTTCCGCGCAGAATGCTGACTTCTCGCCCCGCGCCGCGACGTCGATCGAGCGGGCCGCATGGATCTCCGATGGCAGCGGCATACCGCCGGGCGCCGGGGTCGGTCTGCTCGACAGCAAGGTCGCCTTGCCGGACCTGACCTACGCCGGCCTGAAGTGCCTGCGCGGCCTGTGGGACGGCCAGGGCGAAGACGCCAAGCGCGTGCAGACGGGCATCCAGGCCACGCATGCAGGCTTGCCGCGCAAGGGCCTGCCGGTGATGGTGGTGCACGGTGCTGACGATGGCCTGATTCCGCCGGCTTTCAGCAGCGCGCCGTATGCGGCTGCGGCCAAGGCTGCCGGACGTGAAGTGAGCTATTGGAAGGTGCAGAACGTGCAGCACTTCGATGGTTTCCTCGGCCTGCCGGATTACGGTTCGCGTTACCTGCCGCTGTTGCCGTATGTATACGAGGCGCTGGATCGCGTGCAGGCCCGTCTGGACAAGGGCACGGCGTTGCCGGCCGATGCGGTGATTGCGACCACGCCGCGTGCGGGCAAGCCGCTGACGGCTGAGAACCTGGCGATGCCGAAGTAAGCAAGGCTTCTGCCCCCTCCCTTTTGCGCAGCAAAGGGGAGGGTTTGGGGGGGGTGTTGTTGCTCTGCGCTGTTGGATCTGTGGCTTCGCGGCTCACGCCGCTCCTACAAAAGAGACAGCCACCCTCGCGCTGATGGCATCATTGCCCGATGCACACACTGAACTCACCTTCCCGCGTCATCCCTTCCGCTCTCTATCAGCGCGAGCGCTGGCGTAATGGTCTGGGCTGGACGCGCGAAATCCTGCGTCTGCCGGAGCAGGGTGACTGGCAGCTACGCCTTTCCATCGCCGAGATCGAACAGGACGCGGCGTTCTCCGCATTCCCCGGTGTCGAACGTGAGCTGGTGCTGCTGCAGGGCGAAGGCCTGCGCTTGCGCTTCGCCGATGGCCGCTGCGAGGCCCTGCTACCGCCATATCAGCGCCTGCGCTTCGCTGGCGAGGCGGAGCTGGTGGGTGAGCTGATTGATGGTGTGACCCAGGACTTCAACCTGATGTGGCGGCGTGAGGCGCTGCAGGCCGAACTGCTGCATCGGCCCTTGGTCGGCAACATGCTGTTTTTCACCGAGCCGCAGGCGGCGTGGGCGATCCATTTGCTGGCAGGGCAGGCCGAGTTCGAAGGTGGCGTGTTGCCGGCAATGTCCGCGGGCGATACCGCATGGTTGGCGGCGGGCGAGCGGCAGCGCTACACGCTCAGCGGTGGCGGTGAGTTGCTGGCGATAAAGGTGGCCCCGACGGTGCCAATGTAGTGCCGAGCCATGCTCGGCATGGGCATTACCGGGAAAGCCCCTGCCGAGCACGGCTCGGCACTACGTTTGGGATTGCTTGTAATGCTTCTGCCGAGCATGGCTCGGCACTACAGGTGGGTTTCCGGTCAGTACACGTCGCGGCGATAACGCCCGGCTATGCGCAATGCTTGATGCGCTTCGGCACCAATCGCATCGACGATGACCTTGTCCACCGCCGGGGCCATGCCTTGCAGGCTGCCGCAGACCAGGATGGTTGCGCCATCATCCAGCCATTGCCGTAGCACATCGCTGTGCGCGGCCAGTGCGTCCTGCACGTAGTGGAACTGGCCATTGTCGCGGCTGAAAACCGTGTCCAGCCGCTCGATCGCACCTTCGCGCTGCCACTGCTGCAACTCTGCACCGAAATGGAAATCGTGGGCGGCGTTGCGTTCACCGAACAACAACCAGTTGCGTCGTGCACCCACATCGATACGTGCTCGCAGATGCGCACGCAGGCCGGCGATGCCGGTGCCGTTGCCGATCAGGATCAGCGGTGCGGCATTGCCCGGTGGATGGAAGTTGCTGTTGCTGCGCAGGCGCAGATCAATGCTGTCGCCGATAGCGGTGTAATCGCAGAGCCAGCCGCTGGCGAGGCCGGGTGTGCCGTCCGGGCGCAGTTGCCGGCGCAGCATCAGCTGCAGGTTGCCTTCGCCCGGCATCGAGGCAATCGAGTACTCGCGGTGCGGCAGCGGCTTGAGGTTGGCGGCGAGTGCGTTGACATCGTGCTTGTCGACGCTGTCGGGCAGATGGGATTGGGCGAGGGCATCGCGCAGTGAACGTCCATCGGCAAGCACGGTTGCAGCGTCGAAACTGTTTGCCTGCAGCCACTGCGTCACCGCATCAGCGGATTGGCGTGGGCCGATTTCGGCGATATCGCCAGCCTGCCAGGTCGGCAGCTTTCCGTCCGCGGGCTGCAGTTGCAGGTTGAATACCTTGCCGCCCACGCTGCCGGGATTAAGCACGTTGCGCTGGCGCAGCAGCCACGATTGATAGGCCGGTGCACTCCAGTCGGTTGCGTTGGCGGCTTCGCCACCCAGCTGGCCAAGCAGCTGCTGCCAATGGCGCAGCGCGTCGGCATCGGCGTTGTCCACTTCCACCGTATCGAACAGTGGCTGTGCACCATGCGTGCGCAGCCACTCATCGAGTTGATGGCCGAATGCGCAGTACTGCTCGTAGGTCTTGTCGCCCAAGGCCAGCACGGCGTACTGCAGCTGCGGCAGTTTCAATGGCTGCGGCATCACCCGGCTGAGGAAGGCGAGTGCGTGGTCCGGCGGATCCCCTTCGCCGGTGGTTGCGGCGATGAACAAGGCCTGGCGGCTGCCGGCGAGCAGGGATGCATCGACCTGGTCGATGCCGCGCAATCTGGTCTTGTGGCCGGCGCCGCGCAGGTGCGCGGCGGTGCGCTGTGCCAGCTGCTGGGCGAAGCCGGTCTGGCTGGCCCACACCACCAGGATCGGTGGTTCCTTGCTGTCGCCGCTGTCGTCGTCGCGCTGGCGGGTGCACCACCACAGCGCGAAGCAGGCCGCCGCGTAGATGGCCAAGGCTGCCAGTGCCATCCACCATTGCGATGCCAGTGGAGCAGCCGGCCACCAGCGCTCGCCCAGATGCAGCCGCAGCAGCAACAGGGCGATCAGCAGCAGGCCCAGGCCAACGGCGAGATTGCCGAGCAGTGCGCGCGTGGAGCGGTTGGGGTTCATTGCGTGCTGGCGTCCAGGTAACGCTGGAAGGCGGGGGTCATGGTTTCCACAAGCCCAGTATCGGCGCGGGTGATGAAACGTGCAGCCAGATCATGTTGGTTGGCGAAGGCCAGGCCTTCATCGGCGCCCATCACGGTGAGTGCGGTTGCCCAGGCATCGGCGTGCATGGCGTCACGCGCGATCACCGTGACCGCTGCAGCGGCACGGCTGACCGGTGCATGGCTGCGTGGATCCAGCGTGTGGCTATAGGACACGCCATCGCGTTCGAACTGGTGCCAGCGGTCGCCGGAAGTGGCTACCGCCAGATCATCGAGCGCCAGCACACGCGGCGGGTACTCTGCACCCGCATCTTCTTCAGGTGCGGATTCGACCAGCACGCGCCAGGGCTGGCCGTCGGGTTTCAAACCGTAGCCATGCAGTTCGCCACCGACTTCGACCAGCGCGGCGGTGATGCCGATACGGCGTAGCCAGGCACTGACCAGATCCACGCCGTAGCCCTTGGCGATGGCGGACAGGTCCAGTTGCAGTCCGCCGGGTTGCAGCGCGCTTTGTGTCTGTGGATCCAACTGCAGTTTGTTCCAGCCGCAGCGAGCGGCGACCTCGGCCAGATGCGCGGGATCAGGTACAACCTGTGCGCCCGCATCGGCGCCAAAGCCCCACAGCGCGACCAGGGGACCGATGCTGGGATCGAAGGCGCCAGCGCTGCGCTCGGCGATATCGTGCGCGCTGCTGAGCACGTTCCAGAAATCATCCGGCAGCGCGTGCCAGCTGTCTGCGCCGGCGCGGTTGTAGCGGCTGATGTCCGAGTCGGCTTCCCAGGTGCTCATCTGCGCGACCACGCGATCCAGTTCGGCCTGGATGCCGGCATGCAACGGGTGCAGGTCACGGCTGCGTGCAGCCACCAGCTTGACGCTCCAGCTGGTGCCCATGGTGTGGCCGCCAAGGGCGGCGATGTCGGAGTTGGAGGACATCGAAAATGATCGGCTAGACGTTGTCCCTTCTCCCGCGAGCGGGAGAAGGTGCCCCGAAGGGGCGGATGAGGGGAGCTTTTGCCTCTCTCGGCCAACTGCGAACTTCAAGAGTTCGACTCCGGCCTTGCCCTCACCCCAACCCCTCTCCCGCGGGCGGGAGAGGGGCTTTGAGCAACAGCCTTACTGCGGCAGCACTTCCAGCGTGCCTACGTAGCTCAGGCGGCGGACGGCGGCCTGCGGGATCGAGGTCTTGTTGTCCTCGGTGCCGGTTTCCAGCCAGTACATGCCAGCCTGCGGCCAGGTCACCGAGAACTCGCCGTTGGCGTCGGTGGTGACCTTGATCTCTTCCTGGGCGTTGCGGTAACGGGTGCCGCCACGGGTGATCTCGACTTCCAGGCCAGCGTGCGGCTTGCCATCGACCAGCAGCTTGAACTTGGCCTGCTCGCCGGCGAACAGGTCGTTCGGGTGGCCCAAGGCAACCAGTTCCATGCCCTTGCCGGTCGGCTGCAACGCGGTGTCGTTCGGCTTGCCGTTGGTGACGAAGGTTTCAATGCGGCCGGCGGTCTCGGAGACCTTCAGGTCCTTGGCGTCCTTCGGTACTTCGGTGGCGAAGGTGGCAGCGTTACCGCGCCAGCGCTTGGGCTTGCCGTCTTCCTGCCAGTTGGCCGACAGGCCGGCATTGACGGTGGCCAGGCGGTAGGTGCCCTGCTGGGTCAGTTCGACGTCGAAGACGCTGCGGTACTTGCCGGTGGCGGCATTCTGCGGCTGCACGGTGCTGCCGTCCGGTGCGGTGATCACCAGGTTGTCCAGGCGCAGCGGCACATGGTTGAAGTAGAACAGGTCGTTGGACACGGCGGCGTCCACGGTGATCCACGGGTTGGTACCGGCAATCACGGTCTGCGACGGCTGCAGCCAGGCCTTGTGGGCGGCGGCGGAGAAGGGCAGCACGGCGGCGATGGTGGCAGCAAGCAGGAGGGAACGCTTCATCGGTTGGCTCCGTTGGTAATGGGGATCAGGGCTTGACGGCAAGGGTGACGGCGCCGAGTTCGGAGGTGCCTTGGGCACTGCCGTTCTGCGCGGCACGGGCCGGCCAGGTGAAGGGAATCTTGACCAGTTCGCGGCCACCGACTTCGCGCGCGGCTTCCACCACCAGCGAGTACTGGCCGGCGGGCAGGGCGCGCAGCTGCGGCTGGCGGTCGCTGAAGCTGAGCTGGTGCTTGCCGACCGGACGGGTCGGGCCAGTGACGCCATCGACCGGCACCTGCAGGGTGCGGCCGCTCTTGCGCCACCACTGGCGCAGGTCCGGCAGCCACTTGGTGCCGTGGCCTTCGGCGGTGTCGCGGAGCTGGTACCAGACCGACAGGTTGGCGGCGACCTGCTGGTCGGCACCTTCGATCCACACCGCGACATAGGGGCGGTGGTATTCGGCCACGTTGAGCTTGGGCACTTCGACGTTGACGTCGAGGCTGGCGGCGTAGGCGGCAGGAGCGGTGGCAATCAAACCGCTCAGGGCGATGGTCAGGGTGACGCGCATGGTGCGACTCCGGGAAGGATGACGGTCAATGGATGAGAAGCAGGGCGATCAACAGCGGGATCAGCAGGCCCAGGCCGACCAGCGGCCAGGTCATGCGCCGCTGCCGCGCATGCAGATGCAACAGGAATAGACCGGTGATGCAGAACACCAGGCAGGCCACCGCGAACACGTCGAGGAACCAGCCCCAGCCCGGGCCGGCATTGCGGCCCTTGTGCAGGTCATTGAAATAGGAAACCCAGCCGCGGCGAGTCTTCTCGAACTCCACCGCGCCGGTTTCGCGGTCGATGCTCAGCCAGGCATCACTGCCGGGGCCGGGCATGGACAGATAGATTTCTTCCGGCGACCACTCGGCCTCGCGGCTGCCGATGGACACTTCCAGACGATTGGACAACCAGTCGGCGACGCGCGCTGGCAGCGGCGCATTGCCATCTTCGCGATCACCCAGGGCCTTGAGCACCGGGGCAGGGAGTTCGAGTTGCTGGTTCTGCACCTGTGGCTTGGCTTCGATCTTGGACGCGTGGTTCAAGGTGATGCCGGTCAGGGAGAACAACAGCATGCCGATCAGGCAGACCGCCGAGCTGATCCAGTGCCACTGATGCAAGGTGCGCAACCAGAAACCACGGCTGGCCTGTTGTTGCACGGTGGTGGCGGTGCTGCGGTCTGCGGACACGGGAATCGGGATTATGAAAGGACGACGATTAGAGCACTAATGAGAATGATTCGCAATTTGTGAAGATGCGTCGCCCCCTCCCTTTGCCGTGGGCAAGGGGAGGGGGCGGTTCTGCTTGTGCTGGTAACGCTTGAGGATGTGCGGCGTTGACACGGGGAACCCCTCCCCTGTGCTGCGCACAAGGGAGGGAGCGCCGTGCTTAGAAGCTCAGGTTCACGCTCAGCCAGAAGCTGCGTGCCTTGTCCTTGTTGTTGTAATCGTCCTCGAACAGCACTTCGTTGGTGGCGTCGCCGTAGATGCCGCTGCCGTCCAGATCGTTGAACACGGTCTGGTAGGTGGTGAAGTCGCGGTCCAGCAGGTTGTTGATGCGGGCGTTGATCTTCATCCACTGGGTGGCCTGGAACGAGGCACCGAGATGGAACACGGTGTAGTCCTTGTAGTACAGCTCCTGGCCGGTGATCGCACTGACGCCGCGGTAGCGCTTGGAGCGTGCTTCGCTGGTCACGAACAGGTTGAAGCGGTCGCTTACCTGCCAGTCGAAGGTGGCATTGGCCATGTGCTTGGCGCTCAGGCCCAGCGGACGGCCCTTGTCGGCACCGCTCTTCTGCTCGCTGTCGGTATAGGTGTAGTTGGCACGCAGGCCGAAGCGGTCGCTGATCTCCCAGCGGCCGGCAACTTCCGCACCCTGGATCACCACTTCATCGATGTTCACCGTCTTGGTGCTGGTCGCATAGCCCAGATCGGCGTACTCGCCGGTGCTGGTGCAGACCAACGACAGGCCAGTGCCGCAGGGCTGGGTGGAGATCTTGTCGTCGAACTTGTTGTGGAACAGGGTGGCGTTGAAGTTGTGGCCATCCGGATGCTGCCAGTACACCGCCAGCTCGGTGCTGGTGCTGGTTTCCGGCTTCAGGTTCGGGTTGCCGAACATCGGCGAGGTGCCCTGGCCGCCAAAACCGGTGACGCCGTCATACAGCTGGGTGGTCTTGGGGGTCTTGAAGCCGGTGCTGACACCGCCCTTGACCGTCCACTGCGGGTTGACGGTGTACACGCCGTACAGGCGCGGGCTCAGGTGGTCGCCGAACACTTCATGGTCGTCGAAGCGCAGGCCGTAGGTGATGGCCAGCGGCTCGATCACGGTCCAGGTGTCTTCGGCGAACAGCGAGTACATGTTGTGCTCCTGCTTGCGGCCCGGGTCACCCACTTCGGTGCCGAACACGCCGTCGGTCAGCTCGCCGCGGATGATCTGGGTGCCGAACACGGCGATGTGCTCACCGGCTGCCTGGAACGGCATGTCGACCTTGGCATCGAAGGTGTACTGCGCACTTTCCAGTACACGCTTGGGGCGCGGCAGGAAGGTGGAAGCGGCCCGTGCGCGGCGGTCGGCCAAGCTCATGCCGGCATAAGGGCCGGTGCCGTCGATCATCTGCAGCAGGTGCTCACGCTCGGCCACGGTGAACGGCATGGTGCGGCCTTCGTTGTTGGTGGCCACATGCGCCAGCGAGACGAAGCTGTTGCCAAAGCCCCACTTGCCTTCGTGGGTCAGTGCCCAGGCGTCGCGGGTGAATTCCTGGGTGGGGCCGTAACCGGCGCGCGGGTTGGCGCGGCGCGACCAGGTGCCGCCGTTGTTGCGGCATGCGTTTGCGTTGGCGCCGGCGGCGCCCAGGCAGAAGTTGCCGGCGGTGAAGATGCTGCTGATGCTGTCGACGGTGCCGACCGGGTATTCCTCTTCGCCGGCATCGTTGATCTTGATCGAGTTGTCGTATTCCTGGCGCGAGGTGTCGTAGTCCAGGGTGATGATCTGCGCCTCGGTCGGGGTCCACGCCAGAGTGATGCCGCCGGCCTTGTTGGTGTTGTCCACGGTCTTGCCGCCGGCACCAAAGCCCAGTGCACGGTTGTGCTGGTTGCCGGCCGGATCGGTCACCGACGAATAAACCGGGTTGGAGGCATCGCGGTCATACCAGCTGGCGCGCGCGCTGAGGTTGAGCTTGCCCGGCAGCAGCGGGCCGGTGACGAACAGGTCGGCGGTACGGTCGTCGCCGAACTGGTCATCGGTCTCGAAGCTGCGGGCCAGGGTGGCCGAGCCGTGCCAGCTGTCCAGGGTGCGCTTGGTGATGACGTTGATCACGCCGCCCATCGCATCGGCGCCGTACAGGGTGGAGGCGGGGCCGCGGATCACTTCGATGCGCTCGATCGCATCCAGCGGCGGGATGTGGTTGAACTGGTTGCCGCCGAAGTTGTTCGGGTAGATGTCGCCGTGGTTGTTCTGGCGACGGCCGTTGATCAGGATCAGGGTGTAGTCCGAGCCCATGCCGCGCATCGAGATGCTGCCCTGGCCGGTCTTGTCGCGGGTCTCGCCCACGTCCACGCCTTCCAGGTCACGCACTGCATCAAGCAGGGTGATGTACGGGCGCTTGGCCAGTTCTTCCTGGGTGATGACCGAGATGCTGGCCGGTGCATCGGTGATCTTCTGTTCGAAGCCGCTGGCGGTGACGACGACCTTGTCCAGCGTGGTCGGCGCATCGTTGGCATGGGCGCTGGCGCTGATGGCGCCGAGCACGGCGAGGCTGAGCAGGTGGCGGGAAACGGACACACGGTGACGCTGGCGCAGGGCCATGGGAATACCTCGGTCAAGGAAATACGGGTTGCAGCCGTCAACACCGCAGGCGCGCACGCGTGCAGGGACGAGCTGGGAAAAAGAGAGGGGTGAAGCGGAAACGACTACGCGCGGAGCTTCAGCTCAGCGGTGGCGCCTGCCCACGCTGTTGGCGCGGGCTGGCCAGCGCATGGGCAATGACCGGCTCGGAGGCCGGAATGACCGTGCGGATGGGGCTGAAGGCGTCCGCTGCGGACAGCAGCTGCTCGACGCTTGGCAGGGGCAGGGCGGCGCGCGGTGCGCGCAGCTGCGCTACCCGGCGCAGCTTGGCCGGGCTTTCTTCTTCCAGGTGGCGTTCGCCGCCCTGACGTTCTTCCGCCGGCGCCGACGCGTGGCCGTTCTGGGCCAGGCCGAGCCGGGAAAACTGGATGCCGTTCTGGCACAAGCCAGCCAGCAGCGACAACAGCAACAGCAAGCACAAAGCCAGCGGACGCAGGCTGACAGCGCCGGAAACGGCGTTGTTCTGTGCGTGCTGGCGCTGTGATTGCTGCATTCGTATCCCCGGATTGCGGACGCGGCGACAGGGGCCGGCGTTCGCGGTGCGGCATTGTAGATACGATTCGTTAACTTTTGCAAATGAGAATTGCTATCAACATGACGAATGTCAATCGCCGTACGACAAGCGCTTCCATAGGCGTGGTTCCGTAGCCCGGGTAAGCGCAGCGCACCCGGGAGCACGGATTCTCCGGTCTTTCAGGCTTCCGCCAAGCGCCCCGGGTGCGCTGTGCTTACCCGGGCTACGGCCTTGCTACCGCTGCGCGTTCAGATCGGGGCTAGGTCGCTCAGGTCTCAGCCCATTGCCGCAGCAGGTTGTGATAGATCCCGGTCAGGCTGACCAAGGACGGGTGCTGCGGGCAATCCATGGTCAGCTGCTGGATGGAGGTATCCATTTCCCACAGCAGGCGCCGGTGCGCATCGTCGCGGACCATGCTCTGCACCCAGACGAACGAGGCCAAGCGCGCGCCGCGCGTTACCGGCTGCACCTTGTGCAGGCTGCTGGACGGATATACCACCAGGTCACCGGCCGGCAGCTTCACTTCGTGTTCGCCGTAGGTGTCGCTGATGATCAGCTCGCCACCGTCGTAATCCTCGGGCTCGCACAGGAACAAGGTGCAGGAGATGTCCGAACGGATATGCGTGCGTTGTGCGCCGTGGCCGACGCTCATTACCGAGCCATCGACGTGGAAGCCGTACTCGCCACCGCCGGTGTAACGATTGAAGCGTGGCGGCAGGATCCGCAGCGGCAGTGCCGCGGCGAAGAACAGGGGATTGCGTTCCAGCGCGGCCAGAACATGCTGGCCCAGCTCGGCCTTCAGCGGTGAGGCATCGGGCAGCTGTAGGTTGCGTTTTACCTGCGCACCTTGATGGCCAACGGTCTCGCGGCCATCAGCCCAGTCGGCCGTTTCCAGTGCACGGCGGAAACCGGCCACTTCCTCGGCGCTGAGTACATTGGGTATGTGCAGCAACATGGCGGTCTTTCCGAAAAGGGCGCAGGGGAGTTTAAGCCCCTGCGCCCATCTGATCAGAAGCGGAAGTCCGCGCTGAACATGAAGGTACGCGGGGTACCCGGGGTGTAGCGGTAACCGCTCTTGTTGATCGCGGCGACGTACTGCTTGTCGAACAGGTTGTAGGCGTTCAAGCGCAGCACCAGGTTGTCGTTGACTGCATAGGACGCCACGGCGTCATACACGGTGTAGGACTTGACGAAGGCCGGCGTGCCCTTGGCACCGTCGGTACCGCGATGCATTTCGCCGGAGTAACGCACGCCGCCGCCGATGGTCAGGCCGAACGGGAACACGTAGCTGGTCCAACCGGTGAAGGCATCGTCCGGGGTGTAGGTCAGGTTGTTGCTGCCATCGGCGGTCACCAGGCTGCCGGTATCGACCTGGGTGTTCATGTGGGTATAACCGGCAGAGACCGACCAGTTGTCGGTGATCTTGCCGACGGTGGACACTTCAATGCCTTCCACGGTCTTCTGGCCGTTCTGGAAGTAACCATCGGCAGCGCTGCCGGTGATCTCGTTGGTCACTTCGGTACGGAACAGGGCAACGTTCAGTGCCAGTGCGTCATCCAGGAACGCCCACTTGGTGCCCACTTCGATGGTGCGGGCTTCCTGCGGATCCATGTTGATGTTGTTGACGTTGCCAGCGGTTTCGTTGAGCTGGAAGTTGTTGCCGCCCGGAGGCTGCTGCGAAATGGCGTAGTTCGCGTAGACGCTGACGGCGTCGTTGGGCTTGTACAGCGCACCGACCTTCCAGTTGATCAAGGTGTCCGAATCATCGAAGGACGGCAGCGCGATCAGGGTGCCGACCGGACGACCGGCGCAGTTGGCGGCGGTGCACAGCGCCGAGCTGCTGTACTCGGTCTTGTAGTGATCGGCACGCAGGCCAGCGGTCAGCATGAAGCTCTCGCTGAACTTCAGGGTGTCGAACACGTACAGCGAGGACGTGGTGGTCTTGCCGTCGGTGTGGACGCCGGTGCGGCGGGTGGTCAGGCCGGTTGCATTCCAGTCCGGGTTGTACAGGTTTGCCGGGCCCCAGCCAGCGCCAACGGTGCCGGCCTTGCCCCAGGACTTCTGCTCTTCCTGGGTGAACTCCACGCCAGTGCTGACGTTGTGCTGGACGCGGCCGGTGACGAAGTCGATGCGCAGGTTCAACTGGTCGGTCAGGATCGTGTTTTCCTGATCCTTGTAGGTCAGGTTGCTGCGATTCATCGTGTAGGTGGACAGGTCATTGATGTCTGTCCACTTGATGTTGCCGGCCTGCTGGTTGGCGGTGGTACCGCCGGTGGACATGAATGCCGTCAGCAGATAGTCCTGCTCGGTCTTGCCCCAACGCGCGGTGTTGGTCAGCTTGAACGTGTCGGAGAAATCATGTTCGAAGCGGAAGGTCGCCTGCTGCGAGGTCACGTCATCGTGGTCGTAGCGGGTGCCGTAGAAGTTTTCCGGGTTCACCGGGTGGCCGGCCAGCTGCTCCAGGCCCGGCTGCGGGGTCCAGCCCGGCAGGCCGATGGTCGGCACGAAGCCGTCGGGGATGTTGTCCTGCTTCAGGTACTGCAGGTTGAGGAAGTAGCGGGTGTCGGTACCCAGGCCGAAACCGAACGACGGCGCAAAGCCCCAGCGCTTGTTGTTGACGTGGTCACGGCCGGCGACGTCGCTGTCCTGCCACATGGCGTTCAGGCGCAGCGCAGCGGTGGCGCCCAGGGTCTGGTTCCAGTCTGCGGTAGCGCGCTGCTGGCCATCGGTGCCGGCGGTGAGGCTGCCTGCGATCGCATCGCGCAGGTTGGCCTGCTTGCTGATCATGTTGATCGCGCCGGTGGGCGCGGTGCGGCCGATATCGGTACCGGCCGGGCCCTTCAGCACTTCGACCTGCTCGGTGTTGAACACGTCGCGCGAGATCGAGCCCAGGTCGCGGATGCCGTCGACCAGGATGCTGCTGGAGCTGTCGAAGCCGCGCATGTAGATGGTGTCACCGGTGCTGGTGTTGCCGTTCTCACCTGCATAGAAGGTGCCCACGCCGGCGCTGTTGCGCAGTGCTTCGGTCAGGGTGGTGGCGCCCTGCTGGTTGAACAGATCGCTGGTGATCACCTGGATGGTCTGCGGGGTGTTCTGCAGCGTCTGGGTGTACTTGTTGGAGGCGGACTTCTCGGCCTTGAAGCCGTTCATCGCATGCACCTCGACCTGGTCCAGGGTCTTGGCATCCTGGGCGCTGGCCAGGCCTGGCAGGGTTGCCAGGCTCAGACCGGTGATCAGGCTGGCGGTGGTCGATGCCAGGACGCTGATGCGCGGCGCGGTGCTGCTGTGCTTGCGGCTTTTGATATGGGTCATGGTGATGATCGGTAGTGAAAAGGGAGAAGTAAGACGACCGCCGCAGCCGGGTGGCGCGGAGGCAGGGGAACGGATCGGTGGGGCGAGCCATGCGGCACGGCGCAGGCGTAGAACGATGAGCAACAGAACGACGGATCGCAGAGTGCGTCCGTGTCAGCTGGTCAGGCGCGCGGCGGGGCGTGGCCGGGATTGAGCAGCAGGTAGGGCGCCAACGGATAGCGTTGGGCGCGTTCAACCGCGTGCTGCAGCAGCGTGTCGCTGGCGGCAGTCACGAAGATGCGGCTGGGGGTAAACAGAGCGAGCGGAACCGGGCTGGACAGCATCGCTGCCGGCCGCGGCCGGGTCAGACGGGAGGATTCGCCGCCGGTTTCGCTGATGGCGGCCATCTCCAGCGGATGCTGCGGATGACCGGGTTCAGGTGAAGCCAGAACCTGGTCGAACGCTTCCACTGCCAGCGGGGCCGTGACCACCGCCTTGGCCTGGAACGCCACGGCCCAGACCAGCAACATGCCAAACACCAGCATCAGCCAAGGCAGGCGCTGCCGCACGGCGGCGACAGTCAGCGATTGAGCCTTGGTGGATGGGGAGGACATTGGAAAAGCGCAGACCGTTAATTTCGCGTTATCGCGACAGATGCGCATCTTATTGAGAATTGTTTGCGTTTTCAATTCTGAGGTACTGGGTATACCTCAGCTATCTTCCGGGTACGGTTCGGCCGCGAAGGATGAATTGGCTGTCCACGGCAGCGGCCCGGTATCCGCCAGATCGGATCACGCCATGCGGGATGGGACTGTCCTGGAGCGGGGGCCAGATACCGTGCTCTGTCCCGGCCGCTGGGACAGGGTTCCCCCATTGATGACCAGCTCAGTCGCGGTCGTCGCGCGACCAGATGCCGCCGTGTTCGCGCTTGACCGGGAACTTGGGCACCGCCGTATAGGCCGGGGCGCAGAGGGCGCGGCCATCGCGGATGTCGAAGCGGGCGCCGTGCAGGATGCACTCGATGCTGCCTTCATCCGGGTCCAATGTGCCGGAGGACAGCTCGAACTCCTCGTGCGTGCACTGGTCTTCCAGCGCATACAGCTCACCGTCCAGGTTGAACACCACAATCGGCGAGCCGGTGACTTCGTCGAAGCCGGTCTTCATTTCGCCCGGCAGCAGTTCCTCGCTGGCACAGATGAAGGTCCAGGTCTCGCTCATGCGGCAACACCCAGCGGCTTCTCAAGGATCTCGAACTGCAGGTCGTCACGCTTGGGGATGCCGAAGCGCTCATCGCCATACGGGAACGGCTTCTTGATGCCGGTACGCACGTAGCCGCGGCGTTCGTAGAAGGCGATCAGTTCATCGCGGCAATCGATCACCGTCATCTGCATGGTCGGCAGCTGCCACTGCTCGGCGGCGTGCTGTTCGGCGCGCTGCATCAACTGCTTGCCGATGCCGCCGCCCTGGGCGTTGGGGCTGACCGAGAACATGCCGAAGTAACCGTGGCCGTTTTCATCGGCGACATGGCAGCAGGCCTGGAGTTGACCGTCCTGCTCGGCGAGCAGGATCACGCTGCGCGGGCGGTCCAGATCGCCCTGGATGCCGGCGGCGTCGATGCGCTGGCCGTCGAGGAGGTCGGCTTCGGTGGTCCAGCCAACGCGGGAAGCATCGCCACGGTAGGCGGAGGTGACCAGGTCGATCAGGGCCGGGATATCGGCGGCGGTAGCAGGGCGGAAAGTCAGCGTGTTCATGGGCTGCATTCTAGCGCCGCGAGCCGGAACGGACGATGGGAGGAGTCCTGGGCTGTGCTCCCTCCCTTTGCCGCAGGCAAGGGGAGGGCTGGGGAGGGGGAGCTCTTGGCAGCGTGATGCAGCAGTGGCGTCGCGGCTGTAGAGCCGAGCCATGCTCGGCTGGGGCGTTACCGGTGAAGCCCTTGCCGAGCATGGCTCGGCACTACAGGTGAAGCCCTTGCCGAGCATGGCTCGGCACTACAGGTGAAGCCCTTGCCGAGCATGGCTCGGCACTACAGGTGAAGCCCTTGCCGAGCATGGCTCGGCACTACAGGTGAAGCCCTTGCCGAGCATGGCTCGGCACTACAGGTGAAGCCCTTGCCGAGCATGGCTCGGCACTACAGGTGAAGCCCTTGCCGAGCATGGCTCGGCACTACAGGTGAAGCGTTTGCCTTGCGCTCAACGCATGAAGAACTCGACCGGGAATGACAGCTCCAGCGGTGCTTTGCGTGCTTCCGGCACCGCCGGCAATGGCGCCGCGCGGCGGAAGGTATCCAGTGCGGCCTGGTCGAGCATCGCCGAGCCGGAGGATTGCTCCAGTGCCAACGACAGCACCGAGCCATCGCGTGCAAGGCTGACGCGGACGTGGGCGACGCCTTGTTCACGGCGCGCGCGGGCGGCATTCGGATAGCGGCGATGGCGCTCCAGCTTGGCCATGACCCGGCCTTCCCAGCTGTCCTTGCCGGGGTTTGCCGCGCTTGGCCCGGGCGGCAGCGGTGGGGTCAGCGGTGCTGCGGCGATCGAAGCTTCCTGTTGTTGCGGGGCCAGCGCCTGCTGCACCGGTTGCGGCGGCGCGGGCGGTGGAACCACCCAGTTGGCGTCGGCGCGCAGTGGCGACGGCGGCAGCGGGCGCGGCGGTTCCGGTTTTTGCTTCTCCGCCGAGGCAGCAGCGGAAGGTGTTGGGGCAACGATCTCTTCCAGCGGCTGCTCCGGTGCGCGCGGTGGCAGCATCACCAGTTGCGTGCGTTCGGCGGGCTCCTCCAGCGGTGGATCCATGCTTGGCGCGCGGCTCCACAGCAACAGCGCGAACATTCCAATGTGCAGCAACACGGTCACGGTTGCGGCGACGGAGCGGATGCCGCGTTCTTCCGATTGCGGGGACGGCACCGCGGCTACGCCGCGCGGCAGCGGCCGGGTCAGCAGATACAGTGCGCAGCCGCCCATGCCGATCGCAACCGCCAGCCACAGCAGCAGCGACGGATGCGCGAAGTACCAGAACATCGCAAAACCCAGCGTCATGCCGCCGCAGGCAAATGCTTTGGCACGCTTGGACATCGCGCCCTGCTCGCGCCACAGCCGCAACGGTGGGCCGAATTGCGGGTGCTGCAGCAGCCAGCGTTCGAAGCGCGGCGAGGAACGGCCAAAACAGGCGGCGGCCAGAATCATGAAAATGGTGGTGGGCATCACCGGCAGCAGTGCGCCGATGATGCCCAGGGCCACCATCACCATGCCCAGCAACAGATAGCCCACGCGCACGGCGCGATTGCGCCGTGGCATGGTTGGTACGGTGCTCAGCGTTGCCTCCATCTCAGTCGGCAAAACCCTGCTCGACGTAGCCATGCACGCGTTGGAACGCGGCAGTGGCACCAGCCACCAGACGTTGTTCCTGCTCGGCATCCAGCGCGTTGCCGTCCAGCGCCTCGGTGAAACGCCGCAAATGACGCGCGCGCCCGTCAGGGTGACCGGCCAGGTGGCGCGCGCCATGATTGGCATCCAGGCCGATCTTCGCCGCCAGCTTGAACAGGATGGCAGCGCCGAGGTTGGAGCCTTCGACCACGTACAGCCAACCCAGTGCGGTGGCCGGGTCGATGTCGCTGCTCAAGGCTGCATTGTCATCGGCGGGCAGTGTTTCACCCAGGTCGAGCAGGTCCTGCTGCAGTTCCTGCAGGCGCTGGCGTTCGGCCAGGTCCGGTAACAAGCCCTGCAGTGCCGGCAGCGAATACAACACCGCCAGGTCACGGTGGAAGCGGTACTGCACGCGCAGGAAGCGCCGGTAGTTCTCAAGCGATGCGAAGGGTTCGCCGCGCATGATGCGTTGGTCCAGCCGCTCGTGGGTACCGTGGGTGGCGGCCTTCAAGCGTTGGCTGCGGCTGAGTTCCAGCAGCATTGGGGAAGCGGACATATGCGGTTCCTCAGAAGTTGACGGTGAAGCCCATGCGCACGGTGCGACCCGGCGAGGCCATCAGGCCCAGCGTCATCGCGTCCATGTAGTAACGGTCGGTGAGGTTGTCCACGCTCAGGTCGAGCGCGACGTGCTCGTTGATGCGGTAGTTGGCGAACAGGTCGACCAGTACGTAGGAACCCCAATCGACCACCGGGATGATGCTGCTGGCGCGTGGCAGGGTCGGGCGGTTGCCGGTGTAGCTGACCCGGCCACCGGCGGTCAGCCGCTGGTCCAGCTGATGGGTGCCCAGCGTCAGCGCACCGGAGGCGCGCGGCGGGACGTGGTTGCTGGCATAGCTGTCGGTGACGCCGCCCGGATGGCAGGGTTCTGACTTGGTCGGATAGGCGCGGTCGCTGTGGCAGAAGTTGGTGTAGGTGTAATAGCTGCCGGACAGCTCACTGAAGAAGCGCGGCGTGCGGTATTCGGCGGTGATCTCGTAGCCCTTGAAGTCGGCGTTGTCGATATTCTCGATCACCGGCGACGACACCCAGCCGTCCAGCTGCACGGTGGTGCGGGTCAGGTAATCCTTTACGTGGTTGTCGAAGTAGGCCAGCTTCAGGCGTGCCTGGTCGCCTTCGGCGAACAGACCATCACGCAGCAGGTTGATGCCGTACTCGCGGTTCTTGGCGCGCTCCGGACGCAGGTCCATTGCAAACGTGCTGGGGACCGGGCCGGAGCTGGTCTCGAACAGGCCGGGCATGCGCAGCGCTTCGGCATAGCGGGCATAGACCTGCACGCCCTCGAACGGGGTGAAGGTGATCGCCGCGATCGGTGCATTGCCGCTGGCCTTGTTCTGCAGGTGGACGTCGGTATAGGTGATGGGCCGGCTCTGCGATGGCACGCGGGTGATCTCGCGGTCATAGCTCTTGTAGCGGGTGTGGCGGATGGCGGCGTCGAACTTCAGCCAATCGGTGGGCACCCACTCGGCGCTGGCGAACAGGCTGCTTTCCTCACGCTTGGCGTTGTTGCTGCTGAAGCTCTGCGAGGCGCTGATCGGATGCACGTCTTCCTTGCCGTGGGTGAAACCGTACTGCAGGGCGACGTCGCCCCAGGCGGTGATGAAGCGCGAGGTGTTGGTGGCGTCGATACCCCAGCGCTCGGCCTGGCGGTAGGTGGTCTCGATATAGGTGTACTCCGGCGGCAGCGCCGGGAACGAGTAGACGTTGCGGATGGTGTTGTCCAGCGCGGTACGCCAGGCGTTGGCCTTGAAGTCGATCAGCTCGTTGGCCGGCTGCCAGCGGTAACGCGCGGTCCAGGTGTCGGCATCGACATCGCTGAGCGCCGATTGCAATGCGCCTTCACCGCGCAGGATGGCCGACGGCATCAGCTCGCCGTAGCGGCTCTGGTATTTCATGCGGCCCAGTTCCAGCGCCTGGTCGGGGCTGGGCTTCCAGGTGCCCTTGAGCAGCCAGGACTGGTTGTCGACCGAGGTATTGAGCACTTCTTCGCCGGCACGGAAGCGGTTGAGGCCCTCGAAGCTGACGGTGGTGTACTCGACCCAACGACCACGGCTGTCGGTGGTACGCGAGATGGCATAGTGCGGCTCAGGCGCGCCCGGGCCGTTCTCGCCGGCGAAATAGTTGCCGGTCTTGCGTCGCGCGAAGGCGCCCAGCACTTCGAACTCGCCCCAGCGCTTGGCCGCAGCGATGCTGCCGCTGCCGCCGGTCGGGGTGCCGGTGGAAGGGCGATCCATGCCGGTCTCATCGGCAAACTCGCTTGGCAGCTGCTGCACGGTGCAGGTGCGGCCGCCACCACAGGCGGTGAGGAAACGGCCGCCATTGCGCAGGCCGCCAGTGGTGAAGGCCGCCGGCGGCGAAGACGAATTGTCGCTGAAGCTGCCTTTCAGGCGGATGCCCCAGTCCTTGTCGCCGCTGATGATGTCCTCGGCGTTCAGGGTGCGCATGCTGACCACGCCGCCGATCGCGCCGACGCCTTCCGCACCGCCGGTCGGGCCCTTCTGGATGTCGATGCCGCCAATCATGTCCGGGTCGATGTAGCTGCGCCCGGCCACGCCGGCATAGCCGCGGTAGACGGTGACCTGCTGCTGGCTGCCGTCGATCAGCACCGGCACGCGGTTGAAGCCCTGCATGCCGCGGATGTTCAGGTCGAGCGCACCGGAGTTGCGGTTGTCGCCGTTGATGACACCGGCCACGCTCTTGAAGATGTCACCGGCCTGGGTGCCGCGCGAACGCTCGATCTGCTGCAGCGACAGGTGCGCGCCGGACTGCGCGGAGGTGTAAGGCGTGTCGGCCGAATTGCGGCTGTCATCGCCCAGCTGGGTTCGGTTTCCCTGGTCACCCTGCACCCGCAGCGTGCCGATGCGTTCCACGCCGTTGGCCGGCGCGCGCTGGACGGTCAGCGCGCCGCTGGCGGTGGTGACCAGTTGCAGGCCGCTGCCCTGCAGCGCCTGTGCGGCGGCCTGTTCGACCGAGTACTGGCCATTCACGGCCTTGGCCTGCTTGCCCTGCAGCAGGGCCGGGTCCACCGACAAGGTGCGGCCGGCGCTGGCGGCGATGCGGTTGAGGCTGGCGCCTAGCGGGCCGGCGGCGATCTGGTAGTCGAGCACTGCCGCATCAGCGGCTGCGGTTTGCGCGTGGGCCAGCGGAACGGCGCAGGCCAGCGACAAGGCCAGGGCAAGGCAGGAAGGGCGAAGCAGGGGGGAGGCGGACATCGATACGGCTTCCGAAAGAGGGTTTCGGATAGGGATGTGTATCGAGGGCGAAAAACCGGACACGCTCACGCTATTTTTTTTCGATCAGGGTGACCGGGCCGTAGGAGCGGATCAGCAAGGGCAGGGTTTCGGCCAGCGCGGCCAAGGTGCGGTCACTGTCATCCAGCCCGAATACGCCCTGCACGCGCAGCGCGGCGGCCTCCGGCGAAACCCGCAGGAAGCCACTGCGGTAGGCGCGCAGACGCTCCACCAGATCCAGCAGCGGCACGTTGTCGAGGCTGACCCGGCCGTGCAGCCAGTCGGTCAGTTGCAGCGGATTGCTGCCGAGTGCGGTGATGCCGCTGGCATCGATGCGTGCGCTTTCCCCGGCGAGCAGGCGCTGGCTATGGCCGTGCTGGTCTTCGATCAAGACGTGATCGCTGAGAACGGCAACCTGGGTGGATGCCTCGTAGCGTTCGACCATCAATTTGCCGCGCAGCAGGCTGAGCTTGGTGTGCAGGCTGTGCAGCAGCAGGGGGCGAGGATCAGCGGCGATATCGAGCAAGGCGCGCCCGCGCCGCAGCCACAGTTGGCGCTGGTTGGCACCGAAATCCAGGTCGATCGCGCTGCGCGCGTCGAGGGTGAGCGTGCTGCCGTCTTCCAGTGCGAAACGGCTACGTTGCCCGGTGGCGGTGCGCAGGTCGGCGCTGAGCTCGCGCAGTGGGAATTTGCGGTCGGCCAGCAGCGCCGCGCCGCCAGCGGTGAGGGCGAAGGCCGCAAAGGAACGCAGGGCGACGCGCCGTGACGGCCGCAGCAGCAGTTCGCGTGTCTGTTGGTCCTGGCCGGGATGACGCTGGGCAACCTCGCGCAGGCGCTGGAAGCGGCCCTGGATTTCCTGCAGCTGCTGCCAAGCCTGACGATTCTCGGCCGAGGCGTCCAGCCAGCGCTGCAGCTGCTGTTCGCTGTCCGCACCGGCACTGCCGGATTGCAGCAGCACCATCCAGTCGATGGCGGCTTCCATCGCCGCTTGCTCGCTCATGGGGCCAGATCCGTGTGCTGCAGGTCCTGCAGGCAGCAGCTCCAGGCCTGGCGCAGGTAGCGACCGACCGTGCGTACCGATACGCCAAGCTGTTGCGCGATCTGCTCGTGGCCCATGTCGTCGAGCTGGCTGTAGAGGAAGGCGGCGCGGGCGGGTGCTGGCAGCGATTGCATGCTGCGGTCGACCAGCAGCACGGTTTCCAGCAGCAGCGCCCGCTCTTCAGGGGAAGGCGAGAATGCTTCTGGACTATGCCGCAGTTGTTCCAACCAGGCCTGTTCCAGATCACGGCGCCGGCGCAGATGGAACAGCAGGCGCTTGGCGATGGTGGTCAGGAACGCGCGCGGCTCATCGATGCTGGTCAGCGGCGTGCGCGAAGCTGCGACCTGGCTGAAGGTCTCGGCGGTGAGGTCTTCTGCGTCCCAGCGGCACCGAACCTGCCTGCACAGCCGTGCCAGCAACCAGCGGTGATGGTCGCGGAACAAGGTGGCAAGGAGGGAGGATGACGCGGGGCTCATCGTTTGTGCAAATGCGAATTGTTCGCATTATGACATGTGTGAGCAGCGCTGTGCGCGGTGATCTTCTGCTGGGTTGTGGGAGCGGCATAAGCCGCGAGGCTGACAAATTGTCAGATTGCGGTATCAACGAGCGCTGCAGCCACGCCTGCTTCGCGGCTTACGCCGCTCCCACAATCATTCCGCTACTCAGTGCTGCGTCGTAGCCCCTCTCCCGTTTACGGGAGAGGGGTTGGGGTGAGGGCGCTTTCGCTGTTTGAATCTCGAGCTGTAGTGCTATCGGCTTCGCGGCTCACGCCGCTCCCACAAAACCAGCGCGGCTCAACCCAGCAAGGTGCGCACTTTCTTCAACGCCGCCATGAAGGACTCGATCTCTTCATGCGTGTTGTAGAACGCCAGCGAGGCGCGGCAGGTTGCAGCTACGCCGTAGTACTGCAGCAGCGGGTGCGCGCAGTGCTGGCCGGAGCGCACGGCGACGCCTTGCAGGTCGAGCAGGGTCGCCAGGTCGTGCGCATGTGCGCCTTCGATCTGGAACGACACCACCGCCGCCTTGTTCGGCGCAGTGCCGAAGATACGCAGGCCTTCAACGCGCTGCAGTTCTTCGGTGAAATGGGCCAGCAGCTCCTGCTCGCGGGCTTCGATGTGTTCGCGACCCAACGCTTCCAGGTAATCCACTGCCACGCCAAGGCCGATGAAACCGGCGATGTTCGGCGTGCCGGCTTCGAACTTGTGCGGGGCATCGTTGAATACGGTGCCTTCGAAGCTGACTTCCTTGATCATCTCGCCGCCACCAAGGAAGGGCGGCATATCTTGCAGGTGCTCACGGCGTGCCCACAGCGCGCCGGTGCCGGTCGGGCCGCACATCTTGTGGCCGGTCACCACGTAGAAATCGCAGCCGATGGCGGCAACGTCCACGCTCAGGTGCGGTGCGGCCTGCGAGCCGTCGATCACGGTGACGATGCCGCGCTTGCGGGCCTCGCGGCAGATCTCGCGCACCGGATTGATGGTGCCCAGCACGTTGGAGACGTGGGTGAGCGCCAGCAGCTTCACTTCCGGCGTCATCGCTGCATGCAGCGCGTCCAGGTCGAGGCTGCCATCGGGGCTGATCTCGGCCACGCGGATGGTCGCGCCGGTGCGCTCGGCGACCAGCTGCCACGGCACGATGTTGGCGTGGTGCTCCATGCGCGACACCAGGATCACATCGCCAGCCTTCAAACGCGGCAATGCCCACGAGTACGCGACCAGATTGATCGCAAAGGTGGTGCCGCTGCACAACACCAGCTCATCGCTGCGCACGTTGAGAAAGCGCGCCAGCTTGGTGCGTGCGCCTTCGTAGGCGTCGGTGGCCTCGGTGCCGAGCGCATGCACCGCACGGCTGACATTGGCGTTGTAACGGCGATAGAACTCGTCCACCGCGCCGATCACCGACAGTGGCTTCTGCGCGGTGTTGGCATTGTCGAAATACACCAGCGGCTTGCCGTTGACTTCGCGCATCAGCAGCGGGAAATCGGCGCGCACGCGCTCCCAATCGGGGGCGGTCACTGAAGTGTGGATCGGACGCGGGGAACTGAGATTCATGCCATGCCTGCCTGTTGCAGTGCCTGGTCCAGGTGGCGGGCCAGCTTTTCGGTAAGAACGCCTTCCACCGCGGACAGCGGCTCGTGGCAGAACGCGGCGCTGAGCATGGCGCGCGCCTGTTCGGCAGGCAGGCCACGCGAGCGCAGGTAGAACAGCGCGTTGGCGTCGAGCTGGCCGACAGTAGCGCCGTGAGCCGCCTTGACCTCTTCGGCGTCGATCACCAGCGTCGGCTGAGTATCGATCTCGGCATCGGCCGACAGCAGCAGGTTCTTGTTGGACAGGTTGGCATCGGTGCCATCGGCGCCTTCGCGGATGCCGATGCCGCCATGGAACACCACGCGGCTGCGGTTGGCCGCCACGCCGCGCCAGACCAGCTCGGCGCTGGTGTCCTTGGCGATGTGCTCGATGCCCAGGCGGGTATCGATATGACGGCGGCCGGTGCCGAGCAGCACGCCATTGGCGGTCAGCTTGGCGTTGTCGCCTTCCAGGCGCACGTTGAGCTCATGACGGCTCAGCGCAGCACCCAGTTCCAGGTCGATGCGGCGGTACTCTGCATCGCGTGCCAACACCGCGTCGGTGCGCAGCAGCGAGGTGACACGCGCGCTGTCGGCCTGGACGCGGGCGTGCGACAGTACGGCGTTCTGGGCGATGTGGACGTGGACCAGGGTGTTGTCCAGGTGCGCGCTGTCGCCGGCCTGCAGGTGATGTTCGACCAGGCCGAACACGGCGCCACGGCGCAGTTCGATCAGGTGACGGTGATGCCAGGCGTGGTCGCTGGAATCCGCCGTGCTGACAAATACCAGATGCAGCGGGGTTTCGCTGACGATGCCGTCGGCGACCTGCACCAGCACGCCCTCATCGGCGAGTGCGGCATTGAGCTGGGCGAACACTTCCTCGGCGCGCTCGAAGCGACGGCCAAGGAAACGCAGTGCCTCGGGCTCTTCGGCCTGCACGGCGGACAGGGTGCGCACCTGCACACCGGCATCCAGCGACGACAGATCGCTCAACGCAGCGCTGTGGCGGCCGTTGACGAAGACCAGGCGCGGCGACGGGATGTCGGCCAGCAGCGCGGCATCGATGTCCGGGGCCTGCAGCGGCGCGGCAGTGAAACTGCGGCGCTCCAGTTGACGCAGTGAGGTGTATTTCCAGGCCTCGTTGCGGGCGGCGGGTAGGCCGGTTTTCAGTGCGGCTTCAAGCAGCTCGGCGCGCTCCTTGCTGCCGCAGAAGGTGCCGGCCAGTGAATCGAGCAGGGCATTCATTACTTGGCGGCCTCGCGGACCACGCGGTCCTTCAGGAAGTCATAACCGTGGGCTTCCAGCTCCAGCGCCAGTTCCGGGCCACCGGTCTTGACGATGCGACCGTCGGCCAACACGTGCACCACGTCCGGCTTGATGTAGTCGAGCAGGCGCTGGTAGTGGGTGATGACCAGGAACGAACGCTCCGGCGAACGCAATGCGTTGACGCCATCGGCCACGCTCTTCAGCGCATCGATGTCCAGGCCGGAGTCGGTTTCGTCGAGGATCGCCAGCTTCGGTTCGAGCACGGCCAGCTGGAAGATCTCGTTGCGCTTCTTCTCGCCACCGGAGAAGCCTTCGTTGACGCCACGGTGCAGCAGCTCGTCCTTCAGGTGCAGCACGGCCAGCTTCTGCCGGACCAGCTTGAGGAACTGCATCGAGTCCAGTTCCTCTTCGCCACGTGCCTTGCGCTGCGCGTTGAGCGCGGCACGCAGGAAGTAGGTGTTGTTGACGCCGGGGATTTCCACCGGGTACTGGAAGGCCAGGAACAGGCCGGCGGCGGCGCGTGCTTCCGGTTCCAGCTCCAGCAGGTCGCCATCTTCGAACTGCACGCTGCCGGCGGTGACGTCGTAGCCGTCGCGGCCGGACAGGACATTGCCAAGGGTGGACTTGCCGGCGCCGTTCGGGCCCATGATGGCGTGCACTTCGCCCGGCTTCACTTCCAGCGACAGACCCTTGAGGATTTCCTTGTCGCCGATGCTTGCGTGGAGGTTTTCGATCTTCAGCATGAGGGTGCGTTCTTCAATATGTAGTGTGCGGGGCGATCAGAGCTCGCCTTCGGCGCGATCGAGGAAGGTGGCGCGCAGCCACTGGGTGCGTTTGCGGGTCAGCTCGGCCTTGTTGGCCGAATACAGCATCGGATACATCGAGCCGTACAGGACGCGCGGATTTTCGTCCTTGCCCACCGGGTAGCGCGCTTCGATGTCGGCGTCGCGCAGCGGGATCCACAGGCGCTGGGCAGCGCGCAGCTTGTCGATGGCGACCGGCTGGCCCTGCAGTTTCTGCATCACCTGCCGGTACACGGCGTTTAGCTCGGTGTCGGCGGCGGTGGCTTCGGCCGCCGCGCACTCGTTGAGCTCGAACTGGGTGCGGGCGTCATCACAGGCCTTGCCCGGCGACGCAGCGGAGGCCGCGAACGGCAGCACGGCCAGCAGTAGCAGCGGCAGGCGGCTCATCCGACCGATCCTTCCAGCGAGACTTCCAGCAGCTTCTTGGCTTCCACCGCGAACTCCATCGGCAGTTCCTTGAAGACCTGCTTGCAGAAGCCGTCGACGATCATCGACACCGCGTTTTCCTGGTCGATGCCGCGGGCGCGGCAATAGAACAGCTGGTCGTCGGAGATCTTGGAGGTGGTGGCCTCATGCTCGACGGTGGCGCTGGGGTTCTTCACCTCGATGTAGGGGAAGGTGTGGGCGCCACACTTCTTGCCGATCAGCAACGAGTCGCACTGGGTGTAGTTGCGCGCGCCTTCTGCACCACGGTCAACACGCACCAGGCCGCGGTAGGTGTTCTGGCCACGGCCGGCGCTGATGCCCTTGGAGATGATCTTGCTCTTGGTGCGCTTGCCGACGTGGATCATCTTGGTGCCGGTATCGGCCTGCTGGCGATGGTGGGTCAGCGCGACCGAGTGGAATTCGCCCACCGAGTCGTCGCCCAGCAGCACGCAGGACGGGTACTTCCAGGTGATGGCCGAGCCGGTTTCCACCTGGGTCCAGGTCACCTTGGAGCGCGCGCCACGGCATTCGGCACGCTTGGTGACGAAGTTGTAAATGCCGCCGACGCCGTTCTCGTCGCCCGGGTACCAGTTCTGCACGGTCGAATACTTGATCTCGGCATCTTCCAGCGCCACCAGCTCGACCACCGCGGCGTGCAGCTGGTTTTCATCGCGCATCGGCGCGGTGCAGCCTTCCAGGTAGGAGACGTAGGCCTTGTCCTCGCAGATGATCAAGGTGCGCTCGAACTGCCCGGTATTGCTGGCGTTGATGCGGAAATAGGTGCTCAGCTCCATCGGGCAGCGCACGCCGGCCGGGATGAAGACAAAGCTGCCGTCGGAGAACACTGCCGAGTTCAACGCGGCGAAATAGTTGTCGCCCACCGGTACCACCGAGCCCAGGTACTTGCGCACCAGCTCCGGGTATTCGCGGATGGCTTCGGAGATGGAGCAGAACACCACGCCCTTCTCGGCCAGCTCCTTGCGGAAGGTGGTGCCGACCGAAACCGAGTCGAACACCGCATCCACCGCCACGCCAGCCAGCTTTGCGCGCTCATGCAGCGGCACGCCGAGCTTCTCGTAAGTGTCCAGCAGTTCCTTGGGCACTTCGTCCAGCGACTGGTACTTCGGGCCCTTGGGTGCGGAGAAATAGCTCAGTGCCTGCAGGTCGATCGGGCCGATCTGCAGCTTGGCCCAGTCCGGCTGGCGCATGGTCAGGAAGTGGCGGTAGGCGTCCAGGCGCCACTGCGTCATCCATTCGGGCTCTTCCTTCTTGGCCGAGAGCGCGCGGATGACGTCCTCGTCCAGGCCCGGCGGGAACGACTCGGATTCAATCAGGGTGATGAAGCCGGCGTCGTACTTGCGCCCCAGCTGTTCGTGGATTTCACGGTTCGGACTGTCGACGGTGTCGACCTTTTCGATGATCTCGGTGGCCATCAGGGCTGCCTACGGTTGTTCAGGAGACGACGTCGGCGCTGATGCGTCGACGGTCGGCAAGCGGTAAGGGGTGCAGCATCTGCGCGAGGGTGACGCCACGCAGGGCATCGGAAACGACGTCATTGATAAGCCGCCAGTTGGAGCGCACACCGCACTGCCCGGCAAGGCCGCACTGGCTCTGCTCCTGGCTGCACTCGGTGATGGCCAAGGGGCCTTCCATTGCTTCCAGGATCTCGATCAGGGTGATCTCGGAAGCTGGACGGGTAAGCCGGTAACCGCCGCGCACGCCACGCAGGCCCTCAACCAGCCCGGCCTGGGCCAGTGGCTTGAGCAGCTTGCTGACGGTCGGCGGCTCCAGCCCAGCGGCTTCGGCCAGATCGGTCGCGCTCAGCACTTCGGCCGGCCGTGCGGCAAGCACGGTCAGGACGACGGTGGCGTAATCGGTGAGCTTGGTGACGCGGAGCATTGCGGGAGCGGGGGTATCAATGTGGACCAAAATTGTACGCTTTCTCGTCCGGGCGGCCAAGTTTTGCTGTTCAGCTGGCGGAAATCCCCAGCCAATCAGGGGGCTGCAGCGGTTTCCTCTCCCGCTGCAGGAGAGGATGCCGAAGGCAGGAGAGGATGCCGAAGGCAGGAGAGGGCGCGGCACAGCCGCGGGCTCGGATAGCCTTGGATTGCATTGGGTTTGGTCCGCAGCTGTTATCGGCTTCGCGGCTGACGCCGCTCCTACAGGAAAAGGAGGCCCGCGGTGGCGTCCACTAAAGTGTCCGGCTTTTGCCGCACACCAATCCCCGCTTGGGTTGTCTTGCCCGATGGGCGAGAATCACCGCCTCACTCAAGTCCCGGCCATGTACATGCCCAAGAAGATCCAGGCGCGCAAATCCTCCATCCACGGCAACGGCGTATTCGCCGTGGCAGCGATCAAGAAGGGCGAGCGCGTCATCGAATACAAGGGCAAGCGCCGTACCCATGCCGAAGTGGACGCGGATGACGCAGGCGATGTGGAAACCGGCCACACCTTCCTGTTTACCTTGAACGACGATTACGTCATCGATGCCAACTACAAGGGCAACGATGCGCGCTGGATCAACCACAGCTGCGATCCGAGCTGCGAAGCGATGATCGAAGAGGCCGAAGGCGACGACCGTACCGCCGACAAGGTGTTCATCGAAGCCATCCGCGACATCAAGGCTGGCGAAGAGCTGACCTACAACTACGGCATCACCCTGGCCGAGCGCCACACCCCGCGCCTGAAGAAGATCTGGGAATGCCGTTGCGGCTCGCCCAAGTGCACCGGCACGATGCTGCAGCCCAAGCGCTGAGTCTCTGGGGCGCTGCATGGATCGGCGTGGTTTTGTTGGAGCGGCGTAAGCCGCGAAGCCACTGCCAGCTCAGGTGCTGCTAATGGATCATGGCGCAGCTCCGCGGGGAAGACCCTGCTCAGTGGCTGACACCTCACGAGCTTCGCGGCTTACGCCGCTCCTACAAACAAAGCAAAGAGGCCGCAATCGCGGCCTCTTTCGTTTCCACAGCTGTCCGGCTCAGTTCCCCAGCAAGCCCTGCGGCACGAAGCTGCCAAGGTTCTGGTTGAACTCCACCGCGATGCGTCCGTTCTGGATGCCTACGGACTTCACCTGCAGCACGCCCATCATCTTGGCGATGGCCGGGTCGATCTTGTAGATCGGCTCGCGGCGGGCGTAGTCGGCCAGCCAGCTGTTGAGCAGGCTGCGGGTGCTTGAATCCAGTTCACCACCACCAGCGCTGGGGCGGAAGCCATCAACCGTGGGTTGGTCCAGATGGAAGCCCTGGGTCTGCGCGTCGTAGCGCAGGCCGCTGCTGATCTGCACATCGCCTACCGGCATCGACGAACCACCCGCAGCCATGGCCAGGTTGAAGCCCAGGTCCAGGCGGCTGCCCTGCGGCAGGGTCAGGCGTGGCTGGCTGACGGTCAGTGCGAGCAGCCCGCCCAGTGCTTTCTGCGTGCGTGGGAAACTGCCATCCAGGTATTGCTGCACGTCGGCCGCGTCAACGGTCAACTGCTTGCCGTTGACCTGTGGAGCGGCATGGGCGCTGCCGGCGAGCGCGATCAAGGCAATGCTGGGGAGGAGCAGGGAACGCAGATTCATCGGGCGCACTCGGTAATGGCGGCAGGTTGGACTAGCAAGATAACCAGATCGGGTGAACGGCTTATTAGCAGCATCGATTCAAGCCAGGCCGAGGTGATGCCACGGCGACTTCAGGCCAACACCTTCGATGCGCGATGCAGGCATGGCTGGCAATTGCAGCGCGGGTTTCCAAGCGCGCCTGGCAGCCGCTGATGCAGCGGTCGGTTCGATCTGCACTCGGCAACTCCCGATCCAGCGCGACTGCGCAGAGCCACGCAAACCGTCGCCAGTCCCGCCAGCAGCTTAGTCCAGCGGGGCCTGCAGGCGCTTGAGCTTGTGCAGCAGCTGGTCCAGTTCCGGCTGCAGCGCGGCCAACAGGCTGTCGGGCTTGCCAGCCGATTCGGCCAGTGTCTCCAGCAGGCCGGTGACAACCACGATGCCGGCGTCTTCATTGCAGGACAGGCGGCGCTGGCCTTGCGCGGATTCCAGCTGGCGCATCCAGTTGTATTGGCTGCGCTGTTCGAACTCGATCGAGCAACGGCCGCTGCACTGCTGGCCGTCAGTCTCGATCGGAGTGACGGAGATTCGGTAGCGATGCTTGCTGATGGACATGGTGGACTACGTGGGGAAGCGGGGGAGTGGCCACCATAGGCCGGCGCTGGCGCAGGTACGAGGGTTCGGACCATGACGCTGTGTTCCAGCGTTTTTCCCATGCCACAGGCGGAACGCTGCGGCCCATGGGAACGTTTTCCTGCGCCCGTTCGGCCAAAAAAAACGGGACGGCAGGGCCGTCCCGTTTCTTCGCCAAGGGGCGCGCTGATTACAGCGCGGCGTCCTTGAGCTTCTTGAGCGGACGCACCTTGAGCTTGGTGGTGGCCGGCTTGGCGGCAAACCACTGCTCTTCCTTGGTGAACGGGTTGATGCCCTTGCGCTTCGGCTTGGCAGCAACGCTCACGGTGGAGATCTTCAGCAGGCCCGGCAGGGTGAAGGAGCCAGCGCCCTTCTTGTTGACCGAGGCGGCAACGGCGCCTTCCAGGGCGGCGAACACAGCGCGCACGTCCTTGGCAGCGACGGAGGTGGCTTCGGCGATGTGGGCGACCAGACCGGACTTGGTCAGTGCTTCCTTGATCGGCTTCGGTGCGGCCGGCTTGGCGGCAGCCTTGGTTGCAGCCTTCGTGGCTACTTTCTTCACTGCCTTCTTCGGGGCAGCCTTTTTAGCGGTCTTTGCCATGATTTCCTGTTCCGTGAACGGTTGGTTGTTGGTCGTGCCGACCCCGTCGGCAAGCGAAATGTAGGGCATGTATTGCGTGACGCCAATAGGTAATCGAAGAAAAAGCCCATAAATATTGCTTCCGGGCGTATTTCGACAACAAATCGGTGCCGGAAGTCATGCTCAAACCGCGTCGCGCACCGATCATCGGCGCTGTAGCTGGCCGCTGCCGGGCACGCCGCAGGGGATCATGCGGTGCCGCACAAGCAGCTAACGCGGATTGGTTTAGGCTGGCCACGTCATCCACCACGAGGAGTTCGACCATGGGTATTTCGCGTCACGCCACCGCACGCTGGGAAGGTGATCTGAAGACTGGGCAGGGCCGCTTGAACACGCCACAGAGCGGCTTGCTGGAGAACACCCGCTATGCCTTCAACAGCCGCTTCGGCGACGAGAAGGGCACCAACCCCGAGGAACTGATCGCTGCCGCGCACGCCGGCTGTTTCACCATGGCGCTGTCGGCCAAGCTCAGCGAGGCGGGCTTCCCGCCGACCTCATTGGATACCCGCGCCGATGTCGACCTGTCGATGGAAGGCGGCCCGCAGCTGTCGCAGATCCGGCTCAAGGTAAAGGCGGTGGTCCCCGGCCTGGACGAGACAAAGTTCCGCGCAATTGCCGATGACGCCAAGCAGAACTGCCCGGTTTCCAAGGCCTTGAGTGCGGTGCCGATCAGCCTGGATACCGAGTTTTCGGCCTGATTGGCGCTTGATTGATGGCCGGCCCGGTTGGCGTGCAACGCTGGCCGGGCCGGTTCAGGATCGTTTCACCCGTCGCACCTGAGCATCGCTCATCCCTTGTCCTCATGCCCGCCGGAGTGGTTGCTGCCATGTGTCGATCGCTAGCTGTTGCCGCAGTACTGATTGCTGGTGGCCTGGTCGCCTTCAATGCCTCCGCGCAGCGTTACGACGACGGCCAATACCGTCCCAACGGCTCTTACGATGACGGCCAGTACCGGCCGGACCCGCGCTACGACGATGGCCAGTACCGCGACCGCGGCAATACCGGCAACGGCGCGGTGTACGACTACGCACGGGTGGTACGGGTGGATCCGGTGATCGTCAACGGCGCGCGGGGCAGCAACCATCGCTGCTATGAGCGCAACGATGGCGGTTATGTGGACAACAACAATGGTTATCAGGCCGACGGCTATGGCAACAACAGCTATCGCAACGACGGCGGCTACGACAATGGCCAGTACCGGCAGGGCAACGAGAGCGGCCGCCAGTGGGCGACGGTGATCGGTGGCCTGGCTGGTGCGGTGATCGGCAGCCGCATCGGTGGCGGTGACGGCCGCTACCTGGGCACTGCGGTCGGCACCATTGCCGGCGGTGCCGCCGGCCGCGCCATCTACGAAGCCAGCAACCGGCCGAACTACCAGCGCGGCGACGTGCGTGTGTGTGAGCCAAGCGGCTATGGCAGCGAGAGCGAGCGGGTGGACGGCTACGACGTCACCTACGAATACGCGGGCCGCCAGTACCGCACCCATCGTGACTACCACCCCGGCGAGCAGATCCGTGTCCGCGTGGATGTAAGCGCCGACTGAGCGCAGCGGGCGTTTCTGCCTGGCTGAGAGGCCGGGCACGGTTTGTCAGGCCCGGTCGATGACGGCATAGTCCACGCATTCCGTTCTGGAGGGTGCGTGATGCGTCGTATTGCCTGTGTTGCCCTGTTACTCCCTTGCCTGCATGCGTTGCCGGCCCAGGCCGAGGTCAAGCTGCTGGTGGCCAATACCATCCGCACCGGTGACCCGGCCCAGCCCGTGGTCGGTGCCATTGCCTGGGAAAGTGACAGCGGCAAGGTTCTCGACGTGGGCAGTGCCGACGCTTTGCTGCAGTTGTACCCGCAGGCGCCGCGCATCGATGTGGGCGACGCGACCGTGGTGCCAGGGCTGATCGATGCCCACGCGCACATCATCGGCTTGGGCAATACCTTGATGCAGGCCGACCTGACCGGCGCGCGCACCCGTGGCGAAGTGCTGGAGCGGTTGCAGGCCTTCGAGAAGACGCTGGCGCCCGGCGAGTGGCTGCTGGGTCGTGGCTGGGACCAGAACCGTTGGGACAACACCGATTTCCCCACCGCCGCCGATCTGGATGCGGCGTTCCCGCAGCGTCCGGTCTATCTGGAGCGCATCGACGGCCATGCCGGCTGGGTCAACAGCGCCGCCATCGGTATTGCCGAGAGGGCGGGCAAGTCGCTATCCGGCGACTGGCAGCCGGAGGGCGGGCGCATTCTCCGCGATGCCGCTGGCAAGCCCAGCGGCGTATTGGTCGATGGTGCGGCGTCGCTGGTCTATTCGCAGATTCCGGCACTGGATGACGCTTCGCGCGAAAAGCGGCTGCAGGCTGCGCTGCAGGCGGCAGTCAGCAATGGTCTGACCGGTGTGCATGACATGGGCGTGTCGCGCGAGGACCTGACGCTGATGAAGCGTCTGGCCGACCAGGGCAAGCTGCCGCTGCGCATCGACGCCTATGCCGATGGCAACAACGAAGCGCTGGAGGACCTGTGCAAGACCGGCCTGTACGCCCATCCCGGCGGCCGCCTGCAGATGCGCGGGGTCAAGCTGTACATGGACGGCGCGTTGGGCAGCCGTGGTGCGGCCCTGCTCAGCGCTTACAGCGACGACCCGCATAACCACGGCCTGCTGATGACCTCGCCGGAGGAATTCGAAGTTGCGGTGCGCAAGGCCGATGGCTGCAAGGTGCAAGTCGCCACCCATGCGATCGGTGATCGCGGCAACCGCATCGTGCTGGATACCTACGAGAAGGTGCTGGGCTCGCACAAGGGCGCGGATCACCGCTGGCGCATCGAACACTCGCAGGTGGTGTCGCTGCAGGATATCCCGCGCTTCGCCAAGCTCGGCGTGATCGCCTCGATGCAGCCGACCCATGCCACCTCGGACATGGGCTGGGCCGAGCAGCGGGTTGGGCCGGAGCGCATCCTCGGCGCCTACGCCTGGCAGCGTTTCCTGCACAGCGGTGCGCGCTTGGCCCTGGGGTCGGACTTCCCGGTGGAGCAGGTCGATCCGCGGCTGGGCCTGTATGCAGCGGTTACCCGTCAAGACCGCGATGGCCAGCCGCCGGGTGGTTGGCAGCCGGAGCAGCGCCTGAGCGCCGCTGAGGCGCTACGTGGCTTCACCAGTGACGCGGCCTGGGCTGGCCATGACGAAGCACAGGTCGGCAAGCTGCAGCGTGGCCTGCGCGCCGACTTCGTGGTGCTGGATCGCGACCCGTTGAAAGTCGCTGCCGACCAGCTTGATGACCTGAAGGTGCTGTCGACCTGGGTGGATGGCGAGCCGGTTTACAAGGCGGCTCGAAACGACTGAGGCCTTCCACCGGGGAGCAAAGGCTTCAAAAGAGAGCGGCGGCCATGCAACGTCATGGCCGCCGCGGTAAAGGGAGTCGGTGGATGCTTGCGGACCAAGAGGGCGGGGGCTACCAGATCTTGCTGTAGCTGATCTGCAGGTTCGTGGCACTTGGGGTATGGCTTTCCTTGATGGCTGTCCGCGTAACCCCTGCGCTGATCGCATCAGTAGGCGAGAAGTTCATGCTGCCGCTGACACCCAACCGTAGTGTCTTCTGCTCATTGTCCTGGTGGGCACCATCAACTCTTACCTCTCCCCCATGGCTGTAGATGGCATCAATGGCGACCCAGGCTGCCTGGCTCAGGTTCTTGCTGTAGTGCATGTCGACAACAAACAGCTCATCCTGCTTCTGCGTGCGCTCACGGAAGTAGGAATCGTTCTTCCCATAGAACTCGACGGCGCCGTTGATCGATAGCCATTCTCCTGGCCTGGTCGGCTTTCCCCAAGCCAACTGCGGCTTGAATGCCCAGCGGTTCTTGCCGGGGTTGATCAGGCGATCAGAGTGGTAGCTGCCGGTGGGGGCGGTGACGCCGATCGCGGCAGTGAGGTAGCTCTCGGGCGTCCACGCCGCGAACTCCTGTGGCGTCAAGGCAGGTGCACCATGGATATTGCCGAGAAAAATGGCAGTTATGTCACTGGCACCATTGATTGATCGCGACAGCTTGGTGCCCGCCAGCTCGGCGTCGATGAAAGCATATGGAACGACGAACTGGATCCCGCCCACACGCCCACCCATGTCAAAGGTGCGGGCGTAGCGAAGGATGGGGACGTGGGCGCTCACCTCCGCACCGTCGACGGGCAGGTTTGAGTTGATGGAAGTCTCGCTGTTGGAGTAGGTGTAGTACGCGTACAGGAAGTTCATGTCGATCGGCGCGTTCAGCCAATCGCGGGCACCGTCTGCTTTGGCCAGCATTGGAGCCATCGCGATCAACACCGCAGCAACTTTCAACGTGCGATGTCCATTCACAGGCTTCTCCCGTCATCCGGATATCCCTGGGTTCCATCCATACGAAGCATCATGAGTCTTCCTCAGGGAGTGACCACGTTGAAGTCGGGACTGAACGTGCTGAACATTCCGAACAGGTCTGTCAGCGCCTTGTGGTCGCCTTGGGCTTGGACCCGGCCGTTGGCAATGGCATCCTTGATCGACAGCGTGCCGAGATTGATCTCATCCAGCGTCGCTTTCGATAGCCTTACTTTGGCATCAGCGTTGCTGGCCAGCTTGCGGCTATGGTTGAGTACCGAGTTCTCGAGTGAGAGTGTGTAGGCCTCGGGGATGTCGGTGAATTCGAAATTGACGTTGATCACCTTGCCAAGTGCTTTCTCTGCATCCAGGCGCACGGCCAGGTAGTCGAAGAACATTTCCACGGTCATCGCACGAACGACATCAGGGCTGGCACTGCTGGCGGTAATGCGCGGGGTGCCATTGCGCAGTTCGTAGGCGCCCTGCAGATACACCGAGCGCCACGGCCCGGACTCTGCCTGGTAGCCCATCTGCTCGTATGCGGCGGCGAGCAGGGCCTTGCCTTCGGAACTGTCTGGATTGGCGAAAGCCACGTGACGCAGCACCATCGCTGCAAAGCGGTACTGGCCTTTGTCGATGTCGGCCTTGGCACGCTTCAAGATTGCAGCCTCTCCCCCCATGTACTCCACATATTTGGAGGCGGCTTCGGCGTTGGGAAGAACGTCCAGATCCGACGGATTGCCGGTGTACCACCCCATGTAACGTTGGTAGATAGCGCGCGCGTTGTGCTTGAGTGTGCCGTAGTAGCCGCGCCCCGACCACAGTGCATCCAGGCTCGGCGGCAGCTTGACCAGTTCTGCGATCTCGTCGCCGGTGTAGCCTTGATTGATCAGGTGCACGGAGCGGTCATGTAGGTATTTGTAGATGTCGCGTTGCTTCTTGAAATAGTCCTGGACCTGCGCCTGCCCCCATTCGGGGTGATGATGCGATTGGAACTTTACATCCGTCTTGTCGCCGTACAGGTCGATGGTTTCCTGGATGTACCTGGACCAGCCCAATGCATCACGGACCTGTGCGCCGCGCAGCGTCAGGATGTTGTGGAGGGTCGCCGTCGTGTTCTCGGCCATCCACAATGCGCGTTGTGCCGGGAAATAGGTATTCATTTCCGCCGGTGCTTCCGTACCCGGGGTCAGCTGGAACTCCATCTCAACACCATCGACAACCAGCTTCTGGCCGGTCTTGGAGATGTATTCGTTGGGTTCGATCAGGGTGGTGACGCCGCGCGGGTTCGTCAGCCCGAGGCCGGCACCGACGCTTCCTTGCGGTCCGCGCGGGAGCAGGGCGCCGTACATGAGCACCGAGCGGCGACTCATTGCGTTGCCAGTGGTGACGTTCTCGCTTACCGCATGCTCCATGAAGCCTTCTGGAGCGATCAGGCGCACCTTGCCGGAACGGACATCCTGTTCATTGATCAGGCCTTTGACGCCGCCGTAGTGATCCAGATGTGGATGGCTGTAAACGACTGCCACGATGGGATGTGAACCGAACTGCTCGGTAAGCAGCTGGTAGGAGGCGGTAGCGGTCTCAGGAGTGCTGCCGACATCGAACACGATCCAGCCGGTCTTGCCACGGACGAAGGTGATGTTTGCCAGATCGTAGCCCCTGACCTGGTAGATGCCATCGGTTACTTCAAAGAGTCCGTAATTCAGCAGCAACTGCGAGTTCCGCCACAGGCTTGGATTCACGGAGTCCGGTGCTGGTGACTCCGCGGTGATGAAAGATTTGTACGACTCCAGGTCCCATACAGGGCGACCGTCTTGGCCGGTGATCGTGAGCGTGTCTGGCTTGCGCAGCAGTCCGCGGGCTGCGTTTTCGAAATCGCGACGGTCGTTGAATGGAAGTGTCGTAAGCACATGTTGGTTGGCCTGCCTGGTTGCTGCACTGGCCGGGAGGCTGGGGGCGATCTGCTGGGCGGATACGTGGCCAGCTATCAAGGTCGCAAGAACGGTAGTGATGCCAAAGAACGAGATACCCGAAGAACTCATAGCCTGCCTCCTGTGAGAATTTTGGTATGTATCCTTGAAGCACTGCTGTAGTTGTTCCTGATGGGCTGCCGGAGTTCCCTCGACTCCTTCGCGGGCAGCGTTCGCGGACACCTGGGAGAACAGACGTTCCGGTGGAATGTCTGGTCCGAAGTGCAATGGTTCGGGGGTGACCCTATGAAATTCTTTCCCCACCCAAGATAAACACAAGTTGTTCCGGGTGTGTGTGAAGGCAGCTGTGGCAAAAGCAGTTGTTGTCTTGGCGTCTCGGTTCGCATGTACTGCTTGCGCTGCAAGAGCCAGGTGACTTGTAGCCCGTACTGATGTGTATTGAGCTCAGGCGTGTTTCACTCGGTCACCAACAGTATCGGTGGATTCCAGCCCAGTGTTGCTTTGCGCACAGGCGAATCATGCCCGTACAGCATCGCTGGTGGCCGAGCGAAATGCTACGGCTTACGGTCGTAAGAAGCGCCGTTCCAACAGGTCATCAATGCCCTGATCGAAGTTGGTCGCGCAAGGGTGATATCGAGATCACCCAAGGATAGCGGCTGCGCTCCATGGATCAGTTGCCCGGGGCATCATGCAGGCTGCGTAGTTTTTTCTTGTTGATCTTGCCGACGCTGGTGCGTTCTATCGCGTCGACGAAGCTGACGCGGTCGGGTATCGCGTAGCGGGAGATGTCGCCTGCTCGGCTGCGTGCGGCGACCAGCTCGATGATCTCTGCTTCGCTGACTTCGCCGCCTGCGCGCTTGACCACCAAGGGCAGCGGCCGTTCGCCCCACTTGGCATCGGCAATGCCGATCACCGCGACTTCGTTGACCGCCGGGTGCATGGCGATGATGTCCTCCAGCGCGAGTGAGGAGATCCATTCGCCACCGGTCTTGATCACGTCCTTGATGCGGTCGGTGACGCGCAGGTAGCCGCCGCTGTCGATGTTGCCGATGTCGCCGGTATGCAGGTAGCCACCAGCCCACAAGGTTTCCGAAGCCTCTGGATTGTGCAGATAGCCTTGGGTAAGCCATGGCGCGCGCACCACCACTTCGCCGGTGGCAATGCCGTCGCGGGCGACCTCGCTCATCTCTTCATCGACGATGCGCAGATCGACCAGCGGTACCGGTATGCCGGCCTTGGTGCGAAGCGACAGTTCTTCATCCGTGCCGGCCAGTGCGTCCACATCGATCTGGGCGAGGGTTAGCAGCGGGCAGGTTTCGGACATGCCATAGCCGCCGAAGATGTCGATGCCGCGCGCCAAGGCCTGTTGTGCCAAGGCACGTGGAAGTGCGGCACCGCCGATGATGACTTTCCAGTTGTGCAGATCGGTGTCTGCTGCGGCAGGATCGCCCAGCAGCATGTGCAGGATGGTCGGCACGCAATGCGAGAACGTCACCTTCTCGCGCGCGATCAGTTCCAGCAGTTTGCCAGGCAGGTAGCGGCCGGGATAAACCTGCTTGATGCCCATAAGTGTGGCCACATACGGCATGCCCCAGGCGTGCACATGGAACATCGGGGTGATCGGCATGTAGACATCTTCGCGGTGCAGCCGTCCCTGCTTGGGCGCACTGCCCAGTGCCGCCATCGCCGCCAGCGAATGCAGGACAAGCTGGCGATGGCTGAAGAACACGCCCTTGGGCAGACCGGTGGTGCCGGTCGTATAGAACATGGTGGCGCGGGTGTTCTCGTCGAAGTCCGGGAAGTTGCGGACCGGCTCGGCGCCGCGCAGACCGGCTTCGTACTCGGTGGTGAAACCGGCGGGCAGCGGGCCTGCTTCATCGTCCAGCAGCACCCGTGTGCGCAGGTCCGGCAGCTGTTCGTCGATGCTCTCCAGCACCGGCAGGAACTCGCGGTTGGCCAGGATGACGCGCGCGCCGCTGTGGTTCAGGGTGTAGGCGATCTGTTCCGGGGCCAGGCGGATGTTCACCGTCATCAGCACCGCGCCGATCATCGGCACCGCGAAATAGCTTTCAAGGTAGCGGTTGCTGTCCCAGTCCATCACCGCCACGGTGTCGCCGGGTTTGACTCCCAGCGAGGTCAGCAGTCCGGCGAGTTGGCCGATGCGCGCCTGCAGGGTGCGGTAGTTGAAGCGGACCCTGTCGCCGTAGACGATCTCCTGATCGGGATTTACCGCCAGTGGTGTATGCAGCAGCTGCTTGATCAGCAGCGGGTAGGCGTAGGCGCTGGATTCGGCGGAGCTTGCGTCGGCTGCGAATGACATCTGTATATCCTGGTTGCCAGCGGGTCAGCGGCCGGAGGTTGCGGGAATGGACAGCTGCGCGCGCTGCAACGGCGCTTCCGCACGTGGGGTCGGCTGGATCAAGGCATCCTGCGGCAGGGCGTGCGTTGGATTCTCGAGGTGATCCCACATCTGATCCATTGCCGCGAACATATAAGGCAGCAACGGCACATAGCGCTTGCGGTAATCCGGGAAGGCCAGCAGCGAGTCGAAGTGCTGGCCATTGCTCACCCGCCAGTAGGCGATCTGCGCGCCAGCCTTGCGTGCAAGCGGCACATAGCGGTCGCTGGTCATGCTGATCGGCACCAGCCCGTCGTCGGTGCCGTGGATGACGACGATTGGCAGGCCGCGACGCGGCGCCTTGGCGGCAGCATCCGCGATGCCGGCGCGCACGCGCTTGGCATCGGCGCTGTCACCCAGGCCGAGTGCACGCAGGCAGTTCAGCCCGCGCAGCGGATCCTCCGCCGACTGGGCGGCATTGCCGTCCACCAGCACAACGCCACTGCCCGGTGGAATGCCGCTGCCTTCGCTCCACCAGCTTGCACGCAGCTCGGCGGCGGCAGGAACAGGCTTGCCGTCCGCACCGACAGCGGAATAGCTGTAGGCGCAGGGGTATTCGCCGGCGCCGTAGCGACCATAGGCCGAGGCATAGGTCACCGCGATTGCACGCCACAGGTCGAAACCGGTCGAGAACGCACCGGCGCGCAGCGCGCCATCGCTGAGCCCCGCGTCGGCGAGTTGCTGGCGCGCCGACTGTGCCTGTGCGGCGGTGTCATCGCCGTGCACCAGCCCGGCCGATTTCAGGACGGCACAGCGCTGCGTCCATGCCGGTGCTGCCTGTGCCTGCATCGGTGGTTGCGGCAGATCATCCAGCGCAAGCAGCGCGCAGGGCATCAACAGTGCGGATTGGGTGACGAAGTCGTAGAGCGGTGGTGCGTCGGCTACCGAGACATTCGGCTCGCCTGCGACCATCGCATCGAACCAGTCGCCCTCGATCTCCGCCGCACGCAGTACCGCGCCACCGCCATTGGAAACACCTGCGCCCAGCGTGCGCGTATTGGCCGGGGTGAACGGTGCCGATTGCGGATAGGCGCGATCCAGTGCCTGCAGGCCGAACTGCAGCGCCTGCAGAAGATGTTGGCCCCAGTCTGCTTCCGGGTTGTCACCGGAATGGGCGTGTTTGAAGGCGATGCCATGCGTGGCTTTGGCATCGGTTGGAGCGAACGCCAGTGCGCCTTGCGTCGCAGGCGTGCCGTCGGCCTGGAAGCCGCTCCTGGCATCCAGGTCGTAATAGTCGCTGCCGGTGCCCTTGTCGGTATATGCGACCGCGCAACCGTGGGCCAAGCCCCAGCTGCCGGCGACCGAAATCGCGCCATAGATGCCGCGCGAGCCGGAGGAGGCCGCCGCTACCAGGCAGCGCTTTGCTGGGACGAAATTGTCGGGAACCTGCACCAGCACGCGATGCGGCTGGCGGGCGCCGGGGATGCGCGCATAGGCAGAGAACTCCCGGCCTGGCGCAGCCTTCAGATTGCCGTAGACATCGCCGAAGCCGCCGCCGGGGGTGAGGTCGGCGATGCCGCGCCAGCTGCTCCAGATCGCGCGGCGGCGGGTTTCTTCGGCGGTCGGCTGGGCCGCGCTGGCGAATGCCGGTGCGGTGGTGGCGCGCAGGCCATCGAGTCCCAGGCCAGCGGTCAGCAGATCATCGCTGCCGCGGTGCTCGGTTTCGCGCCATTGCTCGAACGTTGGAGCCGCAGCACTCGCGGCGCGCTTGGCGGCAGTGGCGACGGAAACGCAGCCCAACAGCGGCAGCGCGGCGCAAAGCAGGGTAACGGGGCGGGGGATGTTCATTGCCACACACTAACAAGCCAGTGTGTATGTGCCAGCGTACCTAGGTACCCGTGCCCGGTAGCTGGCTAATTTGCTAACCTCGCCTGGACATGCCGACCCTGCTCATTGCCGACGACCACCCCTTGTTCCGCGCCGCCTTGCATCGCGCGGCCGAAGAGGCGGTTGATGACCTGCAGATCAGCGAGGCCGATTCGCTGGACAGCGTGCTGGAAGCGATCGAGAGCGAGCAGATCGACCTGATGCTGCTGGACCTGCATATGCCGGGCAACCATGGTCTTGCCGGTCTGGCGACGATCCGCGCCCTCCAACCCGGGCTGGCGATCATCATCGTCTCGGCCAATGAAGAGCCGCATGTGATCCGCCGCGCCATCGACCTTGGTGCTGCCGGCTACCTGCCCAAGAGCTCGGGGCTGGTGGACCTGCAGCAGGCCCTGCAGACCGTGCTCGATGGCGAGCGCTGGATACCGGCGATGCTGCGCGAAACCGTTGCCCGGGTTGCGCCCTTCAGCAAGGACGCCGATCTGGCTGCGCGCCTGTCCAGCCTGTCCGCGCACCAGTACAAGGTATTGAGCCTGGTCGCCGAAGGCCTGCTCAACAAGCAGATCGCCGATCGCCTTGGTGTGCAGCTGCGTACGGTCAAGGCGCATATGACCCGCATCATGGGCCGGCTGGGCGTGCGCAACCGCGCGCAGGCGATCCGCGTGCTGCACGAAATGGGCCTGAACGATCCATCGCGGCAGATCGAAGAGACACAGGACGCCTGAGCTGCGGCGCGGCCTGCGGCCGGCCGGTTCAACGGCGTCTGCGGTATCAGCCCTCGACCGTGCTGCGGGTTGCCAGCAGGTGGTTGATCGCCCAGCGCAGCGCCAGTGGCTTGAACGGCTTGTTCAACAGCGACAGCCCGACTTCGCGCACCGCCTCGCGCGTATCGCTGCCGGTGTCTGCGCTGAGGATCACGGTGGGGCGCTGCCGGCGCGCGCCATCCAGCCGCTTCCACAGTTGGACGCCGGTATCGCCGTCATCAAGGTGGTAATCGAACAACCATAGGTCCGCTTCGTGTGCGGATGCATCGATGTCCTTGCCGTCGCTGTAGGCGATCACCTCGCAGCCCCAGGCCAACAGCATCTGCCGCATCGCCTGCAGCGCATCGGCATCGTTGTCGACCACCAGCACCCGGGTGCCCTTGATGGTGCTGTTGCCAGCGGCAGGTAGTTCATTGCGTGTTGCCGGCGGCGGCGTTGCCCGTGACACGGTGATGGAGAACGCCGAGCCGCGGTTGACCACGCTGTGCAGGCCCAACGGCGCATGCAGCAGGCCGGCGATACGGTGCGCAATCGCCAGGCCAAGGCCGAGGCCCTGGCCGTTGCTGCGGTCGCCGCGATGGAATTCCTCGAACACCACGCTCTGTTGTTCGGGCGTGATACCTGGGCCGCTGTCGTGCACGCCGATTGCCAGCTTTTCGCCGTGGCGACGCACGCCGAGCAGCACGCCACCACTGCGGGTGTAGCGGATGGCGTTGGCGAGGAAGTTCTGTAGCACGCGGCGCAGCAACAGCGGATCGCTGTGTACCCAGACGCGGCTGCGCACGTAGCGGAACTGCAGGCCGCGCGCGGCCGCCAACACGGCGAATTCCTGTGCCAAGGGATCAAGTACGGTCGACAAGGCGAACGGGCGCGGATCGGCGACCAGTCCACCGGCTTCCAGTCGCGATATGTCCAGCAGGCCAGACAGCAGATCATCGGTGGAATCCAGGGCGCCGCGGATCTGGCGCAGGAAGCTGTCCAGGAATTCCGATTCGATGTGCTGCGACATCGCATCGGTGAGCAGCTGTGCGGCGTGCAGGGGCTGGATCAGATCGTGGCCGACCGCGGTGAGGAAGCGGGTCTTGGCCACGTTCGCGCGCTCTGCTTCGTGCACGGCCTGTTCCAGCCGAGCGGTGCGGTCCTGCACGCGCAGCTCCAGGGTCTCGTTACTGCGCTTGAGCGCATCCTCGGCCATGCGGAAGGCGGTGACATCGGTGAAGGTGGCGACGTAGCCGCCGCCGGGCATCGGGTTGCCACGGATTTCGACGATGGTGTTGTCGGGGAAGATGCGTTCGGACAGATGCGGCGTGCCACGGCGCATATGCGCGATGCGACGGTTCAGCGCCTTGCCGACGTTGTCACCCGGGGCCTCGCCGATCTTCAGTTCGCCCAGCGCCCATGCGGTCAGGTTGGCGACCGGCTGCCCGACCTGCAGCAGTTCGGGCGGGAACTTGAACAGCGCGGCATAACGGCTGTTCCAGGCCACCAGCTGCAGCTGGGCATCAACCACGCTGATGCCCTGGCTCATGTTTTCCAATGCGGCTTCCAGCAGGCGCTGGTTGAAACGCAGTGCCTGCGTCGCTTCACCGACGGCGCGGGTAACCGCATCCAGCGGCGCAGCGCCGCCATCACGCGCGGCCTCGACCAGCAGCCGTGCCATGCCGGCGCCGACCACGGCGGTGAGTTCACGTTCGATGGCGGTGACCCGGTCGTCATCCAGCATCTGCCCGGCATGCCCGTCCATCAGCTGCCGTGCGCGTTCCTGGCCGAGGAAGCGGCCGGCGGTCTTGCGCAATGAGGCAGCGGCTACCGCATCGCGTTGCAGCGGTAGCGAAGGGCGGATCGCGCGTGACACCAGCGCAACGGTGATCAGGTTGACCGCCAGGCTGGCGCCCATGCTGATGGCGATGTGGCCGGGCTGCATGCGCAGCGAGAACAGCGCCAGCCAATGCAAACCTTCGCTGCCCACGGCTGGATCCGGTGCAGGTATCACCATCGGCAGCAATACCAGCCACAGCCAGACCAGCGAACCCAACACGATGCCGGCCATGATCGCGGGCGAGGGTGTGCGCGGCCGATACACCGCCAGCAGCACTGCCGGTGCCAGCTGCGACAGGGCGGTGAACGACATCAGCCCGAAATCGCTCAGCGCTTCGGTACCGCTCATCGCGCGGCTGTACAGCCACGACATCAGGAACACAGCGAGGATGCCGGCGCGACGGAAGGCCAGCACGCGCGGGCGCAGGTCGGCACCGGCATCGTTGCCGCCGCTGTTCATGCCGCCGAGCAGATGCGAACCAAAGCCGTGGTTGCCGAGCATGATCGACAAGGTCAGGCCGGACAGGATCATCATGCCGGTGGCTGCGCTCAGGCTGCCCAGGTAGGCAAGCAGCGCCAGCAGGTGGTGGCCGCGTTCCTGCGGCAAGGCCAGTACGTACAGATCCGGCGATACCGACGCCGGCAGTTGTGCAGCACCGGACAAGGCCATCGGCACCGACGGCAGGCCAATCAGCAGCAGGTAGAGCGGGAACAGCCAGCGTGCGGTCTTCAGATCAGAGGACTGGCGCAGCTCGACGACGCCGACATGGAACTGATGGGGCAGGGTGAATGCCGCCATCGCACCCAGCGCGACCATGGTCAGGAAATCGGGGATTACCGCTGGCGGCGGCAGATGCGCCATCTTCTCCAGCAACGGCGTGCCTGCCTGCTGCACGGATACCGCTGCATACAGGCCAATCGCCAGCAGTGCCGCGAGCTTGAGCAGCGACTCCAGGCCCAGCGCGACCACGATGCCGCGGTTGTGCTCGGTGGCAGAGGCCTTGCGCGCGCCGAACAGCATGGTGAAGGCCGCCATTGTCAGTGCGAACCAGAACGACACGTCCAGCTGCCAGCCGCTGGCGGCGAACTGGTCACCGAGCAGTGCGGCCAATCCCTGCCCAACGGCTTTGAGCTGCAGGGCGATGTAGGGAATGATGCCCAGCAGCGCCACCAGGGTGATGGTGATGCCCAAGCCTTGGTCGGTGCGCAGTCGTGCAACCACCAGGTCGGCGATGGTGGCGCTGTTGTGCTGCTTGGCCAGCCTGCCCAGGCGCGCGAGGAAGGGCAGGCCAAAAGCGAAGATCAGTGCCATGCCGATCAAGGTCGGCGGAATCGGGAAGCCCCATTGCACGCCTTGCGAAGCGGCGCCGTAATACGTCCACGCGGTGCAGTGCACGGCCAGTGACAGCGCATAGATGGCTGGCCAGATCCTGCCGAGGCGGTGGCCCTGGCGCTCGCCCCACAGGGCAACGCCGAACAGCAGCACGGTCCACGCGATGCAGGCGAACAGGACGATGGAGGGCGTCAACATCGCTCCAGTGTAGAGAGAACCGTGGCCGGCGTGCTGGATGCCGGCCGGCTGCTTGCCGTGCGGGTATTCGTCAGGGCGCGATCACGACCAGTGACAGCTGCTCGGCGGCCAACGCCACCTCGCCGCCGGGCTGCAGTTCCACGCTCTTGTGCTGGGTCAGCAGCCATTGCCCGGGCTGGCGCGGTTCCAGTGAAACCAAGCGTGAGCGTACGCGGATGTCGGAGCCGCTGGGAACCGGCGCCAGAAAGCGCACCTTGTTCAAACCGTAGTTCAGTACGTGGGCGATGCCGGGAAAGCCGACCAGGGCGGCTACATCTTCTTCGACCGTGAGCGAGAGCAGCAGGAAGCCATGGGCGATGGTCGTCCCGCCCGGCAAACCTGCCTGCGCACGGACCGGATCAACGTGGATCCAGTTGTGGTCACCGGTGGCCTCGGCGAAGGCGTCGATGCGCGCCTGCGCGATGTGGGTGGACCTGCCAAGGCGTTCGCTTGCGGCCCATTGCTGCAATGCCTGCAGGGCTTCCGGCAATTCCCGGGTCGTGTCACCGCCGCTCATTGCAGGCGTCCAAGCAAGGCCAGGATCGCATCACGCGCCTCGGGCTCGGACAACGTCGGTGCGTGACCAACATCCGGCACGACGACCAGGCTGGCGTTTGGCGACGTAGCCGCCATCTGCTGGGCGACATCGGCCGGCAGGATGTCCGACAACGCACCACGCACCACCAGCACAGGCACCCGCGCGGTCAGTCCGCGCACCGCGCGCCACAGCACCGGCCGCAGCAGCCACAGCACCCACGGCCGGGTGGTGCGGATGATGGCTGGGTCATAGTCCAGTTCCAGCAGCCCATCGTCGCGCTGGCGGAAGCTGCGCGAGGCCATCGCCCGCCAGTCTTCGGCGGTGAAGCGCGGGAAGGATGCTTTGCCGATGGATTCGGCGTAGGCAGCTGCCTGATCCAGATCCATCGGTGGCAGTGGCTTGCCGGCGTACTTGCCGATCCGCGCCAGGGCTTCGCGTGGCACCTTAGGGCCGGCGTCGTTGAGCACCGCTGCTGCGATCAGCTCCGGTGCACGCGAGGCCAGGGTGATGGTGACCAGCACGCCCAGTGAGGTGCCGATGAACACCGCCTTGGCGATGTTCTGCGAACGCAGTAGCGCCACCATGTCGTCGGCGTAGGTGCGCGGGTTGTAGCTGGTCGGGTCGGGCGCACGTGCCGAACCCGCACGGCCGCGCAGGTCGACCGCAAGCACGCGCCAGCCGACATCAGCCAGCGTTTTGGCCAGCGCATCGAAATCAGCGGCATTGCGGGTCAGGCCGGGAATGCAGACCACCGTGCCGCGGGGCGATTGCCCCGCGGCCGGTGCATGGTCGCGCGCGTGCAGGCGCAGGCCATCGTTGCTGCTCCAGTACAGATCATCGTAAGACTGGGTCATGCAGGTGTTTCCTAGAAATCGTAGCGGACGCTGAGACTGTACTGGCGCGGCGGGCCATAGAAACCGATGAGGGTGCCGACCGCCGGAATGTTGTAGCCGGTGGTGCGGTATTCCTTGTCGGCCAGGTTGGTGCCCTGCAGCGAGAAGGTCCAGGCGTCATTGAGCTTCCAGATCACGCCGGCATTGACCAGCCCGTAGCCGTCCTGCTTGATCACCGGGCTCAGGTCGGTGGTTGGCCATACTTCGCTCTGGTAGCTGTAACCCACGCGGGCGGACAGGTTGCTGCCATTGGCCAGCTCGGTGCGGTATTCGACGTTCAGCGCACCCGAGAAATCCGGTGCATTGGTGAACTTCATCTGGTCGGCGACGTTGACGCCACGGTCCATGTACTCGTCGTACTTGGTGTCCAGCCAGGCCAGGTTGCCGGAGATCAGCCAGTTGGCGGTGGGCAGGAACTGGTACTCGATTTCCAGGCCGTTGACGGTGCCCTTGCCGGCATTGGTGAAGTCGCCGAAGAAGGCATCGTTGACGCCGTCACCATTGGTATCGATGCCGGTGAACACCGACAGCTGGATGTCCTTGTACTTGTTGTGGAAGGCCGACAGGTTCAGGAACAGGCGCGAGTCGAGGAAGCCCATCTTGCTGCCGATCTCGAAGCTGTCGACGGTCTCGTCGTCGAACGGCTCGGCCGAGCGCGGTACCGCCACGGCATTGGCACGGATGTTGTAACCGCCGGACTTGAAGCCACGCGTGGCCAGGCCATAGACCATGATGTCCGGGGTGATCTGGTAATCCAGCGACACCTTCGGCGAAACGTTCTTGAAATTGGTGGTCTTGTCGAAATCGGCTGCAACTGCGATCGGGCGGCTGAAGGTCGCGTCCGAGTAGAAGCGGTTCAATACGATGGCGCGCTTGTCCTCGTCGGTGTAGCGGGCGCCGACATCGAGCTTGAGCTTGTTGGTCAGGTCGAAGGTCCAGTCGGCATACAGCGCGATGCTGTCGGTCAGCACCTTGCCGCGGGTATCGCCGAACTGCAGGTTGAAGAAGTTGTTGCGGATCTGGCCACCGGCCTCGCCACTGAACTGGTACAGGCCAACCACGCCGCGTACTCGGCCGCCGGCGTCGTAGTTCAACTGCAGCTCGTTGCTGACCTGGTTGTCCTCGTAGAAGCCGCCGACATCGGCCAGCTTGACCGGCGTGGTGTCGAAGTCGATGTTGGAGTGGCTGTCCGATTCGCGCTTGGCGACCACGTACTTCAGTGCGATGTCGTCGTTGGGACGCCAGTTCACCGTGGCCGAGGCGCCCTTGGTCTCGACGCTGTTGAGGTTCTGCATGCCCGAGCGGATGTCGTAGCGGTCATCCATCGGCGGGTAGGCCGGGGTGAACGGGTTCGGTGCCAGCATCTTCGAACCACGCATGCCGGACTGGTCATCGATCCAGTCCAGGGCGAACTGCACATCGAAGTCGTCGCCTGCATAGGCGCCAAGGTTCAGGCGTGCGGCATTGATCTGCTTGTCGCTGATCGGCTGGCCGGTCAGCGTGTTCTCGCCGAAGCCGTCGCGGTTCATGCTGGCCACGGCGATGCGTCCGCGCAGGCCGCTGTCGGCGCCGCCCAGCGGGCCGCCGATGGCGGCCTTGGCATCAAGCTGGTTGTAGTTTCCGGCGGTGACCTGGGCATAGCCCTCGACCTGCGTGGGCAGGCCGCGCGAGATGTACTTGATCGCGCCGCCAATGGTGTTCTTGCCGTACAACGTGCCCTGCGGGCCGCGCAGTACTTCGATGCGTGAGACGTCGAACACGTCCAACAGGGCACCCTGCGGGCGCGCGATGTAGACGTCATCCAGATAAATGCCCACGCCCGGGTCCGCGCCCCAGGTGGGATCGGACTGGCCGACGCCGCGGATGTAGGCGGTGACCGTGCTGCTGGCGCCGCGCGCCGCGTAGATGGTCAGGTTGGGTACCTGTGAGTCGAGATCGGCGATGTCCTGCACGTTCAACTTGTCCAGCGCTTCGGAGGTGAAGGCGGTGACCGCGACCGGCACTTCCTGCAGGGTTTCCTCGCGCTTGCGCGCGGTGACGGTGATGCTGTCCAGGTTGGTGGCCGAAGCGGCCTTGCCCTCCGTCGCCGCAGCCGGTTGTGCTTCCTGTGCCAATACCGGCCCGGAGGCCAACAGCGCGCCGATCATCAGGCTCAAACAATTCCGCTTCATTCGGTCCTCCCCAGGCAAGTGCGTTGTAGATGGCCGCATGCCACCCTCGGAGCCAAGGCTAGCGACGCAGGTGTGCACCAGCGAGTGGACCTAGGTCCAGTCGGCAGCGGCCATCAGATCAGGATACTGGGCGCCTCTCCACTCGGAAGCGCCGTATGTCGTTACTGATCGTACTTGCAGCGCTGGGTTTCCTCATGCTGGTGGCCTACCGCGGTTACAGCGTGATCCTGTTCGCGCCGATCGCCGCGCTCGGCGCGGTGTTGCTGACCGACCCGTCGCTGGTGGCGCCGATGTTCACCGGCTTGTTCATGGACAAGATGGTCGGCTTCCTGAAACTGTACTTCCCGGTGTTCCTGCTGGGTGCGGTGTTCGGCAAGCTGATCGAGCTGTCCGGGTTTTCCAAGTCGATTGTTGGCGCGGCGATCCGCCTGTTCGGCCCGCAACGGGCGATGCTGTCCATCGTGCTGGTATCCGGCCTGCTCACTTACGGCGGGGTTTCGTTGTTCGTGGTGGTGTTCGCGGTCTACCCGTTTGCTGCCGAGATGTTCCGCCAGAGCAATATCCCCAAGCGGCTGATTCCAGCGACGCTGGCGGTGGGCGGTTTCAGCTTCACCATGGATGCGTTGCCGGGTACGCCGCAGATCCAGAACATCATTCCGACCACGTTCTTCGGCACCGATACCTGGGCCGCACCGGTGCTCGGCATCCTTGGCAGCATCTTCGTGCTGGCGGTGGGCATGGCCTACCTGGAATGGCGCCGCCGTGTTGCCGTGCGCAACGGTGAGGGCTATGGCGATCCGGCGACGTTGGTCAACGAGCCGGTGCCGTTTACCGGCACCAACCTGGCGCATGCGGGTATTGCGGTGTTGCCGCTGCTGCTGGTGTTCGTATCGAACAAGCTGTTCACCCTGGGCATTCCGCATTGGTATGGCGCCGAGCACAGCTTCGTGCCGTCCATCCTCGGCAAGTCGGCGCCGGTGGTGCAGGAGGTGCCGAAGATAGCTGCGATCTGGGCGGTGGAGGGGGCGTTGCTGGTTGGCATCCTGTCGGTGATGGTCTTGGCCTGGCGGCCGGTCGTGACCCAGTTTGCCGATGGCACCAAGACCGCGATCAGTGGCGCCTTGTTGGCCGCGATGAACACTGCCTCGGAGTATGGCTTTGGCGCAGTGATTGCTGCATTGCCGGGCTTCATGGTGGTAGCCAATGCCCTGGGCTCGATCAAGGACCCGCTGATGCATGAAGCCGTTACCGTGACTGGACTGGCCGGTGTCACCGGCTCCGCCTCGGGCGGCATGAGTATCGCTCTGGCGGCGATGTCGGAGACCTTCATCGAGAACGCGCAGGCAGCCGGCATTCCGATGGAAGTGCTGCACCGGGTTGCCTCGATGGCCTCTGGCGGCATGGACAGCCTGCCGCACAACGGTGCCGTCATCACCTTGCTGATGGTGACCGGGCTGACCCATCGCCAAGCCTACAAGGATATTTTCGCCGTGACCATCATCAAGACCCTGGCGGTGTTCGTGGTGATCGGCATCTATTACGCCACCGGCTGGGTTTGACAGCGGCGTCGCAACACCCTCTGGAAGGCTGGTCCACGAGGATTTCCGGTACGACTTCATCCACGACTCACGCATGAGGATCTGGCTATGAAATCTGGAATCGTTTCAATCAAGGCTGTTGTACTGCTGCTGTGCAGCTGGCTGGCGGCGGGCAGCGCGTTCGCGCAAAGCGCTGCAGGCCATTGGGATTTCGGTGTGTACGGCAACCTTTTCGGCGCCCGCGAGTACCAGGTATGGGTGCCGGCGGGCTATGAGGCAGGCAAGCCATTGCCGGTGCTGCTGGTACTGCATGGCTGCGTCAACGGGCCCAACCTGATGGGCGAAGCCTCGGGCTTCAATGATGTCGCCGATGTCGAAGGCTTCATCGTGGTCTATCCGCGGCAGAACGTTACCTCCAACCCGACGCGCTGCTGGAACTGGCAGCTGCCGATCAACCAGGCGCGTGGAAGCGGTGAGGCTTCAATCCTGGCCGGGATAGTCGATGCGGTGAAGGCCGGCTACGCGGTCGATCCGCGCCGGGTGTATGTCACTGGCATTTCCGCTGGCGGTGCGATGACCTCGATCATGCTGGCCTGCTATTCGGACGTGTTCGCTGCCGGTGCCATCCATTCCGGCGGCATGTACAAGGGCGCAACCACCATATCTGGCAGCGCCTATGCGTTGTTGGCGGGCAGCATCTATTCGCCGGAGAGCAATGGCAAGCTTGCCTGGCAGTGCTCCGGCTCGCCGTCGCCGCGCCCGTTGCCGGTGCTGGTGTTCCATGGCAGCGCCGATGCCACGGTCAACCCGGTCAACGGCCAGCAGGCGGTGCGTCAGTTCCTGCAGACCAACGATCTTGCTGATGACGGGCTGGACAATGATTCGGTCAAGTACGTGCCGACCAGCACCATCGCAGGCCAGGTTCCGGGTGGACGCGCGTACACGGTCAAGAACTACACCTACGGCGGCAAGACCCTGGTCCAGGACTATCTCGTGCACGGGATGGGGCATGCCTGGAGCGGCAGCCAGTCAGGCCTGCCGTTCACTGACCCGAAGGGGCCGGATGCGACCTTGATTACCTGGTTGTTCCTGAAGGACCAACTACGCTGAGCGCCTGCAGCGCAGGAGCTGATTGAAGCGTGTCGTCGCCAGCGTGGGAGCCGATTGCTCTCGCGCTGGCGTTCTGCTTCAAGGGCTTCCAGGTTGGCAATGCCATCGAATTGAAACCTTGTGAAGTGATGATCTGCGCGCCTCATGCCGCGCAGTCAGCCCTATCCGGGCTGAGCGCAATCATCAACTGCCAACCAAGGCCATTCCATGCAGCGTCACCGCATCACTTCTGCAGTTACCCGCGTTACCCACGACTTCCCGCGTCGCTCGCTGCTGGCCCAGGCCTGCGCGCTGTTGATCCTGCCGCTGGCCGCACAGACCGCGCTGGCCCAGGATGCCGCGCCGGCGGAGGCGCGCAGCGCCGCCACGGCGCTGGATACCATTACCGTCACCGCCGAGCGCCGCGAGCAGAACCTGCAGGACGTGCCGGTGTCGGTGGGCGTGGTGCAGGGCGAAGCCCTGCGCAGCTATACCGAAGGTGCCGACGATACGCTGCTGGCGCTGTCCGGCCGGGTGCCCAGCTTCTATGCCGAGACCACCACCGGGCGCATCTTCCCGCGCTTCTACATCCGTGGCCTGGGCAACATCGACTTCTACCTCGGTGCCTCGCAGCCGGTCTCCATCATCCAGGACGACGTGGTGCTCGAGCATGTGGTGCTCAAGTCCAACCCGGTCTACGACGTGGACCAGGTCGAAGTGCTGCGCGGCCCGCAGGGCTCCTTGTTTGGCCGCAATACCACCGCCGGCATCGTCAAGTTCGATACCGCCAAGCCCAGCCAGGACCCGAGTGGCCGGGTCAACGTGAGCTACGGCAGTTACAACACCGTCGCCATCGACGGCGGCATGGGCGGCGCGATCAATGATGTGCTGTCCTACCGCGTGTCGACCCTGTACCAGCACCGCGATGATTGGGTGGACAACACCTATCGCGGCCCCAGCGCCGACGGCACGGTGACGCCGAAGAACGACACCATGGGTGGCTACGACGATCGCAACCTGCGCCTGCAGCTGCTGTACAAGCCGAACGAACAGTTCTCGCTGCTCGGTTCCGTGCACACCCGCGACTATGAAGGCACCTCCACCCTGTTCCTGCGCAATGCGCTGGTGAAGGGCAGCAATCGCACTGACGTGCCGCGCGACAAGGTTGCTTTCGACGAGGCTGACAACAACCCGCAGGCCTACAAGACTCATGGCGGCTCACTGAAGGCCACTTATGATTTCGGCAACACCACGCTGACCTCGATCAGCGCCTACGAGACTACCTCCGGCTACAGCCGCGGTGATACCGATGGCGGTGCCGCGGCGAACTACCCGGTCAATGGCCTGCCCAATGGTTACGGCCAGTCGATGGGGCAGGTGCAGGACCTGGATCAGTTCACCCAGGAGCTGCGTCTGGCCTCCAATGACACTGATCCGCTGTCGTGGCAGGTTGGCGCGTTCTACTTCGACGGGCGTGATACCACCGATTTCTACCAGCGCGCCTGGTTCCTCAACGCACCGGCACGCAATCCGAACAACTGGGTGCGCCTGCGCAACATCAATACCTCGTGGGCAGGCTTTGGCCAAGTGAGCTGGAAGGCCACCGATGCGCTGACCTTGACCGCGGGTGTCCGCGCCACCAAGGACGAGAAGAGCACGCGCCTGCTGAAGACCGCCGACACCGCCGCCGGGCTGGTGACCTACAAGGGCCGCCACAACGTCGAGATGTCGGATACCCAGCCGAGCTGGGACCTGAGCGCGATGTATGAGGTCAGCCCGGAGCTGAGCCTGTACGCACGCGTGGCGCGCGGCTTCCGTGGCCCGACCATCCAGGGCCGCTCGGCGGTATTCAATGCCGATTTCACCACCGCCGATTCGGAAACCATCCTGTCCTGGGAAGCCGGCATCAAGAGCAGCCTGTTCGACAACCGCCTACGCCTGAACGTCAGTGGCTTCACCTATACGGTCAACGACATCCAGCTCAACGGCAACGATTCCAACGGCAACGGCGTGTTGTTCAATGCCGACAAGGCGCGTGCCTATGGTCTGGAAGCCGACATGGATTGGCGTCCGATCCCGAACCTGTCGCTGACCGCCGGCTTGAGCCTGCTGCACAGCGAGATCCAGGACAAACGCGTCTATGCGCAGGTCTGCGCGTTGAATGGTGTTGTGGTGTGTACGGTCAACGACCCGACCATCAAGATCGGCAGCAACGTCTACGCCCAGATCGATGGCAACCCGTTGCCGAACGCACCCAAGTACAACCTGAACCTGGCTGCGCGTTACGACATTCCGGTAGGTGATGATGGCGCGGTGTTCTTCGCCACCGATTGGAACAAGCAGGGCGAAACCCAGTTCGTGCTGTACGACAGCAAGGAGTTCTACTCAAAGGGCAACTTTGAAGGTGGCCTGCGTGTTGGCTACACCGGCGGCTACGGCGCCTGGGAAGTGGCGGCGTTCGCCCGCAACATCACCAACGAGAAGAACCTCAAGGGTGTGATCGAGAACTACATGGCGGCGGTCTACAACGATCCGCGCATCATTGGTGTTTCGTTCAACTACAACTGGCGGTAAGCCGCTTTAGCTTTGCTTGGAGCCCCTCTCCCGCGAGCGGGAGAGGGGTTGGGGTGAGGGGGCGGCGCGTAGCGCCGTGCAGTTTCGCTTTACCTCGGCATGCAGCAGGCGAAGCAGAAGCTACAAGCCAAGAGCTGCCCTCATCCGCCCCTGCGGCGCACCTTCTCCCGCATGCGGGAGAAGGGAAAAGGCCAGGGCCGAAGCCAAAGCCGAAGCCAAAGCCAAAGCCAAAGCCAAAGCCCAAAGCCCAAAGCCCAAAGCCCAAAGCCCAAAGCCCAAAGCCAAAGCCGCCTCCAGATGCCTGATCAGGCCATCCCCGCACCCACGGTCGCCCGGACCGGAATCCCCGCCGGATCAAACTCCTCCAGGCAGAACACATTCACCCCGAAGTAGTCCGGGGTAACTCGCTTGCGGTGGAACGGATAGATGCCGCAGGTGCCGCAGAAATAGTGGTGTGCGGTCATCGTGTGAAACTGATACTCCACCAATGCGTCCTGTCCGGACAGCAGCTCGAAGGCGGACTCATGCACTTTCACCATCAAGGCGTTCTTGCGCCGGCAGATCGAGCAGTCGCAGGTGGTCAGCTCCGGGAAGTCGGTTTCAATGCGGAAGCTGACAGCGCCACAGTGGCAGCTGCCCCGGTAGGTCTGCAGGGGGCGGTGGGACACGCGGATCTCCAGAAAGAAGGCAAGCGACAAGGCAAGGCTTGGATCATACTCAGCCAATCATCGGACGGGTGGGGAGAGGGTGATGCGCGCATTCCTGAGAGGCTTGCTGGCGGTGGTGCTGGGCTTGATCGCCGGCAGTGCGGTGAACATGGGGCTGATCCTGCTCGGCGGGCATCTGGTGCCACCACCTGCCGGTACGGACACCAGTACGACTGAAGGCCTGCAAGCCGCAATGCCCTTGTTCGAGGCCCGTCACTTCCTGTTCCCTTTCCTCGCCCATGCATTGGGCACGTTGGCTGGAGCGTTGCTGGCAACCTGGATCGTCGGCCGCAGCAGCAAAGTGCCGGCCCTGCTGATCGGCTTGCTGTTCCTGGCCGGCGGCATCGCCAGCTGCTTCATGCTGCCAGCACCGCGTTGGTTCGAGGTGCTGGACGTGCTGCTGGCCTACATCCCGTTCGCCTGGTTGGGCTACCAGATTGCAAAAAAACCAGCTGGGACTGTGGGAGCGGCGTGAGCCGCGAAGCTGATGATGCAGCTGCAATCGCTTTGTTTGCGATTGCAGTTGTCGGCCTGCCTGTCCCGGTACGGGCTTCACGGCTTACGCCGTTCCCACATCCCCCGCCGGCTGCGGCAACGCCTGCCCGAAACACAGCACATTGCCCGCCGGATCGGTGACGCTGAAATCGCGCATGCCATAGGGCCGGTCGCCAATGGCAACGGTGATGGCAACGCCGGCAGCCAGCAGCTGCGCGTGATAGTCGTCGATGCCATCGATGTGCAGGTACAACCTGCTGATACCCCCGGGCTTGGCATCGGCACGGTTGGCAAGCGTCAGCTCTACCTGATCGCGACACACAGCCGCCAGCTCTGCGGGTTGGCCCCATTCCCAGGCCAGGGAAAAGCCGAGCTTGTCGAGATAGAACGCCAAAGTGGCAGGCAAGTCTTCGGTAGCAAGGAAAGGCGAGACGGAGTAAAAGTGAACAGGCATCATGCTGTTGATCCCATGGCAGGTCTGCCGCGATAGTGGCACGGCCGGGGCATGGGATGGCTCCCGGAACCGGCGCGCCAATAGGGAAGTGCAGATATCAAGGAGATGCTGTGATGCCGTTTCCTGTGTTCTTTGCAAGAACGTCCATGTTGCTGTGCCTGGTCATGCTGTGCGCCTGCGCCTCGATCCCTTTGTCCACCGCGCTGCGCCTTTCTTCATTGGATGAACGTGCCTTGGTCCAATTGGATCCTGCGGGTATCCGGGTCAAGGTGGCGGTTCCCCGCGGCAATACCTTGAACCCGGAGGCCACCCGCCTGACCTTGAAGCTGCAGCCAGAAGGGCAGGCTGCGCGCGTAGCGGCGATGCCGCTGCGGTTGATGGGCAGCACCCAGGGCGAGCGCAGTCCCGGTGTGCTCAGCAGGAACATCGCAGTGACAACCTATGAGTTGGCACTGACCGCAGAAGGCGCCAGCCAGCTGCGTAACCTGCAGCGCGAAGTGCTGAGCTCGCGTGGCGATAGGGGAAAGGTGGAGCTCAGCGTCAATACCTCGTTCTCCGAGTTTGTACCCGGGACCAAGGAAATGATTTTCTGGGTAGACGTCAAACTGCGCGCAAATGATGCCTATCTCACCTTGTTTGATGGTGCGAAGGTCACGTTCAAGATGGCCGAGAGCTGAGCGTCACGGCGCGCGGTCCTGCGGACTGAAGCGCCTTCAGCAGGAGTTTCGTCGCTGCGGGTATTCGCTCAGGTCTCTGCCTGGATCACGGCTTTTGCGTAGCTTTCACGATCGATGTCGACAATTTCGGCGCTGATCTGCAGCTCCATTCCGCCAGCGGCGATGGCAGATTCAAGCGCGGCCAGCAGCGTGTCGGCCAACTCGCGTTTGATTTCGCTACTGCGACCACTGAGTATTGCCAAGCGCGCGGCCACAAAGCCGCGTGGGCTGTCAGTGGTTCCGATCGCGACGCAATCAAACCCCAGCGCACGCGATTTGATGTCGGCCTCCTCGAATTGGCCTGTGCCGAGCAGCGCAAGGTTGAGGGTGCGCAGCACGGCTGGAGTAATGGCGGTGGCGAGGTTGTTGCTGTATTCGATGGTCAGGTGGGGCATGGCGAACTCGTTGTCAGGGCTGCGCGGATGGCAGTAGCGCATTGATGCGCTGGATCATCGCATCCGGGTAGTGGATGTGTGTGGGTGTGTCGGCAAGCGGCGCGCGCTCGTCAGCATCGCGCAGACTTGCTTCAAGCCCGCTTCTGGGTAGATAGATCGGCGCTTCCACCGAGAAGCCATGCTCCGGCAAGCGGCCATGGATGGCGCGAAAGAGTTGGATGGCATCGAGCAGGGTCAGCGCCGGGCCCGGGTGCATGCCGTCGGCGTCATACCACTGCAGGTCGGGAGCTGCGACCGATGCGCTACGCAGGGCTTCGGAGATTGCCACATAAGGAATGCCGGCCTGTCCGGCGGCGGCTGCTTCCTTGGCGATCAGGCGGGCAGATGCTGCTGGTTGTGCCTGGTAGCTGCCCAGCAGCAGTACGCTTGCACCGGCGTCGCTACCTGCCTTTGCCAGTGCCCTGATCGCCGACTGCGATTTCGCACAGGCGGCTTCGTCGGGCCAGCACAGCAGGGCGCCGCCTTGTTCTTGCAGTACCAGGAGTTGCGGCCGATGCTCGGCCAGCGCACGTTGAACCGAGCCATCCGCAACCCGTTCGTCGAGTAGCGCGCCGCCCTTGACGATCATCTGACTCTGCAGCGGATGGCCATTGGCTGTACTGAGCGCAGCATAGGTCGCTGGCAGGTTGCCCACGTAGATGAGGCTGTTGCCAACGAACAGTGCTTTGGATGGCTGCGCCGACGGTTCTGCAGCGCAACCGGTAAGGGCGAACAACAGCACCAGCAGTGAGATCCATCTGCGCATTCCGAACTCCTTGTCTTGATCGGCTATTGGCGAGTCTCTGACCGCATCACCAATCAATGGTTCCGCGGATCACCGTCTGCACCTGCCCACCGGACCAGACATCGCCGTGCTCGTCGATGCGCAGTTCCAGCAAGGCATCGTGACCGACTTCGCGCCCCTGGCTGGCGGTGTAGCGCTTATCCACGCCGGGCAGTGCGTTGCGCTCGTCCAGCCAGGCGGCCAACACCGCATTGGCGGCACCGGAGGCTGCATCTTCAAAACGACGACCGTTGCCTACGAAGGCGCGGACCACCAGTTGGTAGTTGTCGCCAGCAGCGCGTGCATAGGCGAACACGCCCATCGCGCCGGTGGATTCAGCGAGCGTGGCGATCGCGTCCCAGTCCGGGTGGAGCGCGCGTAGCGCATCTTCATCAGCGACTTCAACGACCCACCAACGGCGGCCGCCATCCATCAAGGCCGGCGGCAGCATGCCCAGCGACCAGCCAGTGATGGCAGGCTGCAGGCGTGGATCGTCCGCAGTGACGATCTCGGCCACCGAAGCGCGCGGGGTGCGGATGGCGATGGTGCGCACGCCGTCGTGTTCGCTGATCTGCAAAGGCAACTGGCCAGCGATGCCGTCCTGTACCAGTTGTCCGTCGATGGGTGTTGCTACGCCGCTTTCAAGCACGGCATGCGCGCTGCCGACGCTGGGATGGCCGGCGAACGGCACCTCCTTCTGCGGCGCGAACATGCGGATGCCGTAGCTGCTGCCGGGTTTGGTCGGGGCGAAGATGAAGGTGGTTTCAGGCAGGCGGGTCCAACGGGCGATGGCCTGCATGGCGGCATCGTCCAGGCCATCGGCATCGAGTACGACGGCCAGTGGATTGCCGGTGCCGGGGCGCGGGGCGAAGACGTCGAGTTGCAGGAAGCGGCGGGTGGTCATGGGATGTCCGGATGCTGTGAGGCTGTTGCTGTTTGCTGTTGCAGTTGCTTTGGCCGTGGCTGTTGCTTTGGCAGTTGCAGTTGGCTTTTGCCTTAGCCCCTCTCCCGCCTGCGGGAGAGGGGTTGGGGTGAGGGGAGGCGGACGAAGTCCGCTTGCTTGGTGCTTTTGGGTTGTTACTGTCGGCAAAGGCGAAGTCAAAGGCATGCGTGCTTCGCACGCTTCCCCTCATCCGCCCTTCGGGCACCTTCTCCCGTTAACGGGAGAAGGGAAAAGCGGGCACCGCTTGCGCCCTCACCACTCAATCTGCCCAGCAATAACCTGCTGCACCTCACCACCAATCCAGATGTTGGACTCCGCATCCACTTCCACCCGCACCTCGCCATTGCGGCCGAGCTCGCGGCCCTGGCTGGCCAGGTACTGCTGGAAGGGTTTGATCCGGCCCTGTGCCAACAACTGCGCGGCAACCAGCGCGTTTGCGCTGCCGGTTACCGGGTCTTCGTTGACACCGACGCCTGGCGCAAAGGCGCGCACCACGTACTGGTAGCCCACATCCGGTCGGTCGGCAGGTGCATATACCGCCAGCTTGCCGCGGCCTGGCATGGCGCCGATGGCCGCCAGCTCCGGCTTGTAGCGGCGCAGGGCGGCCTCGCTGCCGGCTTCCAGCAACCACCAGTCCGGGCCGTTGTTCCAGAGTTCCGGGCTGTGGCCGGGCTTGGCCAGCGCAGCCAGGCCTTCGGGCAGTGCATCGAGGGTGGTATCGCGGCGCTCCGCCTGCGGGCTGCGCACATGGATCTGGCGGAACCAGCGGCCGCCCTGTACCCGTACCGGCAGCAGACCGGCTTTGCATTGCTGGATCAGCTGGCCGTTGTCGTCGGGCGTGGCCAGACCCAGTTCCACCGCGGCCCAGGCGGCACCAACACTGGGATGGCCGGCGAACGGCAGTTCGCCCTTCGGGGTGAAGATGCGGATGTGGTAACTGGCGCCTTCATCGGGCGGCAGAAAAAAAATGGTCTCGGACAGGTTCAGCCAGGCGGCGATGGCCTGCAGCGCGGCATCATCAAGGCCTTCGCTGTCGACGATGACGCCCAGCGGGTTGCCGGTGCCTGGGCGGGCGGCGAACACGTCCAACTGCAGATAACGACGAACAGACATTGCGAATCGGTTCCAGACGACGGCTGGGCAGCTTACCAGTGCACCTGTCCGTCGATAACCGCTTGCACCTGTCCGCCTATCCAGACGCTGCCTTGCGCGTCGATCGATATCTGGACCCGGCCGTCGCGACCAACTTCGCGGCCTTGGCTGACTACGTAGCTGCCATCAGCGTTGGGTAGTTGCCCGTGTTGCTGCAGCCAGGCGGCGATCAAGGCGTTGGCGCTGCCGGTGACAGGGTCCTCGGGTACGTCGGCGGCATCGGCCGGGCAGAACGCCCGGGTCACCAGAGCGTGGTCCGCACTGGGTTCGGCGGCGAACACAGCAACACCGGTCGCGGCGGTGGCATTGCCCCAGTCGGCGATTGCGGGCATGTCCGGAACGAATGCGCGGATGCTGGCGGCGTCACGCGCGGGCAGCAGCCACCAGCCTGGGCCGTTGTCCCAGAGTTCGGGGGCGTATCCCGGCGCGAGCAAGGCCTGCAGCTGTTCCGGTACGCCGCCGGGCGCGGTTTGCCGCTGCTGGGCGGGTGGGCTGGCCAACAGGATGGTCGGGGTCTCTCTCGCTCCGCCCACCTGCACGGGTAGCAGGCCGGCAGCGCACTGCTGCAGCAGCTGGCCGTCACGCGGCGTCGCCAGGCCCGAGGTGACCGCCGCCCAAGCCGCGCCGACGCTGGGGTGGCCGGCAAAGGGCAGTTCGCTGCTGGGGGTGAAGATGCGGATGCGGTAGCTGGCGCCCTCGTCCGGCGGCAGGAAAAAGACCGTCTCGGAGAGGTTCAGCCAGGCGGCGAGGGCCTGCATGGCGGCGGTGTCCAAGCCATAGCTGTCGAGGATGACACCCAGCGGGTTGCCGCTGCCGGGGCGGGCGGCGAAGACGTCCAGTTGCAGGTAACGGCGTTGGCGCATGGTTTGCGGGTGGAGCAGGGCAGCCCAGCTTAGGCATGAGCGAGCGGAATGTCGTCATTGCCAATCCCTGGTTCGCTCCCTCCATTCACCCAAAGATGACCCGAATCGTTGCAAATGCTACTTTCTCCGCCCCGGGAAGGGAGGCCGGGCGGCGATGGTATCGCCGGTAACTCAGCCGTCCCGGCACAGCGGCCTTGGCATAGAATCGGTAGTTCCGCCCGCATTGCCGGGTCTTTCTCCCACTAGTGAATCCACAAAGCCAATGTCTGCTTCCCCAATCGCTGATCGCTGGATCGTCCTCAAGTTCGGTGGCACCTCGGTGTCCCGTCGTCATCGCTGGAACACGATCGGTCAGTTGGCGAAAAAACGTGCGGACGAGACCGGTGGCAGGGTGCTGGTGGTGGTGTCGGCCTTGTCAGGCGTCACCAACGAATTGACCGCAATTGCCGATGGCGCCGCCGACAGCCGCGAGCGCGTGGCCGCGCTGGTCACCCGCCACAATGAATTCCTCGCCGAGCTGGAGCTGGGCAGCGAAGTGCTGGCTGAACGCCTGGCCGCGCTGCAGGCGCTGCTCGACGACCCGCGCGCGGCCAGCCGTCCGCTGGACTGGCAGGCCGAAGTGCTGGGCCAGGGCGAACTGCTGTCCTCCAGCGTCGGTGCCGCCTACCTGCGCAGCAACGGCCTGGACTTCGGCTGGATGGACGCGCGTGAATGGCTGAACGCACTGCCGCCCGCACCCAACCAGACTGAGTGGTCGCAGCGTCTGTCGGTGAACTGCCAGTGGCAGGGCGGCGGCGATTTCAAGCAGCGCTTCTCGGCGCAGCCCACCCGCATGCTGATCAGCCAGGGCTTCATTGCCCGCCACGGCGACGGTGGCACCGCCATCCTCGGCCGCGGCGGCTCGGATACCTCGGCCGCTTATTTCGGCGCGCTGCTGGGCGCCAGCCGCGTTGAAATCTGGACCGACGTGCCGGGCATGTTCAGCGCCAATCCGAAGGATGTACCGGACGCGCGCCTGCTGACCCGCCTGGATTATTACGAGGCGCAGGAAATCGCCACCACCGGCGCCAAGGTGCTGCACCCGCGTTCGATCAAGCCCTGCCGCGATGCCGGCGTGCCGATGGCCATCCTCGACACCGAGCGCCCGCATATGCCGGGTACCAGCATCGACGGCGCCGCCGAGCCGGTGCCGGGCGTCAAGGCAATCAGCCGTCGCAACGGCATCGTGCTGATCTCGATGGAAGGTATCGGCATGTGGCAGCAGGTCGGCTTCCTGGCCGACGTGTTCAACCTGTTCAAGAAGCATGGCCTGTCGGTTGACCTGATCGGTTCGGCCGAGACCAACGTCACCGTGTCGCTGGACCCCTCCGAAAACCTGGTCAACACCGATGTGCTGGCGGCGTTGTCGGCTGACCTGTCGCAGATCTGCAAGGTCAAGGTGATCGTGCCGTGCGCGGCCATCACCCTGGTCGGTCGCGGCATGCGCTCGCTGCTGTACAAGCTCTCCGACGTGTGGGCCACGTTCGGCAAGGAGCGCGTGCACATGATTTCGCAGTCCTCCAACGACTTGAACCTGACCTTCGTGATCGACGAGGCCGATGCGGATGGCTTGTTGCCGATCCTGCACGCCGAGCTGATCGACAGCGGCGCGATGCCGGTTTACGAAGAGCAGGTATTCGGCCCGCGCTGGCGTGAAATCATCGGCAGCATCCGTCCGCGGCAGACGCCGTGGTGGCAGGCACCGGGTAAGCAGAAGAAGCTGCTGGAGCTGGCCGCACAGGGCACGCCGGCCTATATCTATGACCTGGACAAGGTGCGCGAGCGTGCCCGCCAGTTGAAGGCGATCCCGGCGATCGACCGCCGTTTCTACGCGATCAAGGCCAACTCGCATCCTGAGATCCTGCGCACGCTCGCTGCCGAAGGTTTCGGTCTGGAATGTGTATCCCAGGGCGAGGTGGAACTGGTGTTCGCCTCGGTGCCGGGTATCACTCCGGAGCGCGTGTTGTTCACCCCGAGCTTCGCACCGATCACCGAGTACCAGGCGGTGCTGGCCCGTGGCGTCACTGTCACCGTCGACAACGTCGAGCTGCTGAAGCATTGGCCGGAAGTGTTCCGTGGCCGCTCGCTGTGGCTGCGTATCGACCTTGGCCACGGCGATGGCCACCACAAGAAGGTGAACACCGGCGGCAAGGATTCCAAGTTTGGTCTGTCCGCGCAGCGCGTCGATGAGTTCATCGCCGCTGCCCGCGCGCTGGATATCCGCATCACCGGCGTGCACGCGCACCTGGGCAGCGGCATCGAGAACAGTGGCCACTGGAAGCAGATGGTCGATGAAATGGCCGGCTTCGCACGCCGTATCGGCAGCGTTGAAATCCTCGATATCGGCGGCGGTCTGCCGGTGCCGTACAGCGATGATGACGAGCCCTTCGATCTGGACGCCTGGGCCGCTGGCCTGGCCGACATCAAGGCGGTGCACCCGGCCTTCCAGCTGGCAATCGAGCCTGGCCGCTTCATGGTGGCCGAGTCCGGCGTGCTGCTGACCCATGCTTCGCAGGTAGTGGAGAAGGATGGCGTGCGCCGCGTTGGCCTGGATGCCGGCATGAACGCCCTGCTGCGCCCGGCGCTGTACGACGCCTGGCACGATATCGCCAACCTGTCGCGGCTGGACGCCGAGCGCGATGTTGATTTCAGCGTGGTCGGCCCGATCTGCGAATCCAGCGATGTGTTCGCCGAGCGGGTGAAGTTGCCGGCGGCGACTGCACCGGGCGATGTGATGGTCATCGCCGATGCTGGCGCCTATGGTTTCAGCATGGCCAGTACCTATAACCAACGCGCCTTGCCGCGCGAGGACGTCATTGATGAAGTGCAATGACGTCTGTTTGCTGCGAAAACCTTTGTCGTCCGTTGCGCGCTGACGCGCAACGGCCAGTTTGATTTCCGGATACGCCATGACAGCTTTTGATAAAGACCAGGTTTCCCGTTTCCGCTTCGTCCGCTGCGATTTCGCCGCGGACACCGGTGTGGCGCGGCTGGTATACGCCTTCGACGACGGTCCGGAGTTGACCGAGACCGTCACCGTGCCGGGCGCGCCGTTCCAGTTGGACGACGAGCGCACGGCAGCGGTGCAACGCGCCCTGCAGCTGCTGCACCTGATTGCAGGTGTCAGCTACTACAAGGCGGCGGTGCCGGCGCAGGTAAGCATCGACAGCTACGCCATCGACGCGGCCACCGCCGCATTGGTGGAAACGGTGTACTTCAACGGCCTGGGCGAATTCGCCTACCGCAACGGCCTGAACCTGCGCGACCGGTTCAAGCTCCCAGCTTCGCTCCCCTCTCCCGTTTACGGGAGAGGGGTAGGGGGTGAGGGCGCTTCTGCTCCCGAACTTGGCCTCTCCCACCACGCACTCGTAGCCATCGGCGGCGGCAAGGACTCGCTGGTCAGCATCGAAGCCCTGCGCAATGCCGGAGTGGCCGAAACCGTCACCTGGATCGGTGGCTCGCAGTTGATCCGTGCCTGCGCCGAGCGCACCGGCCTGCCGACCCTCAACATCGGCCGCACGCTGGCGCCGGAGCTGTTCGAGCTCAATCGCCAGGGCGCATGGAACGGGCATATCCCGGTCACCGCGGTGAACTCGGCGATCATGGTGCTGGCAGCCGTGGTGCAGGGCGTGGACCAAGTGGTGTTCTCCAACGAGCGCTCGGCCAGCTACGGCAGCCAGATTGCCGGTACCGGTGAAGTGAACCACCAGTGGTCCAAGGGCTGGGCCTTCGAGAAGGCGTTCGGCGAATATGTGCAGCAGCACATCGCCGCCGACCTGAACTATTACTCGCTGCTGCGTCCCTTGTCGGAGCTGGCGGTTGCCCGTCAGTTCGCCAAGACCGATTTCTACGACGCGCACTTCTCCAGCTGCAACCGCAACTTCCACATCCTCGGCGAGCGCCCGGTGAACCGCTGGTGCGGCGTCTGCCCGAAGTGCCACTTCGTGTTCCTGGCGCTGGCCCCGTTCATGCCGAAGATCCGCCTGGTGCGCATCTTCGGCCGCAACCTGCTGGACGATATGGAACAGGCCGGCGGCTACGACGCGCTGCTGGAGTTCCAGGATCACAAGCCGTTCGAATGCGTGGGCGAGGGTAAGGAATCACGCGCGGCAATGGCGACCTTGGCATCGCGTCCGGACTGGAAGGAAGACGTGCTGGTCAAGCGCTTCGCCAACCTGATCCAGCCGACCCTGGCGGCGGACGAACTGCAGATTGAACCGCTGCTGGTATTTGATGGCGAGCACCGCATCCCGGCAGCACTGTGGGAGCGTCTGCGTGCGAATTTCGCAGCTTGAAGGCAAACGCGTCGCGCTGTGGGGATGGGGGCGTGAGGGCCGCGCGGCCTATCACGCGCTGCGTGATCGGGAATGGGGAATGGTCAGCGGTGATTCGCAGGAGCGGTTTCCTGCGCGTTTGAGTGTGCTTTGTTCCGCTTCCGAGGCAGAAGAAATTCTTGCGCTTGGCGATGCGCACCTGCGCGTTGAAACCGAGCTCAGCGGTGAGTTGCTTGCTTCGTTCGACGTAGTGATCAAGTCGCCAGGCATCAGCCCGTACAAGCCCGAGGCGCAGCATGCCTTGGCGCAGGGCACGCAGTTCATCGGTGGCACCTCGCTGTGGTTCAGCGAGCACGCCGATGCCGATAGCGCGCTGCCGAACACGGTCTGCGTGACCGGTACCAAGGGCAAAAGCACGACCACCTCGCTGCTGGCGCATCTGCTGCGCGCGGCCGGGCATCGCACCGGCCTGATCGGCAATATCGGCCTGCCGCTGCTGGAGGCATTGGATCCGCAACCAGCGCCGGAATACTGGGCGGTGGAACTGTCCAGCTACCAGACCGGCGAAGTCGCCCGCAGCGGTACGCGGCCGGACGTCGCCATCGTGCTGAACATCTTTCCGGAACACTTGGATTGGCACGGCAGCGAGCAGCGTTACATCGACGACAAACTGTCGTTGGTGACCGGCGGTCATCCGCGCGTCGCCGTGCTCAACGCCGCCGACGAACACCTGCGCGCGTTGCAGCTGCCGCACAGCCAGATCGTCTGGTTCAACCATCCCGAAGGCTGGCATATGGTCGGCGAAGTCGTGCATCGCGGTAATCAAGCGGTGTTCGACACCTCGAACACGCCGCTGCCCGGCCGCCACAACCGCGGCAACCTGTGTGCGGTGTTGGCCGCGCTGGAAGCCCTTGGTCTGGATGCGGTTGCCTTGGCACCAGCGGTGCAGAGTTTCCGGCCATTGCCGAATCGCCTGCAGCTGCTGGGCGAGCGCGATGGCCTGCGTTGGGTGAATGATTCGATTAGCACCACGCCGCATGCGTCGCTGGCCGCCTTGGATTGTTTCGCCGGGCAGCGCATCGCTTTGCTGGTTGGCGGGCACGATCGCGGCGTGGATTGGCAGGATTTTGCCGAGCACATGCGCGACAACGCGCCGGTCGAGATCGTGACCATGGGCAACAACGGTCCACGCATCAATACCTTGCTCGCGCCATTGGCCGAGGCGGGCGGCTTTGGCCTGCACGCCGCGACCGATCTGCCGCATGCGGTGGAACTGGCGCGTGCCGCGCTTGGCGAGCAGGGCGGGGTAGTACTGTTGTCGCCGGGCGCGCCGAGCTTTGGTGCCTACAAGGACTATGTGGCGCGTGGACGGCACTTCGCCGAGCTGGCCGGGTTTGATCCGGACAGCATCAGCGCGATTCCGGGTATCGGCATCCTGTAAGGCCTTGGCCGAGGCCGAAGTGGCGCTGACTGTCAGTCGGCGCCACCGACTAGCTGCAGATCACTCCTCTTCTTCGGTGAAAGCGTAGCCGCCATCGATCAGCTGCTGCAGATAGGCATCGAAGCTGGGCGCGATCACCGCATAGCTGTCCGGGTCGTGCAGATAGCGCACGACCTGGCCACTGATGCCGCCGTCGGCAGGATCGAAATCCAGGTACAGCATCGAGGTGCCGCCGTTGTTCATGCAGTGCGAGAAGCACAGGCGCCTGCCCATCGGCACGTCGGCATCGATGCCGGCGCCGAGAATCTCCGGCTCATCGTCCAGCCATTCTTCGTAGATGGAACGGATGCTGTCGTCCCACTGCGCGCTGTCCTCGAAGATCTGCTGCACCGAGCGCAGGTAGTAGGGATAGCTGCCGTCGCCGACGTCCGAGCCAAGCATCAGCACGTTGACCTCACCTAGCGGGTAGTCCCGGTAGTGGCTGCCGTCCACCTGCGCCAGCAGTTCCAGCAGGCTTGCCGGTACCTGCGGCCACTGCAGCTGCAGGCGCTGCAGGTCGGACTCGCTTGCGCCTTCCACCCAGCGCCACATCGGGGCGTCGTCTGCAGGCAAGCGCGGCACAAGGCCGGAAAGGAAGGTATCGACAAGGCTCATGGGGCAGTGGATGCGTGGGGTATGCCTATCCAAGCACACCTGCGTAACGCCGCCAATGCACAATGCGGCACGGGAGGCGCGCGATCGAGCTGATGCCCTCCGACCTCTTCTCAGGAGCGCAGGCATGAACAAGTGGCGATGGGCTGCAGTGACAATGCTGGGACTGGCGGCAACGCCGGCATGGGCGGCAATGAAGACGCAACCGCTGGAGTGGCAGCACGACGGCACCACCTTCAGTGGCGTGCTGGTCTACGACGATGAAGGCGATGCGCGCCGCCCTGGCGTGGTGATGGTGCCGAACTGGCGTGGTGTAAACGCCTCGGCGATCGCCAAGGCCGAGCAGATTGCCGGCGATGACTATGTGGTGCTGGTTGCTGACGTCTACGGCAAGAGCCTGCGCCCCACGGACAAAGATGCGGCGGCTGCGGCTTCCAAGCCGTTGCGTGAGGACAGGGCCCTGTTGCGCGCCCGTGCGGCTGCGGCGCTGGATGCCTTGAAGGCACAGGCTGGCAAGGTTCCGCTGGATGCATCGCACATCGCTGCGGTGGGTTTCTGCTTCGGTGGCACCACCGTACTGGAAATGGCCCGTGCCGGCATGCCGTTGGCGGGCGTGGTGAGCCTGCACGGCGGCTTGTCGACCCCAGCCCCGGCAGCAGCCGGCAGCGGCAAGGTGCCGATCCTGGTGCTCAATGGCGCGGCTGATCGCGGTGTAACCGCCGAGGACATCGCCAACTTCGGCAGCGAAATGGATGCGGCCAAGGCTGACTGGCAATTCGTCAATTTCAGCGGCGCGGTGCATTGCTTCGCCGAGTCCGACGCCAACAGCCCACCGGGCTGCCTGTACGACCCGCGTGCAGCCAAGCGCGCCTGGAAGATGATGGACAACTTCCTGGAGGAGCGCCTGGGCGACTGACCGTACTGTAGTGCCGAGCCATGCTCGGCAGGGGCTTCACCAGTAAAGCATCAGGTTTGCAGGTTTGTGGGAGCGGCGTAAGCCGCGAAGCCAGAGCAAGATCAGAAGCGGTAAAGCTACCCCTCCCCAACCCTCCCCTTCGCTACGCGAAAGGGAGGGAGCGTAATGCCGAGCCATGCTCGGCAGAGGCTTCACCAGCAATCCATCAGGTTGCAGGTTTGCAGATTTGTAGGAGCGGCGTAAGCCGCGAAGCTGACTACCTGTCAGGTCGCGGCAACAGCTGTCCGCACGGGAAGCGCTGCTGGCGGTTCGCCTTTGGTAGCGCCGGGAACAACCGTGGCTTCGCGGCTGACGCAGCTCCTACAACGACGCCCGGCTCTGCGCCGCCGCTATTGCCCCGCTGATTGCCGCCCGCGCCTGCGGGCTGTTGCGCCAGCAGCTGCTGCCCAGCATGGCGGAGGCCTGGCTGACGACATCACCGGTTTCGGCCTGGGCCAGCTGCTGCAGGGAATGAAACCCCAACTGCTCCAAGCGCGAAACCACGGTGGCACCGACCCCTTTCACCGCCAACAGCACGGCGCGTTCTTCCTCGTTGAACTGCTGCAGGCCCGCCATCGCGATCAGTGACTGCGTTCGATGGCGTAACGGGCCAGTCCGCGCAGGGCGGCGACGGCATCGGTTTCCGGCAGGCCGTCCAGCGCCTGTTCGGCGGCGTTGGCATATTCCACGGCGCGCTTGCGGCTGTATTCCAGGCCGCCAGTGGCGTGGATCGCGGCCAACACTTCCGGCATCGCGCTGGCATCGCCGTCCTGCACGATCTCGCGCAGACGATTACGGACCACTTCGTCCGAGTGCGCCATGGCGTGGATCAGCGGCAGGGTGGCCTTGCCCTCGGCCAGGTCGTCGCCCAGGTTCTTGCCCAGTTCGTCGGCATTGGCGGAGTAATCCAGCACATCGTCGGCGATCTGGAAGGCATAGCCCAGGTGCATGCCGTAGTCGTAGAGCTTCTGCTGCACGGCCTCGTCGGCACCGGTGGCCAGCGCGCCCAGGCGGGTGCCGGCGGCGAACAGCACCGCGGTCTTGCGCTCGATCACCCGCAGGTAAGCGGCTTCGTCGGTATCCGGGTTATGCACGTGCAGCAGCTGCAGCACCTCGCCTTCGGCGATACGGTTGGTGGTGTCGGCCAGGATCTGCATCACCGCCATGCGCTCCAGCTCGACCATAAGCTGGAAGCTGCGGGAGTACAGGAAGTCACCGACCAGCACGCTGGGGGCATTGCCCCACAAGGCGTTGGCGGTGCTGCGGCCACGGCGCAGGTCGGATTCGTCGACCACGTCGTCGTGCAGCAGGGTGGAGGTGTGGATGAACTCGATGATCGCCGCCAGCTGGTGGTGCTCAGGGCCGGCGCCACCGACCGCATGACCGGCCAGCATCACCAGCATCGGCCGCAGGCGTTTACCGCCGGCCGAGACGATGTGGTCGGCGATCTGGTTGATCAGCACCACGTCCGAAGACAGGCGGCGACGGATCAGGGCATCGACGGCAGCCATGTCCGCTGCGGCAAGGGTCTGGATGGCAGGCAGGCCCAGCGCGGGGCGGATATGTTCAGCGATGCTCATAGGAAGACTTCAGGGGGTACCCGGGGATTATAGGCGGTGTCGGGGTAGGCGGCCCGTCAGGGCCGAAAACCGAACAGGACCGGGCCTTTGCGCAGTGAATACGTATGCAAGCAACACCGCCGGCAAAGCACCGACGCTAAGCTGACCGGCATACATTTCGCGGCCCTGAAACAGGGGCTCTGAGGCCCGTAGGGGGGCGTTCGATGTCCAAGACTCCATGGTGGCGCGGTGCCGTCATCTACCAGATTTACCCGCGCAGCTACCTGGATACCAACGGCGACGGCGTCGGCGACCTGCCGGGCATCATCGATCGCCTTGAGTACGTGGCCTCGCTGGGCGTGGATGCGATCTGGGTGTCGCCGTTCTTCAAGTCGCCGATGGCTGATTTCGGCTATGACATCGCCGACTACCGCGATGTGGACCCGCTGTTCGGCAACCTGGCCGATTTCGACCGCTTGCTGGCCAAGGCGCATGCGCTGGGCCTGAAGGTGATGATCGACCAGGTGTTCAGCCATACGTCGATTGACCATGCCTGGTTCAAGGAAAGCCGCGAGAGCCGCGACAATCCCAAGGCCGATTGGTATGTGTGGGCCGATGCACGCGATGACGGCAGCCCGCCGAACAACTGGCTGTCGATCTTCGGCGGCGTGGCCTGGCAGTGGGAGCCGCGGCGTCGGCAGTATTTCCTGCACAACTTCCTGGCCTCGCAGCCTGACCTGGATTTCCACAATCCGGCGGTGCAGCAGGCAACCCTGGATTACGTGAAGTTCTGGCTTGATCGTGGCGTGGATGGCTTCCGCCTGGATTCGATCAACTTCTGCTTCCATGACGCGCAGCTGCGCGACAACCCGCCAAAACCCGAAAGCGAGCGTATTGGCCGCGGTTTCAGCCCGGACAATCCATATGCGTTCCAGTACCACTACTACAACAACACCCGGCCGGAGAACATTGGCTTCCTCGAGCGCCTGCGTGCCTTGCTGGACCAGTACCCGCAGGCGGTGACGCTGGGTGAAATCTCTTCCGAGGATTCGCTCGCGACGACTGCCGAGTACACCGCGCCGGGCCGCCTGCACATGGGCTACAGCTTCGAGCTGCTGGTGGATGATTACAGCGCGGCCTACATCCGCGGCACCGTCGAGCGGCTGGAAGCGGCGATGGGCGAGTCCTGGCCGTGCTGGGCGGTTTCAAACCATGACGTGCAGCGTGCGGTGACCCGTTGGGGCGGGCATCCGGCCAAGCCGTCGCTGGCGAAGATGCTGGCGGCCTTGGTCTGCTCGCTGCGTGGCTCGGTGTGCATCTATCAGGGCGAAGAGCTGGGTCTTGGCGAAGCGGACGTGCCGTTCGAGGCGCTGCAGGACCCGTATGGGATTACCTTCTGGCCGAACTTCAAGGGCCGCGACGGTTGTCGTACGCCGATGCCGTGGACCGATGGGGCGTTGGCTGGATTTACTACTGGCAAGCCGTGGTTGCCGATTCCTGCCGAACATCAGGCTTTGTCGGTGCAGGCGCAGGAGGTGGATGGCGATTCGGTGCTGCACGCATTCCGCAGCTTCCTGAGCTGGCGCAAGGCGCATCCGGCCTTGGTCGAGGGTTCGATTCGTTTCCTTGATAGTGCTGAGCCGGTGTTGCTGTTCGAGCGCCAGGCCGGCGATGAGAGCTTGTTGCTGGCCTTCAATCTGTCGGGCGAGGCCGTGCGGCATGCGTTGCCGGCGGGCGAGTGGCAGGCGTTGGCGCTGCCGGGTCCGGTCGCGGGTGCGGTTGAAGGTGGCGAACTGGTATTGCCTGGGCACGCAGTGTATTGCGCGCGTCGCAGCTGAGTTTTTGTTGCTCTCTCTTTTGTGCAGGCGGAGATAACATCTCCGCCTTTTTTTTGGCTTTTGCTTTTGCTAAAGCCCCTCTCCCGCCAGCGGGAGAGGGGTTGGGGTGAGGGCGCTTTTAAAAGCAAGCCAAAGCCAAAGCTCCCCCCATCCGCCCTCCGGGCACCTTCCCCCGCAAGCGGGAGAAGGGATATTCCAGAGCAATAGTGCAAAGCGAAATCTAAAGCCAAAGCTCAAAGCTCAAAGCCAAAGCCAAAGCTCAACGCCAGATCCCCCAGGATTTGCTGTGGAGCATGCACTTGCGTCGCCTCCAATGTGATCGTCAGTGAACAACGCTCAAGGCTTATCGCGGATAACGACATATTGCTTGCGGAACTCATTGCCTTCGCCAGGCCAGCTTCTGGCGTATTCGATCAGCAAGGGTAGGGCCTCAGGGTGATCCTGGCCATTGACCCTGCAGTCCGCAGTGAACTCGCCATCGCTGTCTCGATTAACGAAAATACGGATACCCAGCACTCCCTCAGCGGCCAGGCTTGATTGGAAAGCTGCACGGCTGTTGGTGAACAGGCAGCACGGACAGAACCCATGGCCTGCTTCCTCCGCGGCAGGGCTGGCGGCGTAGCGGGCAGTAGGCCCGAACACGACTTGCCGGCAACGCGGCTGTTGCTTGGCCTGGGCAGGCAAGTCGAACTCCATCGTGGTGCAGTGCTCCGGCCGTACTGCCAGCGCATCTAGAATGGCGACAAGGTCCGTTCTGGCCCAGGTATCAAAACCATTGTGCAGTGCGCTCTCCACATTCGCGCCGCTTGCATGCTGATACTCGTATAGACCGTCAGGGAAGGCAGTGCCATGCGATGTCAGCGTGGCTGTAGCCGTCCTGACCCCGCCGTTGGGGAAAGCATGGGTTTCGATCAACTGAGTCCGTACGCTGACGCCGTTGGCGAGACGGACGTGATCGGCTTCGATCTGGGCTGAGCTGTGGTAGGTCTTGAGGGCGGCATGTAGCTGGCGCAGCTCGGCCGGGTGTTCGTCGTGCTGCTTGCGCAGCAGCCGGCGCAGAAAATCCATGAGTCATCTTCCTTGTTGACGAGCAGTTCGATTCGACATAACGCAGTTACGTTAGCGGAAAGCCTGTCTTGCCGCCAAGCTCCCTGCGGCACCGGCAAGCACTTCGGCGAACAAAAAGGCCCGCTGCGTTGGCAGCGGGCCTTCGGTCCTGCATGGGATGAATCAGAACTTGTAGTTCACACCCACCTGGTAGGTGCGGCCCCATTCCACGGTTTCCAGAGGCCGGTCCTTGGTGCCGGCATAGGTTTCGTACTTGGAGTTGGTCAGGTTGCTGGCCTGCAGGAACAGGCTCAGGCCCTTGAACATCGTGCCGTCGCCGAAGCTGTAGCCCAGCTGTGCATCCAGCACATCCTCACCCTTGACGTAACGCAGGGTGCGGGCGCCGTTGAAGTTGCCGATCTCGCCGATGAAGTCCGAACGCTTGCGCTGGTTCAAACGCACTTCAAAGCCGCTGTTCTCGTAGTAGGCGGTGAAGTTGTAAACGCGCTTGGACAGGCCCGGCAGCATGATCGGATCGCTGCCAACGCTGGAAACGGTTGCCGGATCCGGTGGGATGGTGATGTTGCTGTCATTGAAGCCGGCACTGGCTACAACGCCAAAGCCGCGCAGTGCGTCGGAGAACAGATCCAGCGGCAGTGATGCGGTCAGTTCCAGGCCACGCAGGCTGCCACCCTTGCCGTTGAACGGTGCGGTATAGGTACCGGTCTTGTCGACAACAATGCCCGGCGGCAGGCTGACGCCGTTGGCCAGCAGCCATGCGTCTACCTGGTCGGTGAAGTCGTAGCCATCACGCTTTTCGGTGAAGACGTAGGTCTTCAGGTCCTTGTAAAAGAACGCCGCAGCAACATATGCCTTGTTGCCGAAGTACTTCTCCCACGACAGGTCCACCGCGTTGGCCACCCACGGATCCAGGTTGGGGTTGCCGCCGCTGGCACCCGGCGTGCCATTGTTGGTGTCGACGCCGAACTCCATCGAGGCGCGCATTTCATCGACGCGTGGGCGTGCTACCTGGCGGGCCAAGGCGAAGCGCACGGTGTTTTCGGCCGGCAGTTCAAAGGCCAGGTTCAGGCTCGGCAGGAAGTCGAGGTACTTCTTGCCTTCGTTGATCGGAATCACCTGGCTGCCAACCGCCTGCGAGCCGTCCCAGTAGTTGGAGTGCGATGACTGATCAACGTGCTGGGCCTGGATGCCGACATTGCCGCGTACCGGGATCGAGCCGATCTGCGTGCTGATGTTGGCGCGCAGGAAGGTGGTGGTGATCTTCTCGTCCACCGTCCACTGCTTCGGAATCAGGTAGCTCTCGGTGGTGGTCGGGTTGAACACCATGTAGCGGCCAACCGCAGCAGGCACGTTCCAGGCCGGGATGTAGCCGGCGCCGGCAAAGCCCAGGTTGACCGGCTTGTACTGCAGGTCGGCGGCGATACTGGTGTCGCCCTGTGCACCCAGGTTGATGTTGCCTTCGGCCTGGGTCTTGTTCTTGCTGCGGTCGGCGTAGTTCACGCCGACGTCGAAGTCGGAGAACCAGGTGAAGCCCTCCGGCACCGGGAAGGTGGCGGCCAGCTTGAATCCCTTCAGCTCATCGTCCACATGCGGGGTCTTGCCATAGCCCGAACCGTAGATGGTATTGGTCAGGTAGAGCTTGCTGTAGTCCGAGTAATCCAGCCCCGGGGTGAACTTCGGGAAGCTACCACCCGCGAAGTTCAGTTTCACCGAATCCAGCATGGGTGCCGGCAGCAGCTGCAGGTTGTTTTCCAGGTTCAGCTCATCACGTTCGGCCTTGGACCAGCTCACGTCGGCAACCACGCGCACATCACCGAAGTTGAACTCGTTGTTCCAGCCGATGGCCTTGATGCTGTCCTCGCGGTGGTTGTACATGCCGCGCACAAGGGGGTAGACATTGTGCGCAACACCACTCTCGAAGCTACCGTTGCTGCCGACCACCACGTCGGTCAGGTTGAGCGGGTCATAGCCGCCGTTGTAGCCACCCAGATGGATTTCGATCTGGTTGGCGGTGTCGTATTCCTTGGCCTTGGTGTAGAAGGTGTCCAGCGTGCTGGTCCAGCTGTTGTTGGGCCGGAACTGCAGGGTCGCCATGACGCCGTCACGCTTGGCGTGGCCGGTACGGCGCAGTGCCTTGATGCCATCGGAATAGTAGGTGCCGCCGGGGACACCAGGGCGCCAGCCATCGTCTCCCAGTGCCTGCCAAGGCTCATACAGGCCGACCTGGTTTTCCTGCTTGGACATCTCCGAATGGGAGTAGCCAATGGCCAGACCAATAGTGTTGTCGGCGAACTTGTCGACGTAGCTGAAGTTGGCGCGGCTGCCATACGGGTCTTCGCCAGCGGCTTCGCCCAGCGAGTTCTTCTGGTAGCGGCCGCTGAGCGCGATGACGCGCTCGTTATAGCTGAGCGGGCGCACGGTTTGCAGGTCCAGGGTGCCGGACAGACCCTGGCCGACCAAGCCGGAATCCGGGGTCTTGTAGACGGTCACGCCGCTGATCAGCTCAGACGGGTACTGGTCGAACTCGACGCTGCGGTTGTCGCCGGTGCTGACCACTTCGCGGCCGTTGAGCAGGGTGGTGGCGAAGTCCGGCGACAGGCCGCGCACGCTGATCACCTGGGCACGGCCGGCAACGCGCTGGGCGGCCAGGCCGGGCAGGCGGGCGATGGATTCGGCGATGCTCACGTCCGGCAGCTTGCCGATGTCTTCGGCCGAGATGGCTTCCACGATCGAGGTCGAGTCGCGCTTGACCGAGATCGCGCTCTCGATGCCGCGGCGGATGCCGGTGACGGTGACGGTGTCCAGATTGGTGGCTTCGGCCTTGGCCTTGGCTTGTTCTTCGGCCGTCTGTGCGTGTGCGCTGGCGGCTGTCAGTGTGATGGCTGAGGCCAGTGCAACGCTCAGCAGGTTGCGCTTGGTGTTCAACATACTCCCCTCTCCCAGGTGATGTCGGTTGGTTGTGTTCTGTGCTCCCCCGTCTTGGTGTGGGGGATGCGTCGCTGTTTTTTTCGCTGCTTGCGACTGACTCGCATGGTAATCAGCGGGCAAGCCCGTGGTGCTGGGCTGCATACGTATTCAATGGGGCTTTGCGGCGGCAGATAGGTCTGAAAACGCTTTCGGCGACGGTTCTGCCATCACGCCGTCGTTTCCGCGAAGGCGGGAATCGCTGTGGCTGTGGCATCGGTTGTGGCTTTGGTTCATGCCGTCATTCCCGCCTGCGCGGGAATGACGGCTGTAGAGCAAAAGCCAAAAGCCAGACGTCCAAAGCCCCAAGCCCCAAGCCCCACAAGCCCAGAGCCTTGGCTTCAGGCCGTCCAGCCCTCACTCCACCGGCACAAAGCGCACAGCAGCACCGCCACCAGCCGCAAGCTGCAGCTTGATTCGGTCGCCACTACCCACCACCCGCGTCTCACGAGCGAACGCAAACGGTGCCGTTTCCCAGTTGGCGCCGTCACCATCGCGGTAGATCTCCGCGCGGTAACGCTTGCCTGGGGTCAGGAACGACAAGGCCACATCCAGCGACTGCGGCTTCTCGCTGCCAACGCTGCCGACAAACCATTCCTCGCTGCCACGCGCCTTGCGTGCAAACGTCACGTACTGGCCAACCTCGCCATTGAGCACATGGCTTTCCTCCCAATCCACCGCCACGTCCTTGATGAACTGGAAGGCGTCCGGGTGCTGGGCGTAGTGTTCGGGCAGATCGGCGACCATCTGCACCGGGCTGTACAGCACCACGTACAGGGCCAGCTGCTTGGCCAGGGTGCTGCGCAGGGCCAGGCCGTTGCGGCCCTTCAGGCTGACGATGCCGGGGGTGTAATCCATCGGCCCGCCCAGCATGCGGGTGAACACCAGCGTGGCTTCATGGCCCGGCGGGTTGGGCGGGTTGCCCCAGGCGTTGAACTCCATGCCGCGTGCGCCTTCGCGCGATACCCAGTTCGGGTAGGTGCGGCGCAGGCCGGTGTCCTTGATCGGCTCGTGTGAGTTGATCGCGATGTGCTTGGCGGCGGCCTGCTGGAGCACACGCAGGTTGTGGTTGCTCATCCACTGGCCTTCGTGCCATTCGCGGGTGATCGGGCCGTCGACCTGATCCTGGCGGTGGATGTCACCTGCGTCGCAGACGTAGCCGGTCTTGATCACATCCACGCCGTTGCGCGCATACAGGTCCAGCGCGGCTGGCAGCTGGCGTTCGTAATGGCTGACCGCGCAGGCGGTTTCGTGGTGACCGATCAGGTGCACGCCCTTGCCAGCGGCGTAGCTGGCGAGCTCGGGCAGGTCGAAATCCGGGGTAGCGCGGGTGAAGTCGAAGGCCTCGCCGTTGGCGAACCAGTCGCCGTCCCAGCCGATGTTCCAGCCTTCCACCAGCACGCCACGGAAGCCATTGGCGGCGGCGAAGTCGATGTAACGGCGGGTGTTTTCGGTGGTGGCGCCGTGCTTGGGGCCGGTGGCCCAGGTCTCGGTTTCCAGGTGCAGCGACCACCACACGCCGGCATATTTGGCCGGCTTGAACCAGCTCACATCGCCGATCGCATTGGGTTCGTTGAGGTTGAGGATCAGGCTGGATTCGGCCAGATCGCCGGCCTTCTCACCGATGGTGATGGTGCGCCACGGCGTGTTGAAGGGCAGGGCGCGCACGACCGGCGCGCCGCTGCTGGACGGGGTGAGCGTCGCGCGCAGGATGTCGCCATCGCCACGGGCCAGGTTCATACCGGCGTAGTCCACCAGTGCGGCTTCGTGGATGGAGATATGCAGGCCGTTGTCGCTGCGCAGGGTCAGCGGGGTCTGCGCGGTGCCGACTTCCTTCAGCGGGGTCTGGTGGTACAGGTATTCCTCGCGGTTCCACTCGAAGGCGGGAATCCACCAGGCGGTGGCCGGGCGCGCCAATGCGAACTCGGTCAGCTCGGCATGGATCTGCGCCTGCTTCATGCCGGCCTGCTGCGGGAACTCGTAGCGGAAGCCGATGCCGTCGTCATAGACGCGGAACACCACGTCAAAACGGCGCTCGTAGTTGCGGCCAGCGCCGGGCTTCTCGGTGAAGCTGGCGCGCAGTTCGTTGTAATGGTTGCGTGTCAGGCGGCGCTCGCCCCAGGGCTGCTCCCAGGTTTCATCGAAGCTGCGTTGCGACTGTCCGGTGAGGGCGACATTACGCTCCAGACGGCCGTCGCCAAGCAGCATGCCCAGCCGCGACGGTGCGATCACTGCCTGGCCATTGCGCTCAACCCGGTACGAAGGCCGGCCTTCATGCTGGGATTCGACGACCACGACAAGCTGCTTGTCGGGGGAGGTAATGCGCGCCAGATCGGCAGCGTGGGCCGGCAGGCAGCTGACCAGCAGCAGCGCGAACGCGGCCTTCAGCGACAGGCGGGCAGGGGTGGGACGTGTATCGGCCATGCGGGTCTCAACTCCGGTTTCTGGTCGGCGCGCCGGCCCTGCTGGCTGGCACGTGGCGCCACTATTCCCTGCCGGAGGCCGCCGTGGGCGTGACGGCGTATTGAATACGTATGCAACAGCGGTGCAGATCACAGGTGCGCCCTCTACCATGGCTGCAGCGCATCCGCGCCCAACATCGCATCCGTGATTCCCGGAGGGGGGAAGCGCTTGATGAATAGCAAACCGCAGCTGTCGTTCTGGCAGATCTGGAACATGTGTTTCGGCTTCCTGGGTATCCAGTTCGGCTTCGCGCTGCAGAACGCCAATGCCAGCCGCATCTTTGAAACGCTGGGCGCGCCGATGGATGCGGTGCCAGGGCTGTGGATCGCCGCACCGCTGACCGGGCTGCTGGTGCAGCCGGTGATCGGCTATCTGTCCGACCGCACCTGGACGCGCTGGGGCCGGCGCCGCCCTTATTTCATGATCGGCGCGGTGCTGACCACGCTCGCGCTGCTGGTGATGCCGAACTCGCCGACGCTGTGGATCGCCGCCGGCACGCTGTGGGTGCTGGACGCCTCGATCAATATCTCGATGGAGCCGTTCCGTGCCTTCGTCGGTGATCAGTTGTCGCCGAAGCAGCGCCCTGCCGGATTCTCGATGCAGAGCTTCTTCATCGGCGTGGGCGCGGTGGTGGCCAGTTTCTTGCCCTTCATCCTTGCCCACTTCGGTGTGGCCAATACGGCGGGACCGGGTGAAGTACCGGATACCGTGCGCTATGCCTTCTACTTCGGCGCCGGGGTGTTGCTGCTGGCAATGAGCTGGACGGTGTTCAGCACGCGCGAGTATTCGCCGGCCGAGCTGGCCAGTTTTGATGATGCGGAGCCGTCCGCTGTGCATTCGACGCAACGCGTCGGCGGCTTGCCGCAATGGAGCCAGATTGGCCTGTGGCTGGGTCTGGGCGTGTTGCTGGCAGCGTTGATCGCCTGGCGCCAAGGCGACCGCATGCTCTACGTGCTGGCCGGCCTGTGTGCCAGCTACGGCCTGTTGCTCGGCCTGGCACGGCTGCTGCCCGGCACGCATATGCTGGCCACCATCGTCGACGACCTGCGCAGCATGCCGGGCACGATGCGGCGCTTGGCCTGGGTGCAGTTCTTCTCCTGGTTCGCCTTGTTTGCGATGTGGATCTACACCACCGCAGCGGTGGCTGGCACGCACTTCGGTTCCACCGATACGCAGTCAGCTGCGTACAACGAAGGCGCGAACTGGGTCGGCGTGTTGTTCGGCGCTTACAACGGTTTCGCTGCCGTGGCGGCGCTGATCATTCCGCTGATGGTGCGGGCGATTGGCCTGCGCTGGAGTCATCTGGTCAATCTTTGGCTGGGCGGTTTGGGCCTGATCTCGCTGATGCTGATCAAGGACCCGCACTGGCTGTTGCTGTCGATGGTCGGCGTCGGCTTTGCCTGGGCCTCGATCCTGTCGCTGCCTTACGCACTGCTGTCGGACAGCGTGCCGGCGGCAAAGATGGGCGTGTACATGGGTATCTTCAATTTCTTCATCGTGATCCCGCAGTTGGTTGCCGCCAGCGCCTTGGGCTTTGCCCTGCGCAACTGGTTGGGTGGCGATCCCATCCACGTGCTGGTGCTGGGTGGTTGCAGCCTGTTCGTGGCTGGATTGTTCGTGCTGCGGGTTCCGTCGCAACAGGAGGTGGTGTGATGCGTAGTCGTTTGGCAGCAGCCGTTGGTCTGGCACTGGTGGCAGGGTCGGCCTTGGCCGACAACAGGCCGGATTACATAGGCACCACCGAGCCATTCGCCAGCGATGCGGTGTACTTCGTGGTCACCGACCGCTTCGTCAATGGCGATACCAGCAACGACCATCGCGACCAGGGCGGTGAGCATCCCACCTTCGATATCCCGGTGCCGTGCCCGGACAAGATCGACGGCAACATCGGCTACCTCGGCGGCGACTTCAAGGGCGTACTCGACAACGCCGACTACATCCGCGAGCTCGGCTTTGGCGCGGTATGGATCACGCCGATCATCGACAACCCCGATCAGGCCTTCACCGGCAGCAAGCCAATCAGCTGCACCAGCACCCTGACTGACCGCGGCAAGACCGGTTACCACGGTTATTGGGGCATCAATTTCTACAAGCTGGATGAGCATCTGCCCAGCGCAGACCTGGATTTCGCAGGCCTGACGAAAGGACTGCACGATGCCAAGCTGAAAGTGGTGCTGGATATCGTCGGCAACCACGGTTCGCCAGCCTGGACCATGCCCAAGCGGCAGCCGCAGTTCGGCCAGATCTTCGACAAGGACGGCAAGCTGATTGCCGACCATCAGAACCTTGCCCCGGACAAGCTTGATCCGAAGCACAACCCGCTGCATGCGTTCTACAACAACATCGGCCCGGTAGATGGCAGCAAGGGTTCGATCTTCGACGGCAACCTGGCCGAGCTGTCGGATTTCAATGAGCACAATCCGGCAGTGATGGATTACCTGGTGGGTGCCTACCTGCAGTGGACCGCGCAGGGTGTGGACGCCCTGCGCATCGACACCATCGGCTGGCTGCCGCATCCGTGGTGGCATGAATTCGTAAACCGCATCCGCGCCGAGCACCCGGGCATGTTCATGTTCGGCGAAGCCTTCGACTACGACGCAGCGAAGATTGCCGAGCACACCTGGCCGGCGAACGCGAATGTCAGCGTGCTGGACTTCCCGTTGCGCGGTGCGATGTCCTCGGTGTTCGGCAAGGAGCAGAAGGGCTTTGAAGCGCTGGTCGAACCGCTGCACCTGAGCGGCGGCCCGTATGCCAATCCCTATGCGTTGATGAGCTTCTACGACAACCATGACATGGCGCGTCTGGACGCCAGTGATGCGGGTTTCATCGATGCGCACAACTGGCTGTTCACCGCACGCGGCATCCCGGTGCTCTATTACGGCTCGGAAACCGGCTTCATGCGCGGCCGCGCCGAGCATGCGGGTAATCGCGCGTACTTTGGTCAGCAGCGGGTGGATGAAGCGGAAAACAGCCCGATCTTCGCGCCGCTGCAGCGCATCGCCAAGCTGCGTGAGGCTACGCCTGCATTGCAGCGCGGCTTGCAGGTGAACGAGCGGTTGCAGGGCGACGAGGCGGTGTTCTATCGCGTGCTGCAACATGGTGATACCGCGCAGACGGCGCTGGTGCTGCTGAACAAGGGTGATGCTGCACGTTCGTTCGAGGTCAGTCGCTATCTGCAAGCCGGGCAGTGGCGTGATGTGCTGGGTGGCGGTTTCTTGAAGGTGAAGCGTTCGCTGAAGACCGAAGTGCCGGCGCATGGCGTCAAGGTGTTTGTGCTGGAAGGGCAGGTGAAGCAGGCTGAGCTGCAGGGGCAGTTGGATGCTGCGATGGCGGATCAAGGCGCGCGGGATAAGAGATTGGCGCAGTAGACTGCTTAAGCCCCTCTCCCGCCTGCGGGAGAGGGGTTGGGGTGAGGGCAGCTTTAGCTCGCTACTCCAGCCCCGCTCCAAAAGCACCCCTCCCCAACCCTCCCCTTTGCTGCGCAAAAGGGAGGGGGCAGATCGCGGCGCGGCAGGGTTCGCTTGTCTCCCTCCCTTTGCCGAAGGCAAGGGGAGGGCCGGGGAGGGGTAGCTCTTGCTTCTGCACCAGAGCCTTTGCGACTCCCCAAAGCCCCACCCGCTACAATCCGCCCCCAGGCATTCCCGGCGGCACCGTATGAACCAGCTTCCCCCGCAAACCCCCATAGAAACCCTGTTGCAGACCGCAATGGACGGCAAACTGCCGATCCGCGCCTTCATGCAGGCCTTCGTCGCATCCGAGGTGGTGCTGCTCACCGGCAGCCTGGTCACGGCCGACGGCAGTGGATTCGACCCGTTGCTGTTCGACAAGCAGGGCGTGCTGCACGTGGCGGTGTTCACCGATATGGCGCGGGTCGGTTTCCACCAGCAACAGGCCCCGCACAACATCCGCATGCTGATGCTCGAAGTGTTGCGTCGCGTGCCGGGCGGCTACGGCGTGGTGATCAACCCCGGCACCCCGCTGGGCTTTGAGATATCACCGTCAGGCGTGGGCGAAATCCTCAAGGATTTCAGCTGAGTCAAGGCACGCGGCAACGTCGTAGCCCGGGTAAGCACAGCGCACCCGGGGCTTGCGTCCGACAGGTCGCAGAAGTGACTTGTCTATGGAGATGGAACCTGACGAAACTTCGTGTTCCTGCATTTCCCGGGTGCGCTGCGCTTACCCGGGCTACATGGGCTACGGCGCGAATCACACGCCGAGCGATGATTCCCGCACCACCAGCTTCACCGGGATGGTGAGGCCTTCCACCGGTTCACCGGCAATCAGGCCCAGCAGCTTGTCGACCAGCAGCTGACCGGCCTGCTTGGTGTCCTGCTGCACCGTGGTCAGCGGCGGCGATACCGATGCCGCCAACGGAATATCGTCAAAGCCGGTCACCGCGATGTCCTGCGGCACGCGTACGCCACGCTCGCGCAGGGCGCGCAATGCACCAATCGCGATCAGGTCACTGGCCGCGCAGATCGCATCGAAGTCCTTGCCGCTGTCGAGCAGGGCGATGCAGGCGGCGTGGCCGGAGTCCTCGGTGGTGATGGCGTCATGCTGCAGCGTCGGATCTGCCTTCAGGCCGCGCGCGGCCAAGGCTTCGACATGGCCGCGGTAGCGTTCCTCGAACTCGGGGTAGTGGCTGGACGCGTGGCCGAGGAACGCGATGCGCTGGCGGCCCTGCTCAAGCAGGTGCGCGCTGATATCAAAGCCGCCCTGGAAGTTGTCGCTGCCAATCGATACGCCAGGCTGGCCTGGCAAGGCCGCGCCCCAGCGTACGAAATGGGTGCCTTGCTCCACCAGCCGCTGCAGCCGCTCCACCGACTCGTGGTAGTCGCCATAGCCGAGCAGGATGATGCCGTCGGCCTTGTTGCTGTCCTCGAAGTCGGCATGCCAGTCGCTGGACAGCTGCTGGAACGAGACCAGCAGGTCCAGCCCCTTCAGCGCACAGGCGCGGGTGATCGAGCCCAGCATCGAGTGGAAGAAGGGGTTGATCAACGAGTCATCATTGGTCGGGTCCTCGAAGAACAGCAGTGCCAACGTGCCGGACTGCTGGCAGCGCAGGCTGGAGGCGTTCTTGTCGACCTTGTAGTTCAGCTGGCGGGCGATATCGAGGATGCGCTGGCGGGTTTCGGCATTGACCATCGGGCTGCCACGCAGCGCTCGCGACACCGTCGGCTGCGAGACGCCGGCCATATGCGCGATATCCAATGAAGTGGCTTTGCCCTTGATGACCATCTTGACCAGCAATCTGAACGACGTCTGGCATCATGCCATGCGGCCGTCGAAACGGGGCAGGCTGGGGCTGCGAGGCCTCGCCAGCCGGACGATTCCAGCACTGGCTGGCGCACCCTCCGGACCTCCTCCGGGCCGGCGGTAACCCCGGCAGGGCCAGCGCAAGCCTTACGCCGCAAGGGCTGCAAGGATTGGCTGCTATCTGTCGCCGGACAGATATAATACGTGGGCTATTGCCCGCATCCGGCGGGTGGACCCCAACGGAAGAGTAGGAACCTATGGCCCGCGGCATCAATAAAGTCATCCTCGTCGGCAACCTCGGCAACGACCCGGACACCAAGTACACCCAGGCCGGCATGGCGATCACCCGCATCAGCCTGGCGACCACCAGCGTGCGCAAGGACCGTGATGGCAACCAGCAGGAGCGTACCGAATGGCACCGCGTGGTGTTCTTCGGCAAGCTCGGCGAGATCGCCGGTGAATACCTGCGCAAGGGCAGCTCGGTCTATGTCGAAGGCGAACTGCGCTACGACAAGTACACCGGCCAGGACGGTGTGGAGAAGTACACCACCGATATCGTCGCCAACGAGATGCAGATGCTCGGCGGCCGTGGTGAAGGCGGCGGCGGTGGTGGTGGCGGTGGCTACGGCGGCGATCGTCCGCAGCGCCAGTCGGCCCCGCGCCAGCAGCAGGGTGGCGGCCAGGGCGGTTACGGCAACCAGGACCAGGGCGGCGGTGGCGGCTACGGCGGCGGTCAGCGCCAGCAGCAGCGCCAGGCACCCCCGCAGCAGCAGTCGGCTCCGCCGATGGACGATTTTGCCGACGACGATATTCCGTTCTGATCAACCGTCCGGACATTTGTTTCGCCCAAAGGCCACGCATTGCGTGGCCTTTGTTTTTTCCAATGTCGGGAAAGCACAACAAACCAAAGCTTCCGTCATGACGTCATGTCAATTGGCCCTTGTCCTAAAAGTAGCTGCAATTGGTTCTGAAGCAATCAGATCTGTTGGTTTGCTAAAATGGCGCGAGAGGTTGTGCTTACAGGGGCGGTTGCAGGCAGGGCAGGGGCGTGTTCCCGGTCTTGGCTGCAGTGCCGATGTTTCTCGGAATGGTGCGCAGGCCCCAATCATTCCGTGCAGCGGGACGCTGCGGTTGGACAAGGACAGTAGTTGCCATGGGATGCAATGGAGTGCGGGTGCGGGGCGTATGGATGTTGCGTGCGCGGGTGTTGGCGGTTGCTTGTTCGGCACTGCTGGGTACTGGCGCTGCGCAAGCGCAGACAGCAGACATCAACGCCCAGGAATTGCTGAGGCAACAAGAACGCGAACGTGTATTGCGTGAGCAGCAGGAGGCGCAGCCCGATGCGCGGCTGCAAGCCACGCCGGAAGAAGCGCTTGGGCGCCTGCCGGTGGACGAAGCACCGTGCTTCGTCATCAATCACATCAGCCTGGAAGGCGATGAGGCGGAGCATTTCCGCTGGGCCTTGAAGGCTGCCGATCCCAAGGACGATCCTGCTACTGGCCATTGTCTTGGTACTGCGGGCGTCGACATCGTGATGAAACGCGTGCAGAACGCGATCATCGCCCGTGGCTATGTCACCACCCGTATCCTCGCCGCGCCGCAGGATCTGAAAAGCGGCAAGCTGGTATTGACCGTGGTACCGGGTCGTATCCACGCCATCCGCTTCGCTGACAGTGCGCAGTCGCATCCAGCACTGTGGAATGCGATGCCGGCTGCGCCCGGTGATCTGTTGAACCTGCGCGATATCGAGCAGGCGCTGGAGAACTTCCAGCGCGTTCCAACGGCCTCGGTGGATATCCAGATTGCCCCGCCCACGGAGGGCGCAGAGGCCAAGCCTGGCGAAAGCGACCTGCTGATCAGCTGGAAGCAACGCTTCAAGCTGCGCACCAACATCAGCCTGGACGATTCCGGCAGCCAGTCCACCGGCAAGCTGCAGGCCGGCGCCACCGTGTCGCTGGACAACCTGGCAGGCCTCAACGACCTGTTCTACGTCAACATCGGCAAGTCGGTGTTCAACGGCAGTGGCCGCGATACGGACAGCTGGGCCGCGCACTACAGCGTACCTGTCGGCAAATGGCTGTTCGGCATCAATGCGAGCAAGTACGACTACAGCCAATCGGTTGCCGGCGCCTACGAAACCTATGTGTACAGCGGCGCCAGCCGCAATGCGGAAGCGCGGCTGACGCGCATGCTGTTCCGCAATGCCAGCTTCAAGACCAGCGGCTATGTGCGGGCCTGGTACCGCGACTCGAACAACTTCATCGATGACACCGAGATCGAGGTGCAGCGCAGGCGCATGGCCGGTTGGGAGCTGGGGCTTGCGCACAAGCAATTCTTTGGCAACAGCACGCTGGATGCCGGTGTTGCCTATCGGCGCGGAACCGCTGCTTTCGATGCGCTGCCTGCACCGGAAGAAGCCTTCGGCGAAGGCACCGCGCGTGGCCGGGTGATAACCGCTGATGCGCAGTTGATGGTGCCGTTCAAGCTGGGCAAGCAGCCGGTGCGTTACACCAGCAGCTGGCGCGCGCAGTGGAATCGGTCACCGCTGGTGCCACAGGACCGCTTCTCCATCGGCGGCCGCTACACCGTGCGTGGCTTTGACGGCGAGATGTCGTTGAGCGGCGAACGCGGCTGGTTGCTGCGCAACGAGCTGGGCTTTGCGCTCGGTGGCGGGCAGGAGGCCTATCTGGGCGCCGATTACGGGCGTATCGGTGGTCCGTCCGCGCGCTGGCAGATGGGCGATTACCTGGCTGGTGCAGCCATCGGCCTGCGAGGTGGTGTTGCGCATGCGCAATGGGACTTCTTTGTCGGCAGCCCGCTGCACAAGCCCGCTGGTTTCCCAACCGCTTACACGACGTTCGGCTTCAGCCTGAGCGCCTCGTTCTGATACCCGGCGGCCACGCTGGCCGCACGCATATGGAACCTGCCGCCTGCATCCACATGGACGGGCGGCATGTCACACATCCAAGGATAGAAAGGAAGCAATGCCATGAATCGTATTTACCGTCTGGTCTATAACCGTACTCTCGGCGTGTGGCAGGTAGCGTCGGAACTGGTGAAGGCGGCGCGCGGCGGCCGTAGCAGCAGCGCTGGTCTGTCGATGGCGGCATTGCATCCGGTGAGCTTTGGTTTGTGGCTGGCGTTGGGCTGGGTTGGCCTGGCACAGCCAGTCACCGCGCAACAGGCGCCCGGCGCACAGGCTGGTCGCATCATTGCCGACCCCAGCGCGCCCGAGCGGCAGCGCCCGACGGTGGTGACATCGGCCAACGGCACGCCGCAGGTGAATATCACCACGCCCAGCGCGGGCGGTGTATCGCGTAACACCTATAGCCAGTTCGACGTCGGCAGCGAAGGCGCCATCCTCAACAACTCGCGCGGCAATGTGCAGACCCAGCTTGGTGGCTGGGTGCAGGGCAATCCGTGGCTGGGCAAGGGCACGGCGCGGGTTATCCTCAACGAGGTCAACAGCGCCAACCCCAGCCAGCTGCACGGCTACGTGGAAGTCGCCGGTGACCGCGCGCAGGTGGTGATCGCCAACCCGTCCGGTATTTCGGTGGACGGCGGCGGCTTCCTCAATGCCAGTCGGGTCACTTTGACCACCGGTACGGCCATCGTCAATGGCGGTGTGCTGGACGGTTACCGCGTAGATGGCGGAGCGGTACGCATCAGCGGCGCTGGCCTGGATGCCAGCGAGGCCGACTACACCGACATCATCAGTCGCTCGCTGGAAGTGAATGCCAACATCTGGGCCAAGCAACTGCAGGCCAGCCTCGGCAGCAACGTGGTCAGTGCCGATCACAGCCAGGTCAGCGCACAGGAAACAAATGGCAGCGCACCGATGTTCGCACTGGACGTAGGCGCACTCGGCGGCATGTACGCCAACAAGATCTGGCTGGTTGGCAACGAGCACGGCGTGGGCATGCGCAATGCCGGCAAGATCGGTGCGCAGGCCGGTGAGCTGGTAGTTACCGCCGAAGGCCTGCTGGAAAACAGTGGCACGCTGCACTCGCAGGACAACGCACGCATCTCCTCGCAAGCTGGCATCGCCAACAGCGGCACCATCAGCGCTGCCAATGAAGCCAAGCTCAGCACTGCTGCACAACTGGACAACAGCGGCGGCATCATCAATGCCCGTCGGGTGGAGGCCAACGCGCAGTCGCTGCGCAACCATGGCGGCAGCATCGAGCAGACCGGATCGCAGTCATTGCTGATTGCAGCGGGCGGTCTCAGCAACCGCGCTGACGGGCAGATCGGCAGCGTTGAAGTTGCCGGCGCAGGTAACGGCAATGGCAATGGCAGCGGTACAGGTGGTGGAAACACCGGCGGCGAGAACGGCGCCGGTAACGGTAACGGTGGCACAGAGGGCGGCACCGGTAGCGGTACGGGCAATGGCAATGGCGCCACGCCACTTGCTGCGGGTGCACTGAACATCGCCCAGTCGTTGGACAACGACGCGGGACAGATCAACGCACTTGGCTCGCTGCAGCTGGCAGTAAGCTCCGGCCTGGACAACAGCGGCGGCAAGCTGGGTGTTGATGGCCTGCAGGTCAACGGTGGTGACCTGCTCAACGTGGCCGGCACCTTGCGGGTACAGGGCAAGGCGACGGTAGATGTGACCACCATCGACAACGCAAAGGGCACGTGGAGCGTATCGGGTACGTTTGCCCTGAACGCGCTTTCCCTGCTCAACCAAGGCGGCAGCATCGAGCAGGCCGCCAAGCAGGCGGCGACCTGGACGGTGCGCGGCTTGGTGGACAATAGCGCGGGTACTTTCCACAGCAACGCGCAGTCGCTGACGCTGGTCTTCGGTGATTTGATCAACCGCGACGGCACCTTCAGCCACGCAGGCAGCCAAGGCCTGACTCTGCACACGGGGGCGCTTGATGGCCAGGCCGGTGTCATCACCACTGCGGGTGCATTGAGCCTGAGCGCCACGAACGTAGACCATCGCGACGCAGTGCTGCAGGCACAGCAGTTGAGTGTTGATGCGACGAACTTCAACAACCGCGGCGGCACGGTCGTGGCGACCGGCCAGCAGGGCAACCGCATCACCGTGCAGGGCACGCTGGACAACAGCAGTGCTGGCACCATTGCCAGCAATGGCGATCTGTCCCTGAAGGCAGCCACGCTCGGCAATGCAGGTGGCACCGTGCAGAACGCCGGCACCGGCACGCTCGATATCGATGCCGACAGGCTGGACGGTCAGGGCGGCACTTTGTTGAGTAATGGCACGTTGAATATTTCCGGTCGGGACACCGATCTGAGCAAGGGCAGCACGTCCGCGCAACGCATCAGCATCACCAGCCAGAATCTGAGTACGGCCGGTGGGCAGCTCTCGGCCACCGGCAATGAAGCCCTGCGCTTGAACGTTGGCAACCGTCTGGACAACAACGGTGGCAGCATCGGCAGCAATGGCGCCATCAATCTCGTTGCCGGCAGTCTGTTGAACCAGCAAGGCAAGCTCATTGCCGTGGGCAATGCAGAAACCACCTTGCAGATCAGCGGCACGCTGGACAACAACGGTGGCGCTATTTCCAGCAACGGCAATCTGCATGTGCAGGCCGGGCAGGTGAGCAACATCGACGGTACGCTGTTGGCCGCGGAGGACACCGACCTTCTGCTGCAGGTGGACGGCGAGCTGGGCAACAGCGGCGGCGGCCGCATCGCAGCCGGCGGCGAGCTGACCCTGCAGGCCGACGTGCTCGACAACAAGGGCGGTGCGATTGAGCACGCGGGTAACGGCCTGCTCGATATCGCCGTCAATACGCTGCACGGCGCTGGCGGCAAGATCATCGGCAATGGCGATCTTGCACTGCAGGGCGAAACCCTGGATCTGCAGGGCGCCACCACGCAGGCCAAGCGCCTGCAGGTGCAGGCCGGTAGCCTGAGCACTGCCGGCGGTAGCTTGGTGTCCACCGGCAAGGACGTCCTGCAACTGCAGGTACGCGACATGCTGAACAACGATAGCGGAACCATCGCCGCCAACGGTGCGCTGGCACTCGCTGCTGGAACGGTATCCAACCGCGGCGGTACGATCAGCGCGGCGGGTACGGACGGCAGTTCCGTACAGGTGGATGCAGCGCTGGATAACAGCGGCGGCACCATCGCCAGCAACGCGGATACATTGACGCTGGGTTCGGGCGTCCTGGTCAACGAGGACGGCACCATCAGCCATGCCGGCGCAGATGCGTTGGTTCTGCAAACGGGCCAGCTTGATGGTCAGCGCGGCACGATTGCCAGTGCAGGTGGGTTGACGCTGACTGCTGCGAAGGTTGATCACCGCGACGCCACGCTCAGTGCCACTCAGCTCACGGTAGATGCGCGGAGCTTCGACAACCGCGGTGGCACTTTGGTCGCAACCGGGCAGCATGCCAGCACCATTACCGTGCAGGATGCGCTGGACAACGGCGACGCTGGCACCATCGCCAGCAATGGCGATCTGTCATTGAAAGCGGCAACCCTGGGTAATGCCGGCGGCACCGTACAACATGCCGGTAGCGGCACACTCAGCATCGATGCCAATACCTTGAATGGCCAAGGTGGCACCTTGCTCGGTAACGGTAGCCTGAATATCACGGGCCAGCATACCGACCTGAGCAAGGGCACCACTTCGGCCCAGCGCATCAGCATCACCACCACGGACCTGAGCAACGCCGCAGGCCAGCTCGCTGCTACCGGAACCGATGCACTGCATCTGCAGGTGGGCAACCGCCTGGACAACAGCGGCGGCAGCATTGGCAGCAATGGTGCTGTCGAGCTGAGCGCTAGTCAGTTCATCAACAACCAAGGCAAGCTGGTTGCCGCCGGCGACGGCGCCAGTACGCTGAAGGTCGGCCAGCTGCTCGACAACACCGGCGGTGTGCTGTCCAGTAACGGTGACCTGAGCGTAAACGCTGGCCAATTGAACAACGCTGGTGGCACGGTATTGACCGCAGATGAAGCCAGCCTGCAGCTGACAGTAGACGGGCTTCTGGATAACAGCAGCGGCGGCCGTGTTGCAGCCGGTGGCGACCTGAGCGTGGCAGCAGACGTCCTCGATAACCGGACCGGTACGATCGAGCACGCTGGAGAAGGCACGCTGGATATTGCTGTAAACGCGTTGCATGGCGCAGGCGGCAAGATCATCGGCAACGGCGACCTCAAGCTGCAAGGTGAAACGCTGGATCTGCAGGGCGCAACCACCCAGGCCAAGCGCCTGCAGGTGACCGCTGGCAGCCTGACAACGGCTGACGGCGTGCTGGTCTCGACCGGCGGTGATGCGCTGCAGCTGAAGGTTCGGGATCTCCTCAACAATGATCGCGGCACGATTGCCGCAAACGGCGCCTTGGCGCTTGAAGCCGGCCACCTGTCCAATCGCGGCGGAACACTCAGTGCGGCTGGCAGCGGCGATAGTGTTCTGCAGGTAGATGGTGAGCTGGACAATAGTGACGGCACCATCGCCAGCAACGCGGAATCGTTGACGCTGACATCGGGCAGCCTGGTCAATGAAGAAGGCACCGTCAGCCACGCTGGCGAAGGTGCTTTGGTCCTGCAGACCGGTAAGCTCGACGGCCAGCGCGGCACCATCACCAGCGCAGGGGCGTTGCAGTTGACCGCAGGCCAGGTGGATCACCGCGATGCCACGCTCAATGCCAAGCAGCTGACTGTAAATGCTGCGGGCTTCGACAATCGCGGCGGTACCGTGCTCGGCACGGGCCAGCAACTCAACAGCATCACGGTGCAAGGCACGCTGGACAACGGCAATGGCGGCACCATCGCCAGCAACGGTGATTTGTCGTTGAAGGCTGCCACGTTCGGTAATGCCGGCGGTACGGTACAGCATGCTGGCACCGGCACGTTGAGCATCGACGCCACTACCCTGAATGGTCAAGGCGGCACGTTGCTGGGCAACGGGGCGCTGAGCATCACCGGCCAGCACACCGACCTGGGCAATGGCACCACGTCGGCACAGCGCATCTCCATCACCACCACGGATTTGAACAATGCCGGTGGCCAATTGTCGGCGACCGGTAGCGAGGCGCTGCGGCTGCAGGTTGCCAACCGTCTGGACAACAGCGGTGGCAGCATCGGCAGCAACGGCAGCTTCGATGTGAGCGCAGCTGCCTTCATCAACAACAAGGGCAATCTGCAGGCCGCCGGTTCCGCCAGCAATCGGCTGGATGTAGCGGGCGCGCTGGATAACCGTGGTGGCAATATCCTTGCCGCCGGCGACACCCGCATCGATGCCGGTAGCGTCGACAACCGTGGTGGAACCCTGCATGCAGCGGGCGATTCGCAGTTGGTCCTCGCTGTTGATGGCCTGCTCGACAACAGCGACAAGGGAACGGTCTCCAGCGGCGGCGACGCCAGCATCAATGCAGATACGCTGAACAACGCAGGTGGCAGCATTGCGACCGGCGATGCGTTGACCGTGACCACTGGCAACGCAATCGACAATACCGCGGGTCTGATACAAGGCGGTAGCTCGCTGCAACTGGCCAGCAATGGCCTGCTCAATAGTGGCGGCACCTTGCTGGGTAATAGCGTCAGCATCGATACCCGCGGCCATGCGCTAGATAATCGCGACGGCACGCTTGCCAGCCTGGCCGGAGCATTGGACATACGCAGTGGCGCACTGGATAACAGCGCGGGTCTGATCCAATCAGCAGCGGCGCTGAGCATCGATACTGCTGGCCAGCAACTGAGCAATCTCAATTCTGGCAGCGCGGGTGGCATCGTCAGCGCGGGAACGCTTGATATCAGCAGCGGCAGTCTCGACAATCGCGCCGGTGTCGTGTTCGCGCAGGGTGAAGCGCAAGTGCATGCTGGTGCCGTCGACAACACCAGCGGTGGCTCGCTGGTGAGCGCAGGCGGCCTGCTTGTTCAAGCGCAGGAGCTTGCGAACAGCGGTGGCGAGGTTAAGTCCGGTGCCGATGCGACCATCAATCTACAGGGCGCGTTGGACAACAACGCGGGCTTGATAGCATCCAGTGGCAGCTTGCAGGTAACTGCAGCAACGGTGGACAACCGCAATACCGCCAGTACCCCAACCTTGGGGCTACAGGCCAGGAATCTGCAGCTCACTGCACATAGCCTTGACAACCGCCAAGGCCAATTGATCGCTGACAACGACGCTCGCCTGCAGCTGACCGGGCAGTTGAACAACAGCGGTGGCCAGGTGTCCACGGGCAATAACCTTGAGATGCGTGCCGATGCTGTCCTAAACACCGGCGGCACGCTGGTGTCGGGTGGCAATCTGCAGCTGGATGCCCGTCACCTGTCCGGCGACGGCAAGGTGTGGTCGCAGGGCGACGCTACCTTGAACCTCGTGGAAGGCTTCACCAACACCGATGAAGTGGCGGCCAACGGCAAGTTGACCCTCAATACCCAAGGCGCGCTCGATAACCAGGGCAAGCTGCAGGGTGGCGGCGTGGAAGTGCATGCCAGCAGCATCAACAATGCCGCCAACGCTGAGATCAGCAGTGCGGGCATTACCCATCTGGTTGCCGACGGTGCATTGGTGAACCGCGGGCTGCTGGATGGCGTGGTCAACCATCTGCAGGCAGGGCAGCTGGACAACGTGGGCAGCGGACGCATCTACGGCGACCATGTCGCTATCGAAGCAGGCAGCTTGAACAACCGCGCCGAGGTGCTCAATGGCATCACCGCTGCGGCCACTATCGCCGCTCGCGAGCGTCTGGATCTCGGCGTGCAGGGCGTCCTCAGTAACAGCGGGCAAAGCCTGATCTTCAGTGACGGTAATGCGGCGATCGGCGGCGCCCTGGATGCCAACCGGCTTGCTACCGGCGCTGCGCAGAAGATCGACAATCTGGGCTCCACCATCGAGGTGTCCGGCAACCTGGATATCGCTGCGCTGGCTGTGAACAACATCCGCGAGAACGTGATTGTCACCCAGGAGTCCAGCTCCAGCACCGCGCAGTTGAATCAGCCGAGCTGGTGGAACAATGGCAGTAACAACACCAACAACATCCGCAATTCGTCCAATTACCAGGCACATGAAATCTACTACCTGAGCCCGGATGACATTCTGGAGGACACGCCCCACATCACCCCGGACGGGTATGTGGTGCACAAGGCGGTGATCAAGGTAAATGCGCGGACGACAGCCTATTTCTTCGGCAGTGGCGCGCTTTACGGTGCCAAGGGCGAGCGTTCGCGCATTGACCTTGCAGACGGCACCATGACCATTTATTACACCGGTCGCCAGGACAACCAAAGCAATCCGGATCAGGTGAGCAACGGTGCGGATGATCCGTTTGCCGAACTCACCGTATTGGGGCCAGGGGCGCCGGCCTTCAGCTATGTCAGCGACAACCTGACCTACAGCAACGCCTATGGCACCTGTACCACCAACTGCGTGCAGCTGACTGCATGGCACGCCTACACCGACCCGGATAGCATACTTATCTACCCCAACCGCTATTCAAGCCAGAACCTCAGCGGCAACGAGCGTTACCGGTTGGCAACGCATAGCATCGTGCAGGATGTAGTGCAGTCTGCCGGCCCCGACGCCATCATCCATGCCGGTGGCAATATGCGCATCGACACCGATGCGCTGACCAACAAGTACGCGCGCATAGCTGCCGGTGGAAACCTGGCCATTGTTGGTTTGAACAAGGCCGAGTCCAGCGTGGAGAACATCGCGTTGGAGTTGTACCGCACGCATTCGTTCAAGAATGTATCGGTTACCTTCGGTGGCGCCCGCCACAACTGGACCAATCCGGACATCTCCGAGAAGACCGGTCAGCTGGGTGGCCAGATCACCGCTGGCGGCACTTTGACGGTGGATGTGGGAGACCTGAGCAACCTCAATGACGGTCGCAACCCGCCAAACGTGCAGGACGGGCTCGAGTTCGGCAGTGTCAACACTGGCGGGCCAGCCGGTGGCAACCTCGGCCCGGGGGCCGGCCAGGTGCAGGGGCCGGGCGCAAGCAACGGACAGAGTGCGGGTGTAGCGGTCGGCAACGGCCCGAAGACGGTGGCGGACAGCGGTGATGGCGGCGGCGTCGGCACTGGCCGTCTGCAGGACGTGCTCGGTAAGATCGCTGCAAAGGTCGCTTCTGACGCGCCTGATGCCGCCCAGCAGGGCGGGCAGGGGGGCGCCAACATTGGCGGCGGCGCCTCGGCGGTGACCGGTGCAACTGCCGTAAAAGCCAATGGCGATGACCCGGCGCTGATTCTTGCCGGCACGTTGGACAACACGGCACCCAGCGCCAGTCTGTTCAAGGTTGACGCCAATCGTGGCCAGCACCTGGTGGAAACCGATCCGCGCTTTGCCGATTACCGCAACTGGCTGAGCTCGGACTACCTGCTGACGCAGATGGGCTTTGACCCGGTCCACATGCAGAAGCGCCTGGGCGATGGCTTCTACGAACAGAAATTGGTGCGTGAGCAGATCGGCGAGCTGACCGGTCGTCGCTTCCTCGACGGTTACGCCAGTGACGAGGACCAGTACCGGGCCCTGCTGGAAGCCGGTGCCACCGTCGCCAGTAAGTGGGGCTTGCGTCCGGGCATTGCCCTGACCGCCGAGCAGATGGCGCAGCTGACCAGCGACATCGTCTGGCTGGTTGAGCAGACCATCACCCTGGCCGATGGCTCCACCACCACCGCGCTGGTGCCGCAGGTGTTCCTGCGCGTGCAGCCCGGCGATCTGAACGACAACGGCGCACTGCTGGCCGGTGCCAACGTCGACCTCAAGCTGCGTGGCGACTTCGTCAACCAGGGCGACGTGGCAGGGCGCAAGCTGGTGTCCATCGACGCAGGTAACATCCGCAACCTCGCTGGCGCCAACATCAATGGCGAGCAGGTGGGGCTGCAGGCCCGGCAGGACATCGACATCATTGGCAGCAAGGTTACTGCCACCGATGCGCTCAGCGTAAAGGCCGGCGGCAACGTTACCGTGGCCAGCACCACGCGCAGTTGGGAGAACGGCGGCTCGCATGCACAGAGCAGCACCAGCATCGACCGCGTGGCAGGTCTGTACGTCACCAGTCCAAGCGGTATCGGCGCGCTTAAGGTCAATGCCGGCGGCGACGTCACCCTGACCGGCGCACAGGTAATCAATGCCGGCGTGAGTGGAGCCACCGTGCTCGCCGCCGGTGGCAACCTCAATCTGGAAACCATCGCCCAGAAGCAAAGCCTCGACCTCACCACCGACAGTCGCAACTATGTGCGCAACAGCCAGACCACCCATGTCGGCAGCACCGTGAGCGGTGCCGGCAATGTGGTGCTGCAGGCAGGCAACGACGTCAATCTTGCTGCAGCCAACGTCAACGCGGGCAACGCAATCGCCATGCAGGCCGGGCGCGATATCAACAGCAGTGTCGCTGTGGATGTGAGCACGGTCGATACGAGCTATGCAGGCAAGAAGGCTTCGGGCGCAGTATCGGCCAGCGACGAAACCGTGCGCGGCACACAGATCACCGCAGGCGGTGATATCGCGCTGCAAGCTGGTCGAGACGTCACCTTGCAGGCCACCAGCGTCGCCAGCGACGAAGGCGGTATCGGTGTTTCTGCAGGCCGCGACGTCAACCTGACGGCGGCGCAGGAACAGCACGACCTGACCATCGACGAACAACGCAAGAAGAAGGGCTTCCTCAAGAGCAAGACCACGACCACGCATGATGAGTGGCATGACAGCATCGCCGTCACCAGCACGCTGAGCGGCGAGACCGTTACCGTGGCGGCGGGACGTGACCTGACCTCGCAAGGGGCGCAGATTGCCGGTACGGGAGATGTGCTGTTGGCCGCTGGGCGCGATGTGGTTCTCGATGTAGCTCAGAACTCGCACACGGAAGTGCACGACAAGACCGTCACCAAGTCCGGCTTGTTCTCCGGTGGTGGGGTGGGCTTCACCATCGGCAAGCAGCGGACGGACACTACGGCCGACATCGAAGAGAAGACACGCACGGGTAGCCTGATCGGCAGCACGGATGGTCGTGTGGATATTGCCGCTGGTCGCGATGTAACGATCACCGGCAGCGATGTGTTGAGCCGGGACGGCATTGGCATCATCGGCCAGAACGTGACCATCCAGGCGGCCGAAGACAGCACCAGCGTCACCGAAACCCAGAAGTTCAAGCAGACCGGCATCAACGTCAGCTTGAAGGGCGGTGCGGTGGATACTGCTCTTGCTGTGAAGAACAGCGTCGAGCGTGCCAGCGAGGCCAAGGACGACCGGCTCAGCGCACTGCATGCCGCAAAGGCGGGCCAGACGTTGTTCTCCAGCGGTGGTGCTGGTTTGAGTAGCTTGAAGGGCATGGGCGATCAGATCGGCCAAGCGAAGGCGGACGTAGCAAACGAGAAGCAGACCGCGGGTGGCCTCAGCCTTCGTGTCGGCATCGGTGCAAGCAAGAGCTCCAGCTCCACGGAGTACACCGCAACCACATCTTCCGGCAGCCGCATCGCCAGCGAGGGAGACGTGGTCATTCAAGCCACTGGCGATGGTCAAGGCAATGGCGGCGATTTGAAGATCATCGGTAGCAAGGTCGAAGGCGACAACGTTGCCCTCGCCGCCGCCAATGACCTGATTCTCAAATCGCAGCAGGAAACCCGTCAGCAGATAGAGCGCAACAAGTCATCCAGTGGCGAGATTGGTATCACCATCGGCTCGGAGGCGGGTTTCGGCGTGTATGTGGCCGCGTCCGCAGCCAAGGGCAAGGGGGACGGCAGCGGCACCACCCATGCCGAAACCACCATCGACGCGGCCAACACGCTGACCATGATCAGTGGGCGTGACATGACCTTGGAAGGCGCGCAGGCAAAGGGCAATACGGTCATCGCCAATGTTGGCCGTGATCTGACGATGATCAGCCAACAGGACAGCAACGACTACAAGCGCAAGGATGTCTCCGCAGGCATAGATGTGGCCGTGGGCACCGGCGGTGCCTCGGTCAGTGCCAACTACAACCAGAGCAAGATTGACAGCACCTACACCAGCGTCAAGGAACAGACCGGCATCCAGGCCGGCGAGGGTGGCTTTGATATCAACGTCGGCGGTCATACGCAGCTGACCGGCGCTGCGATTGCCAGCACCGCTGATCCATCACGCAATCACCTGAGCACCGGCAGCCTGTCGGTGGAAGACCTGAAGAATGAGGCAGCGTACAAGGCCAGCAGCGTAGGCATCAGTGTGAGTGGCAGCACTTCGGGTGGCATGAATGCGCCGGCGCCGAGCGTTGGGATTCCGCAAAGCGAAAAGGCCAGCAGCGTGACGCGTGGCGACATCGCCGCGGGTACGGTGGAGGTTCGCAATGGTGATACCACGGCACTGGATGGGCTGAGCCGTGACACAAACGCCCTGCAGCAGGATGGGCTGAAGGAGATATTTGACCAGCAGAAGGTGCAGGAACGGCTGGAGATGGGGCAGGTTGCGGGTGAGGTTGGCTTTACTGCCGCCAATGATCTGATTAGTTGGCGGCAGGACGTTGCAGCAGAAGAGCTGCGTGCGGCTCGCGCGGAGGCTGGTGCCGCAGCAGAGTCCAATGATCCCGAGGCGATATCCGCTGCAAAGCAACGTCTGCAGATCGCACAGGCCGAGTACGGGAAGTGGGATGAAGGCGGTGCGATGAAGCGAGGTACGCAGGTAGCCACCGGTATGTTGGTCGCCGTTGTGGGCGGCGGCGATATCGGGGCAGCTGCAATGGGCGTCATGGCGAATGAGGTACTGCTGGGTAAGGTCAGCTCGTTCCTCAATCAGAAGGGTATCGACTCAGGTACTGCGGGTCATGACCTGGCCATTGCGCTCACTGGGGTTGCAGGCAGTACGGTGGGGGGAGCGATCATCGGTGACGCTATGTCCGGCGTATCCGCTGGTACAACGGCGCATAACTACGGTTACTACGGCTATCGTGATGGAGGCATCAAGGCCGAGCGAGAATTGAACGGCATTCTTGACGAGTTCGCGGCAGCCAATCCGGATGTATCAGCAGAGGATCTCGATGGGCTGAAGGCTACATTGATGGGTACGTTGAAGCTGGGGGCGACCACGGGCGATCTATTGGCAATCGCGTCCACGCCCGGGTATCTAGCCGAGATGACCGTTGCCTCCGCAGTGCAGGCATTGGCCATTGCCCGCTTTGGAATAGATTTTGATGCACTGGATGAGCAGCAGCGTAGGAGCGTTGCCGAGGATTTCATGCGCTTCGGTCAAGTTGGAGTCATGGAGAATCTGTCGCATGACGGCAACTCTGCTCCCATTGAACAGGTGGACCAGGAGCCTGCGGGTAGAGAGCCTGACTGGCAGACGAAGGTTGGAACGGCATTCTCTGATTTGATTGTCAGTGGCCAACGAGGTACCGAAAAGGCCGTCAATTGGTTGGGCGAGGACAACGCTACTGCGGCGGCGATGGCCGTGATGGTTGCATTGGGCGGGCCAGTGAAAACCGGTTTGGGTATGGCATTCAGTGCGTCACCGGCAGGTCAAGCTATTGAGGGCGTCAAAGAGCAAGTCAAGGATTGGCTGACGCCTATCAACGGAACTTACTTGTTTGGCGCGAACACTGCAGCGGCGCAGAATACTGTTCTCCCGGCTAGCGGTGCTGTAGCGGGAACTACGGTTGAGTTGGGTTCCAGTTTACTTGGGGCCAGCATGGCTGCGAGCATCAAAGGAATTATTGGAATTTCTAAGGGGTTTGGGTCAAAAGTTGACGCGGCTGATAGCGCGCGCAATGAGCCTAGGGATGTTCTGGGTGGACCTCACTCTGAAACCACTAGGCCTTCCGGTGATGGATTGGACTCCCACCACTGTCCGGCCAAGGCTTGCTATGCAGATGCACCGTTGAGTAGCGAGAAGGGGCCTGCAATTAAGATGGATCCTGCAGATCACCGTAGAACCACGAGCTATGGCTCTGGAGACGACGCAATTGCATACAGGGCCGCGCAACGGAAGCTGTTGGAGCAAGGGCGTCTGAGGGAGGCTATCCAAATGGATATTGATGATATTAGAATGAAATTCGGGGGTAAGTATAATGACGGTATAAAGCAGATGCTTGAGTATGCCGAAACGTTGGATTCGAAGGATTTTATTCCAAAGGCTGGTGGTAAATGAATGTTTTTTTTCGTGATGAGAACGCCAGTGGACCTGTTAATGATGGGATGAGTCGTTCCGAAGTAAGGCGGATTCTTGGAGGTTTTCAAGAGTTCTTGAAATCTAAATCATCCGGGGTCGTCGATGATTTCTCCGACACCGTGGCGCATGTTTACTACGATGAACGGGATCTTATAAAAGGGGTTGAGGTTTTTCGTGGTGGGAAGGTGGCTCTCTGTGGGGTTAATCCTTTTGACTCCACTGCTGAGGTTTTTTTTAAAATAATTCGCAATAAGGGGATGGAGGTCATTGAGTTCGCTCCTGCGGTTTTTGTTATAAGTGAATTGAGGGCGAGGCTGTACGTTCCGGATATTTTGGAAGATGGTAACGCTGAGATTGACTCTGTCTATCTGGAATTTTAGTGGTGTGAGTTATTTTTCGGGGCGGGGTGGGGGCGATTCTGCGCCGCGAGCTGCATATGGATCGAAGAGCAATGGTAGATTTTGTCCGAGAATGGGCTGACGGGACGCTGGGAAGTTCCCACCCAGGCTCAGGCAAATAGAGCAAAGAAGATGATGGACGAACTAGGCATTACGAATATCGAGATAAGGGTGGTGGAGTGATGAGTTCGATTGACAAAGTTTTTGCTAATACCATTGCGGACTTGTGCGTTTTTTTGGAGTTTTCTGAAGAAAAAATTATCAACCCGGACGCTGCAATGCAGGCCATGGAGCAGATGTCAGCGAGCCTTCAGGAGCTTGATGAGGACGACCGTTTATGTTTGCTTCGAAACTTTCGATCCATCAGTGGGGACTATGGTGCGGGAACTGAGGAGTTTGTCGGGAGTCTAGGCGAGGCCCTTGGATTGGCCGAGTAGAGTTATGACATTAAGCGACAGTCTCGAGAAAGCGCATTCCTTACCGCGAAGTAGTAACGGGAAAACTAGGGCTGGTTGAACTACCTTTAATTCTAGGATAGGGGTAGTCTGAGGACACTCCTATCAGGAGCAAGAGCAGGTTGATAGTGAATCTGCCCGTTGGCATGTTTAATTTGCATCTGGTGATCCTTTAGATTCTTGTGTGCGCTGCTGGCATTTCATTAGGCCGTTCGCTTTAATGGGTAAGGAGGTTGCGGCGTGTCGTATAGCAAGCAGAAGCTCAGAGCGCTGGCGGGGCTTTGTTGTTGCGCGATGCGGTCAGGCGGCGTCATTACTGAACCAGCAATGAGTCGTCCATGACAGTGTTGAGGCCCTTGTTTTTGTACAGGGAGCGAGGTTACTCGCAATTAGATGAGTCGTTACCAAGCATTCATGACAATATGTACTTCTTGTCTGAGGAGCTTGCTGATGGAATTTTGAATTATATGAAGAGAGGGGTTGTTATCTTGGAGTTTGTTAGCCCCGTGCCCGATCCTTTAGGGGGTGGTGATATGGTTAGGAATGTCATACTTTCAGATGGTATTTATGCTTGGGATGGGATAATCATGAATTGGATTGATAGATGTAGGGTTAAGCTGCCCGGGGAGTTTGTGCGGCATTATGAGGCAGTAAAAGATCGTGATCTTCCGGTATCGGAGCAGGATGCTGAGCGCCTGTTTGACGAGTTTCGATCCGCTCCCAGGGTCTATGTTTAGTTGTTGGTGGGCGCTTCGACTATTAACGCGTTGGAACGTAGTCTGCGCTTCGGATTCGGGTGTGCCGGTGAATGTTCTAGATTCGCGCTGTTTAGAACGAAGTTCGGGGATGGGTTGAGATCGGGTCACTCTTTATCGGATTTTTGATGGAGGTATTCGTAGTTCTGGAGGTGCTTTATTCCTCTGGCCTCTGATTGCTGGGTTAATTGGAATTGCTGGGATATTCTGTAGTCGATGTTTTTGGAGAGTGAGGTCTTGGTGTGTCAACAAGGACGTTATTGATGTTCTACATAAAGGTGATTTTGCGGATATTCGTTGGGCTTGGCTGCTGTATCTCGCTATCCGGCTGCGTCATCAAGGAGATAGTGAGGAGTGAACTGTCGTCCTACGACGAACCTAAGCAGGAGGGGGTGGCCCACCTCAGAGTCTCAGGCTCGCGCAACGTCAAGGTGTATCCGAACAGTGTCTGCGTAAGTCCTGATGTGCCGGGTAGCGGCTATCCTGCGGGTCCTCAAATGGGCGGGCAGCGCAAGCGTGATCTGCGCATGCCCAAGACGCCGGATACCCCCAAGCACTTCGTCGAGATGGCGGTACGCCCAGGGCAACCTATCACGGCGGGATTCACGTTTTACTTTGAATCCCAGCGTCCGGCAGCTGGGCGTCCAGGCTCAGTGGAGCGCGCCTCGGCTGGTTGCTACCAAGCGCGAAGCTTTGTTCCGGAGCCCAGTCAGAACTACGAAATGCGTGCAAACTGGACGGGTCACGGCTGCAGCGTTGAAGTGACACAACTGTTTACACAAAGCGACGGTTCCGTGGCTCGCCGGTCTGTGCCCAGTGAGGCTGCAGGTTCGTGTTCTGCTGCGACGAAATACGATTGAATCGCGCCTATGAGCAGATTGCGGGCGGAGACAAATGACGATTGAAAGCGATAGCTCGCGATTCTCCCCGTTGGTAGGCTGTTTGGGATACGCATTGCTCCCATACAGACCACTGGATAAGTTTGTCTTAAGTTTATTGGGAGAGGATGGGCCAGGTGGCGGAGATCCTGGCTGGTGGATAGTCTGGATTGGGGACGAAGTCGATGCAGTAGAGCCGGCTGCGTGGAAACGTTACATGCAGTCCAGTCGTGACTCTTTCGGTTGTTTTGAGGCATGGCTTGATGATGAGCCCGGTGTTTCTGGTCATTCCTGCGGTTATTACTCAAGGGAAGAGGTCTTCGCATGTGTCCGGGAACAGTTGGCTAGTTTCGAATCGTACTGGCCTGAACTGGCGGACGAAGCTAGGGCGCTTTCGGCGCGATTCGTTTGGCCACAAAAAGCCGTCAAAGCTTCGCGCTCGCGTTGGTCATTGATGCGATCTATTCGCGGTATTTGATGAGAGCTCCACGAATTTGATGTGCGCGTGGATGCATCGCTTAGTCGCTCGATTCTCGTTAGTGCCGGAAGAGCAACAAGATCCACTCTCCGGCTGCGTGGATATGTTCAAAGAATGCATGCGCTGTCCTCTGCCTGTCATAATCCAACCAAACTAAGGTCTCACGGAAGACACCATGCACGTTTCTGATCTCGTAAGTCTGATTGGCGCCAAAGGTAGTGATCCGCAGCTCGTGGATTGGTTCGAGCAGCACGGAATCGGCAAGCCGCCGGTGTCCGTTACGGCAAATCAGGGCACCAAGAGCATCAAGGACAAGCGCCATGAGATGGAGCACTACTTCGGGTTCGACATCATCAACGACCGCTTCTATCCGCCGGTAGTCGGCCCTCGCGGTGGCTTGCTCTGCCACCTGCAATCTGTGTTGCTGTTCTCACGCAAGCCAAAGGGCAACGTCACGTTGCCGACTGGGTTCTGGGACGGTTTCGTGGGGCCGGATGCCGGCTTTGACGAGTGCATGACGTTCTTCGATGGGAACGTGGACACGTATACCGATACGCAGCTGTTTCAGAAGCCGCTTGGTGACGATGTGGAGCTCAAGCTCTGGTTCTGCCCCAGAAAGCAGCGGGTGGAGACAATCCAGGTGAGCATCGTGCAGGATCGCCAGTTCATGGGGCACCACGAGTTTGATCAGCCCAATGCGCATAACACGGTGAAACCCGCGGCCACGCTCGTGGTCAAGTGGCTGTTCGACGGGCGCCATCTGCGGTTGTCTGACGAGATCTACGCCAATGGGCTGGCTGATGATCATGCCGGGATTCTGGAGTTCGTTCGCCAGCATCTGAATGGTCATGTATGGGCATCGCAACTCAATGACGATCAGGTGCTGCGGCAGGTACTGAGTCACACCCAGACCAGCAGGCCGCTGAAACTTTCGAATGGAGAGCCGCTGGAGCTGTTTGCGCAGACGCTATACCTGCGAGCCGCGGGTGCATGGGATGCGTATCAGGCGATCTACAACGATGATTCCCTGGACGACTGGGCTGGCTCTGTTGACCGCTTTCGGGAATCGGTGGTGCTGGATGCGGGACAGCGACAGGACTTCGTCGGCATGCTGCATGATGCTTATCGTCTGGTTGCAGCTGATAAGGCATAAAGCACTAAGGACTGGGTTTGAGCAAGGCTGGATTCTGCTACGGCAGGCCTCCGCTGTTGGCAGGGGAAACCCGGCTTTTGGCCGCAGGCTCTTTCAGCAGAGGAGTCGGTAGTCCTTGATTATCTTTTGAGCGGCAGCCCGCATTTCCTGTATGGAAAAATCCAAAGGCAGGGGGCTAGAATCGCCCAACGCGGGCCGGACGCCCGTTTGGGGCTGATGCAGATGATGAAGCTGGCGATGGCTTTGCTGCTGTGTTTGTGTTCGACGACCGGTTGGGCTGCTGTGGATCTGGGGCAGTTCATACGCAAGGATGAGTTCAACGATATCAAGCTGTCGCCCTCGGGTAAGTACTACGCAGCGACGGTACCGCTTGAAGACAAGACAGCGCTCGTCATTTTTACCCGCGAAGGCAATAAACAATCCGGCATGTTCGTGCCGATGCGCAATGGGCATGTGAGCAGTTTCGACTGGGTGAACGACGAACGCGTATTGATCGGCATCGCCGAGAAGTTCGGGCTGCTGGATGAGCCGCGACCGACGGGCGAGCTGTATGCGATCAACGCCGATGGCGGGCAGGCCGACCTTCTGGTCGGTTACAGGGTGCAGGGAAACGGGGTGGGCACTCGCATACAGCCGAAGAAGGTGGAAAGCGTAGCGGCTTTCCTGGTTGATCCTTTGCCTGCAGAAGACCGCAACGTGGTGATCTCGACCTGGCCAATGGGAACGCAGGAGCCGTTCACTCGTGCAGAGATTCTGGATGTAAATACCGGTCGCCGCACTGTGTCGGCGACGGTGCCGGTCCGTCGTGCGGCGTTTGCGACCGATAACGCGGGCGCGGTGCGGCTGGCACTGGGAGCCGGCCTGGACAACCTCAGCAAGCTCTACTATCGCGACGCCGCTGGCGGCGAATGGCGCTTGATCAATGACCAGAAGGTGAGCGGCCGCATTGAGGAAGCCTTGGGCTTTTCGGAAGACAATTCGCTTGCCTACCTGCTGGTGCGTGGCGATGGGGCGGGGCCGGACAGCGTCGTGGCGTGGAATACCATCAGCAATGAACGCCGCACGGTGTTGCGTGACGATACGGTTGATCCGCGGACCATCATCTTTCGTCGCGCTACAAACATTCCTGTAGGTGCACTGCTGATGGACGGGCGACACCGGAGTGTATTCTTCGATGACTCGGTGCCTGAAGCGCGCTTGCAACGCAGTCTCGAGGCGGCATTCCCAGGCCAGTCGGTGCGGGTGACATCAAGCAGCAAAGATGGCCTGCTGTTGATGGTGCGCGTGTGGTCAGGCAGCAATCCCGGTGACTTCTACCTCTACGATCCAGCTGCCAAGAAGCTGGATTTCGTTGTAGCCAGTGGCAGCTGGATCGATCCGGATGCTGCCGCCGTTGTCGAGCCTTTCAGCTTCAATGCACGCGATGGTTTGAAGATTCATGGCTATCTGACAAAGCCGCGTGGTGCGACTGGTGCGCGGCCAATGGTGTTGATGCCGCATGGCGGTCCTTACACCGTATTCGATGAGTGGCACTACGACCGCGATGCGCAGATGTTGGCTGCTGCCGGCTACACAGTGATGCAGGTGAACTACCGGGGATCGGGCAATTATGGTTGGGCCTTCAGTCGTGCGGGTGCACAGCAGTGGGGTGGGACCATGCAGGACGACCTGACCGACGCTACCCGCTGGGCAATACGTGAAGGGCAGGCCGATGCGGCGAAAATCTGCATCTACGGCGCCAGTTATGGTGCCTACGCGGCGCTGATGGGCGCGGCAAAGGAGCCCGCGCTATACCGTTGTGCCGCGGGCTATGTGGGTGTCTACGATCTACCGATGATGCTGCGCGCAGATGTGCGCACCGCGCGCAGTCTTGGCAATTCGTCGAAGGATTGGGTAGGTGAAGATCAGGCTGCACTAGCGGCTGTGTCGCCGAACCGTTTTGCTGACCGTATCAAGGTGCCGGTGTTTCTAGCTGCCGGTGGCGAGGATGAGATCGCGCCGATCGAGCACACGCGGATGATGGAAGCTGCGTTGAAGAAGGCCGGCGTGCCGGTTGAGTCTTTGTACTTCAACACCGAAGGCCATGGTTTCTATACCGAGCCGCATCAGCGTGAGTATTACGGCAGGTTGCTGGGTTTCCTGTCGCAGCATCTGGGGGGAGAGAGGGCGAAGTAGTTGCCTGTTCGGATTGCGGGCGTTGGCCTTGGTCTCTTTTTGTGGGAGCGGTGTAAACCGCGAAGCTGATGCTGTGTCAGGTTGCATGTATTGCTGTTAGGCAAGCGATGCGAGCTTCGCGGCTTACGCCGCTCCCACAAGCTTATCTTCAGCACGTGCGTGGCCGGTTGTAGGAGCGGCGTCAGCCGCGAAGCTGATGCTGCATCAGGTTGCGGATGCTGATGTCAGGCAAGCGATGCGAGCTTCGCGGCTTATGCCGCTCCCACAAGCTTATCGTCGGCACGTGCGTGGCCGGTTGTAGGAGCGGCGTCAGCCGCGAAGCTGATGTTGCGTCAGGTCGCGGATGTTGCCGGCGTGCAAGCGATGCTAGCTTCGCGGCTTACGCCGCTCCTACAGAAGCGGGGGTTAGCGCACGCCGTGCATCATCCGCTTCAGCAAGGGCGAGGCTAACAGGGCGACCAGCGCACAGCCCAGGCCTATCCACATCAGCAGCCAGAACAGGTGTTCATAGCGGCCCGCAGCCTCGGCGATGTTCATCACTTCGCCCTCGGGCACGTCGATGGCGGCCAGCTTGCCGAACAGTGCTGCCAGTGTCTCGGAGAATGCCGTGGCCAGGAACCAGGTGCCCATCATCAGGCTGACCACGCGCGGTGCCGCCAGCTGGGTGACGGCCGATAAGCCGACCGGCGACAGGCACATTTCACCGATCTCCAGGATCAGGTAGGCCAGCACCAGCCACCACACGCTGGCCATCTGCCCGCTTGCGCCAACCTGCTGTGCCGCCAAGGCCAAGGGCACGAAGGACAGCGCGCCGAACACCAGGCCGAACGAGGACTTCAACGGCTTGGACGGATCCAGCCGACGCTTGTCCAGCCATGCCCACAGTGCAGCAAACAAAGGCGCAAGCAGCACCAGGAACAGCGCACCCAGATAGGTCAACGACCCGGCGCTCTGCGGCAGCACCAGGCAGTCGCGGATCAGCATCACCAGCATCGCAACAACGATGACGCCGAACAGCAGGCGTGGTGCATTTGATGCCGGATTGCGATCAGACAGGCGTGCTGCGACCACGAAGCCCAGTGGCGCCAGCAGCAACGAGACGATGGACCACGGCAGCGGCGTGCCTTCACGTATCACCAATGACGGCACCAGGTCCTTGGTCAGCAGGCGGTCGGTGAAAGTGACCCACGAACCATAGGTCTGCTCGTACAAGGTGAAGAACACCAGTGCCATGAAGATCAGCACCATCAGCGCGATCATCTGCTGGCGCTGTTCCGGTGTGCATTGCGTGCCGGTGAACCAGGCAAACCACAGCAGCACGCCGCCGAGCACAACGATCATGAGCATCAGCGCGAGGCTGATTTCGCCACCCAGTGCGAAGGCACCGTTGGCGGCAGCCCACATCAGCGCCGCAACCGGAATGATGCCGACGATGGCAACGCCGTAGATCAGCCATTCGCGCGGCACGCCGAACACGCGCTCGCGCAGTGTCGCCGGCTGAGCCGGCTCGGCGTGACCATGCAGGTACTTCTGCCCCCACAGGAACATCGCCAGCCCGACCAGCATGCCGATACCGGCCGCGCCGAAACCGTACTTCCAGCCATAGGCTTCACCGAGGAAGCCGCAGACCAGCGAAGCGAACAGGGCGCCGAGGTTGATGCCGGCGTAGAACAGCGAGAAGCCCGAGTCGCGCCGCGGGTCGTTTTCCGGGTAGAGCTTGCCGACGATGGTGGAGATGTTGGGCTTGAGGAAGCCCACGCCCATGATGATCAGCGCCAGCGACAGGTAGGTGATCGACAACGCGGCTTCGTCGCGTACCACTTCGCCTGCTACCCGGTGCGCTTCGTGGCCTTCGAAGGCCATGCCGATGTGGCCCAGCACCAGCAGGATGCCGCCGAACACCACCGCCTTGCGCATGCCCAGCCAGCGGTCGGCCAGCAGCCCGCCAAACACGGGGATGCAGTAGACCAGGCCACCGTAGGCACCGAGCAGGTCGAGCCCGGCCTTGTCGCCGAACAGGTGGTACTTGGTGAGGTAAAGCAGCAGCAGCGCCTTCATGCCGTAGAAGGAGAAGCGCTCCCACATTTCGGTGAAGAAGCAGACGTAGACGCCCTTGGGGTGGCCGAGGAAGTCGTCGGAGCGGGGGCGGCTCAATGCAGTTGCGGTCATCGGTGGTGCCGGGTGGGACAGCGGCCGAGTATAGGACCGCTGCCCCGGTGCTGCGCGTTCAGAGATAGCGCAGCCAGGCCAGGTCGCGACGGCGTGCCTTGAAGCGGGCAAAGGCGCGGGTGGCGGGGTAGAGCAGCACGGCCAGCACAACGCTGATCAGCAACAAGGCCGACACCGATTCGACTGCGAAGTAGGGTGCGTGGTTTGCGCCCCAATACGCCATCGCTGCCAGATACAGCAGCTTCAGCACATACAGATGCAGCAGGTAGAAGAACATCGGCGCGGCGCCGATCGATGCCAGTGGCTGCAACCACGCTGCTATGCGTGGCTGCTCGTACAGGCGCAGCAGCAACAGGCCGATGCCCAGCGTCAGCAGCAGGAACAGCAGCGAAGGCGGGTATTTGGTGACGTTGAACAGGCTCATCAGCGTCGTCTGGGCATCGGTGAAGCGCAGCCAGGGATGGTCACCGTAGACATTGGCGGCACGCAGCAGAACGAAGCCGGCCAGCATCGCCAGGCCGGTCAGCAGCAACCAGCGCTGGCGTTGCGGCGCCGGGCGGTTGCTGGCGTACCACGGGCCCAGCACGTAGCCCAGGGCAATCACGCCGATCCACGGCAGCAGCGGGTAGGAGGTGCGCAGGCGCAGGCTGTTGCCCAGTTCGATCCAGTCACGCTGGTGCAGGATCTTCCATAGCGTCGCCAGTACGCCGTTGCCCTGGGCCTGCAGCGGATCAAGCAGGTTGTGGCCGGCAATGATGACCACCGCCAGCGCCAACAGCAGCTTGCGCGGCAGCCACAGCAGGCCGGCCAACGCGATCATGCTCAGGCCGATGGCCCAGATCACCTGCAGATAGAGGGTGCTGGCCGGGAACTGGAAGGTCCAGGCGAAGTTGACCAGGGTCAGCTCCAACACCACCAGGAACAGCCCGCGCTTGAGCAGGAAGGCGGCGGTGGCGCGGCGCGGATCGGGCTGGCGTTGGCCATACAGCCACGCCGACAGGCCGGTGAGCAGCACGAACACCGGGGCGCATAGATGGGCCAGCAGGCGGAAGCTGAACAGGGCGGGTGAGACCGAGCCCACGTCCATCGGGTCGCTGACCTGGTGCTGCAGATAGAAGGTCTCGCGTACATGGTCGATCAGCATCAGCAGCATCACGGTGCCGCGCAGCTGGTCGATGGAGGCCAGGCGGTTGGTCAGGGCAGGGGGCATGCGGGGGAGTCTTGCGGAAAAGATATAACATAACATCGTTGACCGGCAGGGGCGACTTTGCCGATATGGCCAACAGGAGGTGCGGATTCGCGGAATTACCGGCGCGGCGGGCATCGGCGGCGCGTTCAGGCTGGACTTGCCGTTAAGCGGGCGTTAGCGTGGCGAAGGTTTTTTGCCATCCAAGGGCTTTCCATGAACAACGCTGCGCCTGCGCAGCTCACATTCCGCGCGGTGGTTCTTGCCGTCGTGCTGGCTGTGGTGCTGTCTGCCGCCAATGCTTACCTGGGCCTGTTCGCAGGCTTGACCATCGCTACCGCCATTCCGGCCGCCGTCGTCTCGATGGGCGTGCTGCGTCTGCTCGGTGGCGGCACCATCCTTGAAAACAACATCGTCCAGACCGGCGCCTCGGCCGGCTCGTCGATTGCTGCCGGCGTGATCTTCACGATCCCGGCGCTGGTGATCATGGGGTACTGGCCGGACTTCAAGTACTGGTGGGTGCTGGGTATCGCTGGCCTGGGCGGCCTGCTGGGCGTGCTGTTCTCGGTGCCGCTGCGCCGTTCGATGATCGTCGAAGATCCGCTTCCCTTCCCGGAAGGCAAGGCGGCTGCTGAAGTGCTCAAGGCCGGTGAAAACCCGGGCCCGGGCATGAAGATCCTCGGTATCTCGGCTGCCATCGGCGGCCTGGTGAAGCTGGCTGCGGCCTCGGGCCTGCGCATCTTCCCGGACGCCTGGGCGCAGTCGGCCTATGTCGGCAGCTCCAAGATCACCGCCTTCATCGGCACCAACCTGTCGCCGGCGCTGCTGGGCGTGGGCTACATCGTCGGCTTGAACGTCGGCATCGTGGTGGTGTCCGGCTCGATCCTGTCCTGGCACATCGCCATTCCGCTGTACCAGGCGTTCTTCCTGGGCGGTAACCCGGACCTGGCCGCATCGCTGGCCAATGCCGGTTCGGCCGAAGCGGCCTTCGCCATCTGGGGCTCGCAGATCCGTTACCTCGGCGTCGGCGCCATGCTGATCGGCGGCGTCTGGACGCTGTTCTCGCTGCGCAAGTCGCTGCTCAATGGCGTCAAGAGTGGTTTCGCCGCTGCCCGCAAGAGCAGTGGCCCGGCGCTGGCCGAGACCGAACGCGACCTGCCGATGAAGTGGATGCTGATCGCGCTGATCGCCTTCACCCTGCCTCTGCTGGGTCTGTACCAGGCCATCGTCGGCCAGTGGCACGTGTCGATCCCGATGACCATCATCATGATCGTCGCCGGCTTCCTGTTCGTGTCGGTGTCGGCCTACCTGGCCGGCCTGATTGGTTCGTCCAACAACCCGGTCTCAGGCATCACCATTTCCACCATCCTGTTCGCCTCGGTGGTGCTGGTGCTGCTGCTGGGCAAGGACGGCCTGATTCCGGTCGGCGTTGGCGGTGCTCCGCTGGGCGCGGTGGCCGCGATCATGATCGGTGCGGTGGTCTGCTGTGCGGCCGCCGTCGGCGGTGACAACCTGCAGGACCTCAAGGCCGGTTATCTGGTCGGTGCGACGCCGTGGAAGCAGCAGCTGATGCTGGGCATCGGCGCGTTCTCCTGCGCCCTGATCATGGCGCCGGTGCTGAATCTGTTGGCCCATGCCTACGGCATCGGCGCACCGACCGCCGAGCACCCGAACTCGCTGGCTGCGCCGCAGGCCAACCTGATGGCTTCGGTTGCACGCGGCCTGTTCGGCGGCGAACTGCCGTGGACGATGATCGCGTTGGGCGCGGGCGTTGGCGCGGTGATCATCGCTATCGATGAATGGCTGAAGAAGACCGGCAAGCGTTTCCGCGTGCCGGTGCTGGCTGCCGCCATTGGTATCTACCTGCCGCTGGAGCTGATGGTGCCGATCTTCCTGGGCGGCCTGCTGGCCCACCTGGTCGAGCGTTTCCACAAGCTGCGTGCCGACGATGAAGAAGGCCGTGACCGCGTGCATCGCCCGGGCGTGCTGTTCGCTGCTGGTCTGATCACCGGTGAGGCCTTGATGGGTATCGCCATTGCGGTGCCGATCGTGGTCAGCGGTCAGGGCGACGTGCTGGCATTGCCGCTGGGCGGCTTTGCCGAGACCTGGGCAAGCGTGTCGGCCTGGGTTGGCCTGTTCGTGCTGTTCCTGGTTGGCCTGCTGATGTACCGCATCGGCAAGAAGGGCGAGCCGGCGGCGAAGAGCTGAGGCTGACCCTGCTGGCCCTTCTCCCGCATGCGGGGGAAGGTGCCCGAAGGGCGGATGGGGGGAGCTTTTGATTCTGATTTGGCTGGGGCTTCGAGCCAAAACCAAAACCAAGGCGCCCTCACCCCAACCCCTCTCCCGCTTCGCAGGAGAGGGGCTCAAGCAAAAGCAGGGGCTCAAGCAAAAGCAGGGGCTCAAGCAAAAGCAGGGACTCAAGCAAAAGCAGCGCCAGATCAAACACAAAGCCGCCCTTGGGCGGCTTTGCTGTTTCCGGCGGTTGCCCTGGCATGACTTCAAGCCTTTGCAGTGGGGCGGGCTGGCCGCCTACCATCGGGGTTTGCCTTTGCCTGGGAGTTGCCCATGAAGCTTCGTCACGCCCTGTTGCCGCTGTGCCTGTTGGCCGCCTTGCCATCATTGGCCAGCGCGCGCGGTTTTGAAGTCCGCGACATGGTCAAGCTGGACCGCGCGTCCGCGCCGCTGCTCAGCGCCAATGGTGCGCAGGTGGTGTTCGCCAAGCGCATCGTCGATGCCGACCTCAAGGCCAGCAGCAGCCTGTGGATCCGCGACCTGCGTACCCGCGACATGGCGCCGCCGAAGCAGTTGAGCCCGGCTGGCTGGAACGTCAATTCGGCCTCGATCGAAGGCCAGAACGTGTACTTCCTCAGCGCCAAGAACGGCAGCCAGCAGCTGTACGTGATGCCGTTGGCTGGCGGCGAGCCGCGCCAGCTCACCGATTTCGCACTCGACGTGGACAGCTACCGCATCTCACCGCAGGGCGACCGCGTGCTGTTCAGCGCCGGCGTGTTCCAGGACTGCGGCTCGGACCTGGCTTGCACCAGCAAGCGTCTTGAGAAGGAAAAGGCCGGCAAGAGCAGCGGCCAGGTCTACGACAGCATGTTCGTGCGCCATTGGGATACCTGGGCTGACGGCCGTCGCAACACCTTGTTCGTGGCACCGCTGCCGGCTGCAGGCGCAGCCGCGGTGAAGGGGGCTTCCGCTATCAGCGCGACGCTGGCCGGCGATGCACCGTCCAAGCCGTTCGGCGGCAATGAAGACTTCGTGTGGTCGCCGGATGGCAAGACCGTCGTCGCCAGCATCCGCGTGCAGGGCAGCAAGGAGCCGTGGTCGACCAACTTCGACCTGTACAAGCTCGATGCTGCCGGCAAGCAGGCGCCGGTCAACCTGACCGCTGCCAACCCCGCATGGGATGCCGGCCCGGTGTTCAGCGCCGACGGCAAGACCCTGTTCTACCGCGCGATGAAGCGTCCGGGTTTCGAAGCTGACCGCTTCGGCCTGATGGCGATGGACGTGGCCAGCGGCAAGGTCAATGAGATCGCCGCGCAGTGGGACCGTTCGGCTGATGGCATCACCTTGTCGGCCGATGGCCAGACCATCTACACCACTGCGCAGGACATGGGCGAACACCCGCTGTTCGCGGTCAACATCGCCAATGGCGCGCCGACCAAGCTGGTGGGCGAGGGTAGCATCTCCTCCTTCGACATCGCCGGCGATGCACTGGCTTTCACCCGTAACTCGCTGAAGAGCGGCGACCAGGTGTTCACCAGCAGCACCGCTGCCGGCGCACCGCAGCGCGCCATCACCCAGAGCGCCGGTGAAATGCTGGACGGCGTGAACTTCGGTGACTTCGAGCAGTTCTCGTTCAAGGGCTGGAACGACGAGACCGTGCACGGTTACGTGGTCAAGCCGCACAACTACCAGGAAGGCAAGAAGTATCCGGTGGCCTTCCTGATCCACGGCGGCCCGCAGGGCAGCTTCGGCAATGGCTGGAGCTACCGTTGGAACCCGCAGACCTATGCGGGCCAGGGCTACGCGGTGGTGATGATCGATTTCCACGGCTCCACCGGCTACGGCCAGGCCTTCACCGATGCGATCAGCCAGCATTGGGGCGATCGCCCGCTGGAAGACCTGCAGAAGGGCTGGGCTGCGGCGCAGCAGAAGTACAGCTTCCTCAACGGCGACAAGGCCTGTGCGCTGGGCGCCAGCTACGGCGGCTTCATGGTCAACTGGATCGCCGGCAACTGGAACGAGCCGTGGAAGTGCCTGGTGAACCACGACGGTGTGTTCGACCAGCGCGCCATGGGCTATGCCACCGAAGAACTGTGGTTCACCGAGTGGGAGCAGGGCGGTACCCCGTACGACGTGCCGCAGAACTACGAGAAGTTCAACCCGGTCAACCACGTTGCCAACTGGAAGAAGCCGATGCTGGTGGTGCAGGGCCAGCTGGATTACCGCATCCCGGTGGAACAGGGCCTGGCCACGTTCACCGCGCTGCAGCGCCAGGGTATCGAGTCCAAGTTCCTGTACTTCCCGGACGAGAACCACTGGGTGCTGAAGCCGCATAACAGCGTGCAGTGGCATGACACGGTCAATGGCTGGTTGAAGCAGCACATCGGTCAGTAACAGTCGGTGGAAAGGGCGCGTCGTTGGCGTGCCCTTTCTTTTGTGCCGGCACTGCGATTGAGGCTGGCCGCTACACTGCATGTTGGTAACTGCTGTCATGGAGGATGGAAACGATGGGAAGCTTCAGCATCTGGCATCTACTGGTTCTGTTGATTGGTCTGGCGTTCTTCGCAGGCGGTATCGCCTTGGTTGTCTGGCTGTGTGTACGCGTAGCGCGCAAGCCAAACACTGCGGCTGTTCCGGCGAGCACGCAGAAGCGCCTGCAGCAATTGGAAGAGCTGCGGGAAAAGGGGCTGCTCAGCGAGGCTGAATACCAGCAACAGCGCGGCGCCATCGTGAGCAGTATCTAGCTCGGATGTGGTGGTTGACCTGTCGGGGCATCGAGTCCCTGGCTGGTTGCAGGGGAATGTTTTTCTACCGGGCTGAGAGGGCCGGAGAGGGCGAAGGACTCGCCGTTGTTGCTTCGTCCTGCGCTGTCCCTGCCTTGATTTCTTGAAGCGGTGTGGCTGCAGGTTCTCTTCAAGGGCGGCGGTTCTCGCACGCAAGGTAATCAAGGGGATAGACGATGATGGCAGCCGCAACAGGCGCACTCATCAGCAATGACATCATCGTGTTCGGCCTGATCGCCGCCACCTTGGGCGTTATTTTCTGGACATCGGGCAGCAGCAATCCGCTGCTTAAAAAGTTCTACAGCTTCGTGCCCGCGTTGCTGCTGTGCTATTTCATTCCCGGCGTGTACAACACCGTCGGCCTGATCGATGGCGAAACCACCAAGCTCTACAACCCGATCGCGCGCGATGTGTTCCTGCCCGCGGCGCTGGTGTTGTTGACGCTGTCCATCGACCTGAAAGGCATCCTTGGCCTTGGCTGGAAGATGCTGGCCATGTATGTGGCCGCAGTGCTGAGCATCATGCTCGGCGCGGTCGTCGCCTTCCAGATCATGGCCTGGCTGCATCCGGAAACCGTGGCGGGCGCAACCTGGGGCGGCATGGCAGCGCTGGCCGGCAGCTGGATCGGCGGCGGCGCCAACATGCTGGCGATGAAGGAGATCTTCGAGGTCGATGCAACCACTTTCGGTCAGTTCGCGGTGGTGGATGTCGGCGTTGGTTATGTGTGGATGGCGGTGCTGATCTTCTTCGCCTCGCGTGCCCCGGCCATGGACAAGCGCAGTGGCGCCGATACGCGCGCGCTGGATGATCTGCGTGATCGCGTGGCCAGCTACCAGGCGCAGCATGCGCGCATTCCGGCGCTGGGCGATCTGATGGTGATGGCCGGCGTGGCATTTGGTGTGGTCGCGCTTTCGCACGGTCTGGCCGCACCGCTGTCTGGCTGGTTCGCGGAAAACGTGAGCTGGTCCGGCTCGGTGAGCCTGGACAAGCCCTTCGTGTGGGTGGTGATGCTGGCGACCTTCATCGGCCTGGGCCTGAGTTTCACGCGTGCGCGCGAGTTGGAAGGTGTGGGCGCATCGAAGTGGGGCTCGATGTTCCTGTATTTCCTGATCGCCTGCATCGGCATGCAGATGGATCTGTTGGCACTGCTCGAGAAGCCGTGGCTGTTCGCGCTGGGCGTGCTGTGGATCGGCGTGCACATCGTGTTGTTGTGGTTGGTCGGCAAGCTGCTGAAGGTGCCGTTCTTCTATTTCGCAATTGCCTCGCAGAGCAATATCGGTGGCCCAGCCTCGGCGCCAGTGTTGGCGACTGCCTTCCATCCGGCCTTGGCGCCGGTAGGTGTATTGCTGGGTACCTTGGGTTATGCGGTTGGTACCGGTGCGGCCTATGTGGTGGGGATTACGCTGCGGGCTATGGCTGGGGCTGGGTGAGTTCAAGCGCGCGCTGCGCGCTTGCCTCTCTCCAACCCCCGCTCCGCGCCCCGGCCCCTGCGCTAGCGCTAGCGCAAGGGCGTTCAAGGAACAGCAAGCACCAGCTACGTTTGCAATTGCAGCTTCAAAGCCCCTCTCCCCTTGCGGAAGAGGGGTTGGGGAGAGGGGAGGCGCGCAGCGCTGCTTCCGCCAAACAAGACCCCTGTCCACCACCATGCTAGGCTCCACCCTCAACGCCACGTCACCAACGTGGCGTTTTTATTTCCCTTCGATCGACAGGAACAGGCCTTATGCCGACCGAACCCAGTACCGCCCTCATCACCAATGACATCGTCGGCCTCGGCCTCATCGCTGCCACATTGGCCCTGATCTTCTGGTTGGCCAGCGGCCCAACCCCGCTGTGGAGGAAGATCTTCACCTGGGTCCCAGCACTGCTGCTGTGCTACTTCATACCCGCCATCTACAACACCACTGGCCTGATCGACGGCCATGGCACCAAGCTCTACAACCCGATCGCACGCGATGTGCTGCTGCCGGCCGCACTGGTGCTGCTGACACTTTCCATTGACCTGAAAGGCATTGCCAAGCTCGGCCCCAAGCTGCTGGTGATGTTCGTCACCGGCACCTTCGGCGTTGTGCTGGGCGCTGCGGTGTCGTTCCAGGTGATGAAGTTCATCCACCCGGAAACCGTCGCCGGTGATACCTGGGCCGGCATGGCCGCGTTGGCAGGCAGCTGGATCGGTGGTGGCGCCAACATGGCCGCCATGCGCGAGACCTTCAACGTCGATGCAACCACCTTTGGTCAGTTCGCCGTGGTGGACGTGGCCTGCGCCAGCCTGTGGATGGCGATGCTGCTGTGGATGGCAGGGCGCTCGCAGATCATCGATGCAAAGAACGGTGCCGATACCTCGGCCATCGATGACATGAAGCAGCGCATCGCGGAATATGAGGCCAAGAGCGCACGCAATCCCAGCCTGACCGACTTGATGGTGATTGTCGGTGTTGGCCTGGGCATTGTTGGCCTGGCACATGCAGTGGCAACGCCGCTGGCCAGTTGGTTCGGCGAGAACGTCAGCTGGGCCAGCAAGGCGTCGTTGAACTCGTCGTTCGTGTGGGTGGTGATGATTTCCACCCTTTCCGGCCTGCTGCTGAGCTTTACCCGTGCACGCAATCTGGAAGCGGCGGGTGCGTCGAAGATTGGCACCTTGTTCCTGTACTTCCTGATCGCCTGCATTGGCATGCAGATGGATCTGTTGTCGCTGGCCGATCGCCCGTGGTTGTTCCTGCTCGGCGTGATCTGGATGGCCGTGCATATCGGCCTGCTGTATATCGTTGGCCGCTTGATGCGCACGCCGCTGTTCTTCTTTGCGATTGGTTCGCAGGGCAATATCGGCGCGGCGGCGTCGGCGCCGGTGGTTGCAGCGGCGTTCCATCCGACCTTGGCGCCGGTGGGTGTATTGCTGGGCACGGTGGGATACGCCACTGGTACGGTGATCGCCTACATGACCGGCCTGATGTTGAAGTGGATGGCGGGGGCCTGAGGCTTCGGTTGGGGTTGTGGGAGCGGCGTTAGCCGCGAAACCGATAAATCATGCGATTGCGATGACAGCGTGATCTGCGACAACACCGGCTTCGCGGCTTACGCCGCTCCTACAGGCCGGGTTATCGGTAACGCCTCTGCCGAGCATGGCTCGGCACTACAGGTACAAAAAAGGCGGCGCCATCGGCGCCGCCTTTTCTTCTGCTTGTCTCCGCTGGCTTAGCAGCAGCGGAAGCCGCTCCTGCCGCCGAAGCGGGCTTCCTGACGTTCGCGGAAGAAGGTTTTGTAATCCATGACCTCGCGGTCGGGATGCTTCTCGCGCATGTGCCGGACATAGTTGTCATAGTCCGGCACGCCGCAGCAAAGCCGCGCGGTCTGCACCAGACGCCGCCAGGTGCGGCGGAACGTCTGGTACTGGCCGACGGGGACCAGCTCGGTGCCCATTACAGATCAACCTCGTGCGGCTTCAGTGCCACGTACGGGGTTTCCTTGTCGGTACGAACCGGCGAGCGACGTGCAGCGGCGATGGTCTTGATCGAGTACACCAGCACCGCGAACACCACGAACAGGAACAGCGCAGTCAGGCCGGTGTTGATGTAGTTGTTCACCATCACCTGGTGCATCTGGTCGAAGTTCTTCGACGGTGCCAGCAGTTCACCTGCGGCAATGGCGTCACGGTACTTGTGCGCCTGGGCCAGGAAGCCCACTGCCGGGATGTCGGAGAAAATCTTGATGAAGCCGGCTGCGGTGGTGCAGATCAGCAGCCAGATGGCTGGGACCAGCGGCACCCAGGCGTACTTGTCCTTCTTCATCTTGAACAGCACCACGGTGCACAGCAGCAGCGCCACGCCGGCCAGCATCTGGTTGGCGATGCCGAACAGCGGCCACAGCATGTTGATGCCGCCCAGCGGATCGGTCACGCCCTGGTACAGGAAGTAACCCCACAGTGCGACGCAGCCGCCGGTGGCGATGAAGCTGGCCACCCACGAGTCGGTACGGCGCAGGGCCGGCACGAAGTTGCCCAGCAGGTCCTGCAGCATGAAGCGGCCCGAACGGGTACCGGCGTCGACGGCGGTCAGGATGAACAGGGCTTCGAACAGGATGGCGAAGTGGTACCAGAACGCCATCATGCCTTCGCCCGGCAGCACCGCGTGCAGGATCTGCGCGATACCAACGGCCAGGGTAGGTGCACCACCGGCGCGCGAGAGGATGGTGGTTTCACCGATCTCCGCCGCAGTGGCAGTCAGCTGGTCCGGGGTGATTGCAAAGCCCCAGTTGGTGACGACCTGGGCCGCGTGCACCACATCGGTGCCGATGATTGCGGCGGGGCTGTTCATGGCGAAGTAGATGCCCGGCTCGATGATCGAGGCCGCCACCATGGCCATGATGGCCACGAACGATTCCATCAGCATGCCACCGTAGCCGATGTAGGCGGCATGGCCTTCATTGGCCAGCAGCTTGGGCGTGGTGCCCGAGCTGATCAGCGCATGGAAACCCGACACCGCGCCGCAGGCAATGGTGATGAACAGGAACGGGAACATGCTGCCCTTCCACACCGGGCCCGTGCCGTCGGCGAACTGGGTCAGTGCCGGCATTTTCAGCTCCGGCATCACGATCAGGATGCCAATCGCCAGGCCGACAATGGTGCCGATCTTGAGGAAGGTGGACAGGTAGTCGCGCGGGGCCAGCAGCAGCCACACCGGAAGGACCGCGGCGACGAAGCCGTAGCCGATCAGCATCCATGTGATCTGGATGCCGGTGAAGGTGAACATCGGGCCCATCACCGGATCCGCGGCAACCTTGCCGCCGTACCAGATCGCAGCGATCAGCAGCACCAGGCCGACGATCGAAATCTCGCCGATCTTGCCCGGGCGGATGTAGCGCATGTAGACGCCCATCAGGATGGCGATCGGCATTGTCGCGATCACCGTGAACATGCCCCAGGGGCTGCCCTCCAATGCCTTCACCACGATCATCGCCAGCACCGCGAGGATGATGATCATGATCATGAAGACGCCGAACAAGGCGATGGTGCCAGGCACCTGGCCCATTTCCTCACGCACCAGATCGCCCAGCGAGCGGCCGTTGCGGCGGCTGGAGATGAACAGGATCATGAAGTCCTGCACGGCACCGGCCAGCACCACGCCGGCAATCAGCCATAGCGTGCCGGGCAGGTAGCCCATCTGTGCAGCCAGCACCGGGCCGACCAGCGGGCCGGCGCCGGCAATGGCGGCGAAGTGGTGGCCGAACAACACGTGCTTGTTGGTGGGCACGTAGTCCAGGCCATCGTTGTTGATGACCGCCGGGGTGGCGCGGGTGGGATCAACGCCGAGTACCTTGTTGGCGATGAACAGGCCGTAGTAGCGGAACGCGACCAGATACAGCGAAACCGCTGCGATCACGATCCAGAGGGCATTGATGTGCTCGCCGCGGCGTAGCGCCACGACGCCTAGACAGAACGCGCCTATCAGGGACAGCAGCGCCCATCCGGCTTTGGAAAAACCTTTCATCGAGTCGCCTCGCAGGGGAATGCCTGCAAGGGTCTACCCATGCAGGTCGGGGGTCAATGTGCATGGCAGCTGAATTGGATGCGACTTTGGTCTTAGGCCCGCGTCTTAGTGAACATGACTGCGGGGGGCGGGGAGTTCCAGAAGTAGCCTTGCGGAACAAATGGTTGCAGTTGTGATGATTGGTTTGGGCGGTGTGGGCTTCCATTGTCTGCAGCATGTTCGAAGGAGGTACGTCATGAGTAGCCACGATTCTGCCCGGGTGCTGCGCAGCATCCGCGGCATGCCCACCTCCGATGGTGCTGGCGTGCGCCTGACCCGCGTCATCGGTACGCCGTCGCTGCCGGAGCTGGACCCGTTCCTGATGCTCGATGAGTTCGGCACCGAGCGGGCCGAGGACTACATCGCCGGTTTCCCTGATCACCCACACCGGGGTTTCGAGACGGTGACCTACATGCTCGATGGCCGCATGCGTCACAAGGACAACCATGGCAACGAGGGTTTGCTTACCCCCGGCAGCGTTCAATGGATGACCGCCGGTCGCGGCTTGGTCCACTCGGAGATGCCCGAGCAGGAATCCGGTCGCATGCGTGGTTTCCAGCTGTGGGTGAACCTGCCGGCACGCGACAAGATGAGTGATCCGCGCTATCAGGAATTCGCACCCGAGCGCATCCCGCAACTGGCGCCAGCCGACGGCGTCAGCGTGAAGGTGATTGCCGGTACGGTGGGTTCGGTCAGCGGGCCGATCCAGCAACCGGCCACCGATCCGGTTTACCTGGACATCGCGTTGGATGCGGGCACTCACTGGAGTTACCGCTTGCCGGAAGGCCACAGCGCTTTCGCCTACGTGTTCGAAGGTGGCGTGTCGTTGGGCGAGGGCGAGCACGCGCGCGCTGTCGAATTGCAGCAGCTGGCGGTGCTGGGCGGTGGCCGTGAGCTGCAGATGCGCGCTGGCGCTGAAGGCGCACGCTTGATCGTGGTGGCCGGGCGACCGCTGCGCGAGCCGGTAGCGCGGCACGGGCCGTTCGTGATGAACACCCGCGAGGAGTTGATGCAGGCCTTCGTCGATTATCAGGAAGGGCGCTTCTGAGCGATGGCCGGTCCCGCGCAGGCTGCGACGGGACCGGCATCAATCAGCCGGCATCACCTGGTCGACATCAAGATGGCAACGCAAAGCCGGGCTCAGTTGCTGCCTGCCAATGCGGACGGGTTGAGGTTCAGGGTCTGGGTCAGGCTCTGCAGCGTGCCGAGCTCGGTGGTGTCGGCAGCGTCGATCCAGATCTGCGCGTAGCGGTTCTTGTCCAGCTTGACCACGCTGATGCGGCGCGACTCCAGGCCGGGTACGTCGCGCCCGCCCATGTCCAGCTTGTACCAATGCATCTCGGTGCCGCCGAACGCGCCTTTTTCCGCGCGCAACGGGCGGTTCAAGGACAGGCCGGGATCACGCCCGCTGAGCATCATGTTGAGTACGGCGCGGCCATCTTCGGTGGTGGCCTTGCAGACGATGAAATCGCTCTGTACCTGTTGTTCCCAATGCAGGCCACTGCTCGAAGGTAGTGACGGACATTGCACGGACTGCTGGGCGAACGCGTTGCTGCAGGCGGCGAGCGCGATTGCAGCGCAAAAGATACTGACAGTCTTCACTTCGGATTCCCCCATGGAACATCGGCCGAACGGCGCGATGAAAAACGTGTGGATGCTTCAGAAGGTGCAGTCTGGCTGGTGGGTGGTATCCCTCCCTCTGTACGTGCATCCCCATGCGCGCCAGCCAAGTTGCGACGGTATTACAAAATCCCGGTCAGTTGCAAAGTGTCTTTTGCAACGCAAAAAGAACGGCCCCTTATAGGGGCCGTTCCGGGGATTTGCTAACAAATGAAACTATCGCTGCGACTTACTTGTCGCTGCCAATCCACTTGTACGCCACGCCGCCGATGGCCGCGCCCAGGATCGGTGCCACCCAGAACAGCCACAGCTGGCTGATCGCACCGGCACCGGCAAACACGGCCACCGCGGTGGAGCGGGCCGGATTGACCGAGGTGTTGGTGACCGGGATGCTGATCAGGTGGATCAGGGTCAGTGCCAGACCGATGGCAATCGGTGCGAAGCCGGCCGGCGCACGGCCATGGGTAGAACCCATGATCACGATCAGGAACACCGCGGTCAGCACCACTTCGCACAGGAACGCAGCAGCGACGGTATAGCCACCCGGCGACAGCGCGCCGTAGCCGTTGCTGGCGAAGGCACCGGGCGCGCTGCCATCGATCAGGAAGCTGGCATTGCCTTGGGCGATCTGCAACAGGATGAAGCCGGCGACGATGCCGCCCAGTACCTGGGCAACGATATAGGGCAGCAGGTCTTTGGCCGGGAAGCGACCGCCAGCCCACAGGCCGATACTGACCGCCGGGTTGAAGTGCGCGCCGGAGATGTGGCCGAAAGCATAGGCGCCGGTCAGTACAGTCAGACCGAAGGCCAGGGCAACACCGACAAAGCCAATGCCCAACGGATTACCGTCACCGCCAAATTTCGCAGCCAATACCGCGCTGCCGCAGCCGCCCAATACCAACCAGAAAGTGCCGAGGAACTCGGCAGCCAAACGCTTTCCCATGCTCATTGTGTCGTTCCTTTTATGTTCCCCGATTCGGGTGTGGGGAAAGTAACGGAGAAGAGGCGTAGATGCGTAGCTAAATCGTTAACCAATTACCGCTTTTACCTGTAGTGCTTTAGCACTATGCGCGGCTTGCGCCTTGCTGGCTACAGGAAGGAAACAGACGGGCATGGGGGCGTCTGGGCCATCGTGGATCGAACGTGATCAGCCGGGCAGGGGAATGAACTCCTTGTCGTCGCCGGGGATGGTGCCGAAGCGGCCATTCTGCCAATCGTCCTTGGCCTGCTCGATGCGCTCCTTGGAGCTGGAGACGAAGTTCCACCACAGGTGACGCGGACCATCCAGCGGCTCGCCGCCCATCAACATGGCCTTGAGGGGCGTCTTGGCGCGCAGGCGGCCGCGTGCACCGGGCTCGGGGATGACCAGGTGCTGGGTGGGGATATCCACACCGTCCAGTTGGGCGTCGCCTTCAAGGATGTAGAGCGCGCGCTCGACGTGGGAGGTGTCCAGCTCGATCTCGGCACCGGGCTCCAGGTCGATGGCGACGTTCAAGGTGTCGGCGAATACCTTGACCGGGGACTCCTCGCCATAGGCGCGGCCGGCGATCACTCGCAGCCAGGCGCCATCGCGGCGCTGTTGTGGCAGCTGGTCGGCGGAGAAATGGAAGAAGCCGGGGTCGGTTTCCTCATGCGTCTTGGGCAGCGCCACCCAGGTCTGCATGCCGTGCAGGGCCTGTGCGTGTTCGCGAACATCGGCCGGGGTGCGTTCGGAATGGGCGATGCCGCGACCGGCAGTCATCCAGTTGACGTCGCCGGGGCGGATGACCTGCTCCGAGCCCAGGGTGTCGCGGTGACCGATCTGGCCGGCCCACAGGAAGGTGACCGTGGCCAGGCCGATATGCGGATGCGGGCGTACGTCGATGCCCTGGCCGGGGCTGAAGATGGCCGGGCCCATATGGTCCACGAACACGAATGAACCCACGGTCCGCGCCTGCAGGGTGGGAACGGCGCGGCGGACCTGGAAGCCGCCAAGGTCGTGGACGCGCGGGCTGATGATGGTGGTCATGGCTGGCTGCTCCGGCTTGCTTGAATGTGGGGGCAGGATGGCATGGCGCGGGCGAAGAATGGGTTGTCGTGCGGAGAATGGATTGTTGTTTTGGTGGGTGGGTTGGGGAGGGGTGAGCTTCTGCTCCTGCGCTTTCACCAATAAACCCCGTCCCCCCGCAACTACTCAGCCCCCATACCCAAACCCTCGACAAAGAACGGATGCCCGCGCGAAGGGGCTACAATCGCCGCCTCACTTCCCCATCCGGAGACCTCCGCAGTGACCCGCAAACTCGTGCTGTTGCGCCATGGCCAGAGCCAGTGGAACCTCGACAACCGCTTCACCGGCTGGGTGGACGTGGACCTCACCGAGCAGGGCCGCCAGGAGGCTGCAACCGCCGGCCGGCTGATGAAGGAAGAAGGCCTGCAGTTCGACGTGGCCCACACCTCGGTGCTCAAGCGCGCCATTCATACCCTGCAGGGTGCACTGGCCGAACTGGGCCAGGACTGGCTGCCGGTCAACAAGTCGTGGCGCTTGAACGAGCGTCACTACGGTGGCCTGCAGGGCCTGGACAAGGCCGAGACCGCCGCCAAGCACGGCGAGGAGCAGGTCAAGGTATGGCGTCGTTCCTATGACATCCCGCCGCCGCCGATGGACCTGGCCGATCCGGGCCATCCGATCCATGACCGTCGCTATGCCGGCCTGGACCGCAATGCACTGCCGGCCACCGAGTCGTTGGCGACCACGCTGGACCGCGTGCTGCCGTACTGGCACGACGCCATCGCCCCGCAGTTGAAGGAAGGCAAGACCGTGTTGGTCACCGCCCACGGCAACTCGCTGCGCGCGCTGTACAAGTACCTCAACAACGTGAGCAAGGAAGCCATCCTTGAGCTCAACATCCCGACCGGCATCCCGCTGCTGTTTGAATTGAACGACGACCTGACCGTCAAATCGTTCCGTTACCTGGGCGACCCGGAAGCAGCCAAGAAGGCCGCCGAGGCCGTAGCCAACCAGGGCAAGGCCAAGTAAGCGAACAGCTGCAGGCAGCATCGCTGCTGCCGGCTCAAGCAAAGAGTGACCCAAAGACCGATGCCAGCACGCTGGCATCGGTCTTTTTGTTTGTTTGTAGGAGCGGCGTAAGCCGCGAAGCTGGCAATGCTGAAGTCGCAAGCACCGCTGGCGTCTGATGATGCCCCGGCTTCGCGGCTCACGCCGCTCCTACAAGCCGCGACTCCTGGGCTGTGCTTTGAAAGATCACCGCAGGCATCGGCTCAGTTGTTGTGGGAGCGGCGTAAGCCGCGAAACTGGCAATGCTGAAGTCGCAAGCACCGTTGGCATCCGATGATGCCCCGGCTTCGCGGCTTACGCCGCTCCTACAGCTATCAGCGCCGCTGCCTCAGCGGTGGCACTGCACCGGGTTGGCGTCACAGCGTGCGTTGTCACGCACGGCCAGATCCTTGCCGATGTTGTAGCCGCCGTATAGCAATGCCAGCACCAGCAAGGCCAGACCAAACACAAGGTTCTCGGTACGGATGCCGGCAGAGCTTGGCGCGGCATTGCTGGCGTGCAGGACGTTGGCTGGCTGGGTAAGACCCAGATCCTCCGTCGCAACCTCCAATGCCGCCGCAACCGCCATGCGCGATTCAAGCGAGGCGTTGCCCTCTGCTTCCAGCCGTTGCACGGTGCGCGGGCTCAAACCGCAGATGCTGGCCAGATGCTCCTGCGACCAGCCGCGGGCTTCGCGCAGCTGCCTGATCCGCTTTCCGTCGATCTTCATCGTTTCATCTTCCATGGCGTCCTCCTGCCGATGTTAGCCGAGCCGCGAGGCTGAGCGAAAACCACGCCGGGCAACACGACAGCAAGCCGACAGCACCCTGTCGTGCCAGCTCAATCAAGGGCTTGCAGCTCTTTCACCCGGCCGCTCGGGCGCTCGACGGTAGATGGATATGCGGCAGGTACAGCGCCCGGACCAGCGCCGTGCCGTGCCATCATCGGGAGCTGATCACGATCGCTGGAGAGTCTGCTTGAGCAAATGGATGATGTCGGTGGTGGCAATGATGGCGCTGGCGCCTGCAATGGTGCTCCGGAGGCGGCGCCCAAGCCCTCGTCGCAAGTGGCAGCGGCACAACCCGCAAAGGCAATCGTGCAGCGCGGCGAAGGCAGCCCCTATGAAGTACTGGGCAGCGAAGTCTGGGACGTGCCGGACCCGGTCAGTGGTCGCGACTACCAGGTATTCGTGGCCTTGCCGGCCGGTTACGCCGACCATCCGGACAAGCGCTACCCGGTGCTGTACGTCACCGATGCCGACTATGCCTTTCCGCTGGTCTGGCAGATGGCGCGGCGCTTGAATGTCGAAGGCCGCAAGATCGAGGACTTCATCCTGGTCGGCCTGTCGTATGCCAAGGGCGAGGGCGGCATGCAGAGCCGCCGGCGCGATTACACGCCCACCGTCAATGGCCCAACTGGATCGCCTGCCGATGCCGTGCACGGTGGCGCCAGCGACTACATCAGCTGCCTCGAAACGCAGGCGCTGCCATTCGTGGCCAAGCGTTACCGCAGTGACGAGAGCCGGCGCATGTTCCTTGGCCATTCCTATGGCGCCTTGCTCGGCACGCAGGTACTGCTGGAACGCCCGCAGCTGTTCAGCGGCTACATCCTCGGCAGCCCGTCATACTGGTTCGACAAGCACGAAATGGAGCGCCGCCTGGCCGCAGCGGACAAGCCGGCCGAGCAACCGGTGCGCGCCTATATGTACGTGGGCGAGTACGAATCGGTGCAGCACGGTGGCGATGCCGACATGGTGATCGATGCGCAGCGCATGATTGGTCTGCTGGGTGCCCGTGGTGGCCAGTCACTGGAGCTGAAGCTGGATGTGCTCAATGACGAGGACCATCTCAGCGTTGCACCGCGCGGCTTCATGCATGGCTTGAAGTACCTGCTGGCCGCGCCGAAGGGCTGAATCGCGCGGAGGGCGGGGCGGGGTCGGCCGCCTGGGCAGTAGCCGGCCCCGGTCAGGGCGAACCACGACCAACGGCAGGTGCGTTGCCATGCAGCGTGGCTAGACTTGCTTCAACTCCTTGCCGCCTGCGGTATGTCATGGCCCCGCTGCCCGCCCCACATGCGACCGATGCAGCGCCCCAAGCTACCAGGCGCAGGATCTTCGCTGGCGAGCAGCTGGCCGTGCGGGTCAGCTGGTACGCGCCCGGGGAGCGTATGCACCGGCATGCGCACGATTGCCATCAGCTCTCCTTGTTGATGCTGGGTAGCTTGGGCGAACAGACCGCGCAGGGCGAAGAACGTCTGCTGGTGCCCGCGCTGGGCGTGAAGCAGGCGGGCGTGGCACATGCCAACGATTACGGTCCGGCTGGCGCGCTGATGCTGGGTGTCGATCTGCCGGCTGGGTTTGACCTGCAGGAACAGCTTGGCATCGGCGATGCGTGGCGTTGGCGTGTCGGGGATCTGCAGCCGGCACTGCTGCAGGGGCGCGGGCTGCTTGCTGCGCTGTTCTGCGGCGAACTTGCCAAGGCCGATATCGATATCCGGCTGTGGGAGCTGCTGGCCGGCATGGCGGCCACGGCTGAGCGACCGCGCGGTATACCGCCACGTTGGTTGGCGCTGTGCTGCCAGCGTCTGCAGGATGAAACCGTGTCGTTGACCGCCCTGGCCAGCGAGCTTGGCCTGCATCCGGTGTATCTGGCCCGCGCCTTCGCGCGCTGGATGGGCTGCGCACCCTCGGTGTTCCGGCTGCGCGCGCAGCTGCAGCGTGCCTTGCCGCTATTGGCCAGCGGCAAGGCCTTGGCCGACGTGGCGCAGCAGGCCGGCTTTGCCGATCAATCCCACTTCAGTCGCAGCGCCCGTACCCACAGTGGCTTGACCCCGGCCCGGTTGCGGGCGTTGTTGCGGGCGTGAGCAGGTTCAATACGTTCAATATCCGCGTCGCGGCGATAGCGCATCGTGGCAGCCGTCAGCCACGGAGCCGCCCAATGCATCAACGCAACATCCTGTTCTTGCCAATGCTGCTGTCGATCTGGCTGGGTGGCGTGACGCCCGCTGCCGCAGCGTCTCCCGAGCAGGCCGCGCAGAAGCTGGCGACGTTCCTCGACGGCGTTCCAGAGCTGGGCCCGGGCTATGCGGTGGTGATCGTCGATCGCGAGCAGCAATTGCTGGGTTACACGCGAGGTCAGCGCAATGCCAGCACGCAGGCAGCGCTGAGCATGCAGACCCCGATGTACATCGCCTCGCAGACCAAGTCCTACATGGGGCTGCTGGCGCAGGTATTGGATCAGCAGGGCGTGTTGCGCCTGGACAGTACCTTGGCCGAGCACTGGCCGCAGCTACGTTTGCCCGAGGGCGTCGACCCTGCTGCGTGGACATTGGCAGACCTGCTCAATCACCGCGTGCCGCTGAGTGCAGATGCAATCACCACACTGGAGGCGTATATCGGCAGTCCCGATCCCGCCTTGTACCCGCAGCTGCTGCAGCAGTTCGCCAGCAAGCGTGCTGATGGCTTCGATTACGACAATCTCGGCTACAACATCTATGCCGCCATCCTGCAGCAGCGCACCGGTAGGTCGTGGCAGGACTGGCTGCAGCAGACACTGTTCACGCCGCTGCAGTTGCACGAAACCGCCACGAACACTTCCAGCTTCGACCCAACGCAGCTTGCGTTCAATCACCAGTGGCTGGGTGCCGAGCAAGGCTGGCGCGTGGTGCCACCCAAGCCGGATGCGCTGATGCACTCGGCCGGCGGCATGATGACTTCGCCGCGCGACCTGGGACGCTGGCTGCGCCTGCAGCTTGGCGCAACGCTGCCGCCACAATTTGATACGCGCTTGCTGCAGGCTGCACATCGCGTTGGGGCGCAGGTCGATCCGAAGGCGCGCAATGCCTATGAGCTGCCGTGCAACGGCTATGCCTTTGGTTGGAACGTCTGTGATTTCGAAGGCCACACCCTCTACATCCACGGCGGCAGTTACACCGGTGCACGCAGCATGATGGCGTTCTCGCCGGATCTGGGTGTTGGCATCGGTGTGTTCTCCAATTCGGATAACGCTACCGGCTGGTTGACGTCGCGCACGGTGGTGCAGTTCTTCCAGTACCTGGTTGACCATCCCGAGGCTGCCTCTTGGGCGCAGATCCGGCAGAAGGCGTATCCGCAGCGGGTGGCCGATCAGCTGGCCGGCATGCGCGCGCGGCAGGCGAAGCAGCATGACGATCCGCAGTGGCAGGGCTGGCGGTGGAAGCCGGATTCGGTTGCCGGCTATGCAGGTGCGTTCCGCGGAGAAGCGCTGCCGGTTACCGCGCAGCTGACGGATGGCGACGAGGGGCTGCAGCTTCGGATCGGTGCGCTCAAGCGCAGTTTGATGCCCGCTGCGATGGATCTGTTCGCTGCCCAGGATGGGCCCTTGGATGTGCCGGAGCCGCTGCAGTTCCAGCGTAGTGCACAAGGTGAACTGCTGGGGTTTGAGTTTGATGGGCAGCGCTATGTGCGGGCGGAGCCCAAGTAATTACGTACAGCGGCTTTGACAGCTTTTTGTAGGAGCGGCGTCAGCCGCGAAGCTGGCAATGCTGCAGTTGCAGATATCTGTGCCATCTGGAGATCTATCTGCTTCGCGGCTGACGCCGCTCCCAAAAAAAAGAAGAAGCTGGTCACGCGACGGGCGCGCTCTTGTTTGTAGGAGCGGCGTCAGCCGCGAAGCTGGCATTGCTGCAGTTGCAGGTTTCTGTGCCAGCTGATGGTCTATCTGCTTCGCGGCTTACGCCGCTCCTACAAGGAGAAAATGCAGGTCGCTTGGTGCTGCTGTCCAATGCAAAAGCCCGGCATCTCGCCGGGCTTTTGCTTGTTGCCAGTAACTGCTGCGACTTACTTGAAATCCAGCGTCTTCTCGAAGGATTTCAGTTCATGCCGCGCCATCGCAAGGTTGGCGTGGGTGCGATCCAGTACGACGTAGAGGAACAGATCCTTGCTGCCATCGAGCGGACGGATCAGGTGGTACTGCTTGGACAGGGTGAGCAGGATGTCCTCCACCACGTCGTTCAGGCCCAGCGAATTCGCCACGCGGCGCTTGGCGCGCACGACGTCGGCATTGCCTGCGGCGGCAACTTCCATGTTGATGGCGCCGCCACCCAGGGTGCCCAGCGTCATGCCGCTGTCGCTATCCACCAATGCAGCGCCGATGAAACCGGCAATTTCGCCCAGAGCATCAAGTTTTACGTTTGCAGCCATTTTTCATCCAATGAAGTGAGTAGTTCTACAAATACAGCGCTCGCGCAGGTCTGGCCCGGGTGAGCAGTCCGCCAGAATAGCGAATAGAGATAGGCGCATGCGCGCTGCCAGGTTTCTTCAGGCTGCAACGATGTGTTTGTCACCAGGCGAGAGGGAGTGCAAGCGAATGCAGCTGGTATCGGCATGGCACCGCGGCTACACCCTTCGGATAGCCCCGCAGCGGATCGGCGATAGCACCGGTAGAAGTGCCGGAACTGGCCTCCATGGTGACTGGCGTCCTCGCTCTGGGCGGGGTGCGGGGCGCTGCAGCTTGTCGCAATGAAACCCTCACGGCCAATTTACGGGCCGGTCGCAGAATGGCGTCTGGCGAGCGAGTGTGAGCCGGAGGCAGCGGCTATCGTCGCCTTTCCGTCATCGACTATTCCAACCCGCGGGAGCGCACGAAATGGGTAAGCCGGCAGTGGTTCTGGTGCATGGTTTCTGGGGCGGGGCGGCGCATTGGGCGCGGGTGATACTGGAGCTGCGGCGGCTGGGTTACCAGGATATCCGTGCAGTTGAAAACCCGCTTACGTCCTTGGGCGATGATGCCGAGCGCACCCGCAAGATGGTGACGCAGGTTGGCGGCCCGGTGGTGCTGGTGGGGCATTCGTATGGCGGTGCGGTGATCAGCCAGGCCGGCAACCTCCCCAATGTGAAGGCACTGGTATTCATTGCCGCCTTTGCCCCTGATGCGGGCGAAAGTGCGGGGGGTATCACCCAGCAGCATCTGCCCGCCGCAGCGCCGAACCTGGCGCCGGACAGCGATGGCTACCTGTGGCTCAAGCCTGACAAGTTCCACGAAAGCTTCTGCCAGGATCTGCCCGAGGAAGAAGGCTTCGTCATGGGCGTCACCCAGAAGGCACCGCTGGCTGGCACCTTTGGTGACAACATCAGCGATCCGGCGTGGCGGCATAAACCCAGCTGGTACCAGATTTCCAGCCTGGACCGGATGATCGCGCCGGAGAACCAGCAGGCCATGTCGGCCCGCCTCAACGCGCGCAAGGTGATCACGCTGGAGGCCGGGCACGCCTCGCTGGCTTCGCATCCGGCAGACGTAGCTGCGTTGATCGATGAGGCGGCAACGGCGACGGCTGACTGAGGCCGCTTCAACGGAAGAACTGGCTGGGCGTCAAACCAAAGCGACGCTTGAACATGGTGGCGAAGGCGCTGGGGCTTTCATAGCCCAGCGCCAAGGCCACATCGATGACCTTCTCGCCGACGGCGAGCCGTTCCAAGGCACGCAGCAGGCGTGCCTGCTGGCGCCATTGACCGAAGGTCATGCCGAGTTCGCGGGCACACAGGCGCTGGATGGTTTTGACATCGACCTGCAGCCGGGTAGCCCAATCCTGCAGGGTCGATGCATCTTCCGGATGTTGCTGTAGCTGTCGGCCGATCTGCCGCAGGCGCGCGTCGCGCGGTTCTGGCAGGTGCAGCGGGAGTACCGGCAAGGTCTGCACTTCATCGAGGATCAGCCGCATCAACCGGCCATCACGCGAGTTCTCGGCATAGCGCGCCGGTATCTTGACCGCGGCGTGGATCAGCGATGCCAGCAGCGGGGTGATGGACACAGCCGACGGCGTCTCTGGTGCGTCAGGCATTGCCTCTGGGGTGATGTACAGGCTGCGCATCTGGACCAGCCCGATGCAGTGCACCTGATGGCCGATGCCGGCCGGCATCCAGATCGCGCGCGTGCTGGGCACCACCCAGCGGCCCATGCCGGCATTGACCACCAGCACCCCGGTTTCCGCATAGACCAGCTGGTGCCGATCCGGATGGTGGTGCAGTGGAATCAAGGTAGCGGCGGGGTAGTCCCGGGCCTTGCAGTACACCACGGTCTCCGGGCCGACCGGGAGTGGTTGGCGGCGACCTTTTCGGACAGATGGAATGTCCTTTTCGAAAGGATGCATGACCATATCGCGCAGGATGGACGTGTCCTGCGACTCTACCATGCGCGTCCGCCCCCATCTCGCGGTCACGCCATGTCATCTCCCGCTTCAACGGTTGCAGCCCCTGTCACACAACGTCGCCCGGTCGCGGTGGGCGTGCTTGCTGCCATCAGCAGTTCGCACCTGGTCAACGACATGATGCAGTCGCTGATCCTGGCGCTGTATCCGATCTTCAAGGGGCAGTTCCATCTGAGCTTCGCCCAGGTCGGTTTGATCACGCTGACCTATCAGCTCACTGCCTCGTTGTTCCAGCCGCTGATTGGTTTGCGCACCGACAAGCGTCCGGCGCCGTATTCGCTGCCGATGGGCATGGTGTCCACCTTGTGTGGCCTGTTGCTGTTGGCCTTCGCGCCCAACTTCGTGACGGTGTTGGTGGCGGCGATGCTGGTCGGCATTGGCTCGGCGATCTTCCACCCGGAATCCTCGCGCATCGCGCGGCTGGCTTCCGGTGGCCGTCATGGCCTGTCGCAATCGGTGTTCCAGTTGGGCGGCAACGCCGGTACGGCGGTGGGTCCATTGCTGGCTGCGGCGGTGATCGTGCCGAATGGCCAGCGCAGCGTTGCCTGGTTTGCCTGTGCCGCGTTGCTCGGTATCGGCTTGCTGACCTATGTGAGCCGCTGGTACCAGCAGCACCTGGTGGCCGTGGCCGCGCAGCCTAAAGCAGCAGCCAAACCGGCCAATCTGTTGCCACCGAAGACCGTAGCCTGGGTGATCGGCATCCTGCTGGTGCTGATCTTCAGCAAGTACTTCTATATCGCCGGCTTGAGCAGCTATTACACGTTCTATCTGATCCAGAAGTTCCACGTCTCGGTGCAGAGCGCGCAGCTGCATCTGTTCGGTTTCCTGGCTGCGTCTGCGGCCGGCACCTTGCTCGGCGGCCCACTCGGTGACCGCATTGGTCGCAAGCCGGTGATCTGGGCGTCGATCCTCGGCGTGGCACCGTTCGCGCTGATGCTGCCGTATGCCGACCTGCAATGGACCATGATCCTGACGATGGTCATCGGCTTCGTCTTGTCTTCTGCGTTCTCGGCGATCCTGGTGTATGCGCAGGAGTTGATGCCCAACCGTATCGGCACGGTCTCTGGCCTGTTCTTCGGCTTCGCCTTCGGCATGGGCGGCCTGGGGGCCGCGGTGCTGGGTGTGCTGGCCGATCACACCAGCATCCTCTGGGTCTACAAGGTGATCTCGTTCCTGTCCTTGCTGGGCATCGTTGCTGCCTTCCTGCCCAATCCGCGGGCCCATTGAGGCCCAGCCGTAGCCCGGGTGCGCAGAGCGCGCTCGGGACTGCGGCAATGCCGCAGGCGCTTCGCCTCAGTCGGGAAGGTTTCGTGCTGGCCGGGGCGCTGCCTCATACCAGTGCCGGGAACCGTTGACGATCGCCACTACGGACAACATCACTGGAACCTCGATCAAGACGCCGACCACGGTGGCGAGTGCCGCACCGGAATGCACACCGAACAGGCTGACGGCAGTGGCCACCGCCAGCTCGAAGAAGTTACTGGCGCCAATCAGGGCTGAGGGCCCGGCGACGCAATGGGCTACACCCAGTCTGCGATTGAGAAGGTAAGCAAGGCCGGCGTTGAAGTAGACCTGCAGCAGGATTGGAACAGCGAGCAGGACGATGATCAACGGTTGTTCAATGATCTGCTTGCCTTGGAAGCCAAACAGCAGCACCAATGTGGCCAGTAATGCGGTAAGCGAGGCCGGCGCAAGTCGCTGCAGGACTTGCTCCAGGCGCGTTTGTCCTCCGCTGCGCAGCAACCAATGCCGTAACAGTGCGGCGAGCACCATCGGCAGCAGGATGTACAGCGCCACCGAAGATGCCAGTGTTGCCCAGGGCACGCTGATCGCCGAAATGCCCAGCAGCACGGCGACCAGCGGCGCGAAGGCCAGCACCATGATTGCGTCGTTCAGGGCGACCTGGCTCAAGGTGAAGTTGGCATCACCGCGGCACAGGTTGCTCCACACGAATACCATCGCGGTACACGGTGCCGCGGCCAACAGGATCAGCCCGGCCATGTACGAATCAATCTGCTCGGCTGGCAGCCACCCGGCAAACAGATGGCGCAGGAACAGGCCGCCCAGCAGTGCCATCGAGAACGGTTTTACCGCCCAGTTGATGAACACGGTGACGCCGATGCCCCGCCAATGCTGTCCTACCTGGCGCATGGCACCGAAATCGACCTTCAGCAGCATCGGAATGATCATCAACCACACCAGCAGTGCGATCGGCAGGTTGACCTTGGCTACCTCCATGTCGCCAAGGCGCGCGAAGGGAGTCGGGAACAAATGGCCAAGCGTGGTTCCGATGATGATGCACAGTGCCACCCACACGCTCAGGTAGCGCTCGAACCTGCCCATGCAGGCCTTTTCCCCGGTCACGGTGAGTCCATGTCTTCGGCTGGTAGCACACCAATGGAATCGAGTGCGGATTGCAGTTGCTGGCGGTCATCCCAGGTGGAGGCGGGCAGGGCAAGCATCGCCCGCAGGCGGGTTCTGATGATGCGATGTGCCTGTACGAAGGCCATGCGCCGGGTCTCGTCGCTGCCAACAACCGCTGCCGGATCCGGCAGCCCCCAGTGTGTACGCAGGAAATCGCCAAATACCACCGGACAGGACTCGGCTGCTGCGGCGTCACAGACCGTGATCACCAGGTCCATGCGTGGAGCGTCGGCAGCGGTGAACTCATCCCAGGACTTGCTGCGCAGGCCGCTACTGGCCATGCCTGCAGCCTGCAGTTGCTGGATCGCGAAGGGGTTCACGGTGCCGGTGGGCTGGCTGCCTGCGCTGAAGGCAGCGAAGCGGTCGCCGCCCCAGGCATGCAGTGTGGCTTCGGCAAGCACGCTGCGTGCACTGTTGCCGGTGCACAGGAAAAGGACGTTGCGTGTCATGGTTATGGCAGGCCAGGGGAAAGTGATTTGTGCAGGCAGACTGCGTTGGCAGGACAAAGGCCGCGGAACTCGCTGGTTGCGGCGATCACACTGGAGCAGTGCGCACGCGGCAACGGCGTGTAGCCGAGACGGTTGAAGAACGGCGCGGCGGTCTGGGTGAGCAGTGTCAACTCGGTACAGCCCTGTTGCAGGGCGTGTTGTTCCAATGCGAGCACCAGTTGCGTGCCCAGACCGTTGCCGCGTAGATCCGCGCGCAGACAGAGCGAACGCAGCAGGCCATGCGGGGGGAAAGCCTGCAGGCCTATCACGCCCAAAAGCGAGGCGTCGGCCTCGGCGAGCAGGAACTGGATGCGCGCTTCATCGAGATCGGCAGTCGGCAGCGCAGCGGCGTCCAGCATCTGCCGCACGGCAGGCAGGTCGCAGGGGTGGGCTTGGCGAATGCGTGCATGCATGTCAGCAGCAGCCGTTGTCCGCGGGGGTGTTGCAGCTCGGGTCGGGTGATCCGGCGCAGCAGTTCTCCGTGAGATAGGCCAGCAACGCGTTCATGGTCGGGTAGTTGGCGCGATAGCAGACGTTGCGGCCGAGGTTCTCGTTCTGCACCAGTCCAGCTTGCACGAGTTCCTTGAGATGGAAGGACAGCGTGGCATTGGGGATGGACAGGGCCAAGGCAATGTCACCGGCCATGCGCCCTTGGGGACCGGCTTCAACCAGCAGTCGAAAGGCGGCCAGTCGGGTCGCGTGGCCGAGAGCGGTAAGTGCAGCTATTGCCTGATTCATTTCCATATTTCTAGAATAGTCGAATGAATATGCCCAATCAAGCTACCCCTGACCTGCTGCCCAACATCGATCCCGGCCTGCTGCCCGACCTGCGTGCCGACCTGCTCGGGTCCGAACCGGGCTTGCATCGGCCGCGCATCCTGTTGCTTTACGGCTCGCTGCGCCCGCAGTCTTTCAGCCGCAAACTGGCCTTGGAGGCCGAGCGCGTGCTGCAGCAACTTGGTGCAGAGACACGCTTGTTCGATCCCCACGATCTTCCGCTGCTCGACAGCTGTGGCAAGGAGCATCCGAAGGTGCAGGAGCTGCGCGCGTTGTCACTGTGGTCTGAAGGCCAGGTCTGGGTATCGCCAGAGCGCCATGGCACGTTGACCGGTGTGTTCAAGAACCAGATCGACTGGTTGCCGCTTGAGGACGGCAGCGTGCGCCCGACGCAGGGGAGAACCCTTGCAGTGATGCAGGTCTGCGGTGGCTCGCAATCGTTCAATGTCGTCAATACATTGCGCGTGCTCGGCCGATGGATGCGCATGGTCACGATTCCCAATCAGTCCTCGGTACCCAAAGCCTGGCAGGAGTTCGATGAGCATGGACGCATGCGAGCTTCGCCGTACTACGACCGTGTGGTCGATGTGATGGAAGAGCTGATGAAGTTCACCTTGTTGGTGCGCGGACGCAGTGAGTATCTGGTCGACCGCTACAGCGAGCGCAAGGGGGCTGTCGAAGCCGCGCAACTGGCGCGCGCTGCGGCTGTGGTTGAAGCCGATGCACCTTGAGCTGTCGTCGCTCTCAACTGCCCCCTTGGCAACGCAGGCGCTGTTGCCGTCGGGGTGGCGCCACCTTTCGCCGGTCGAACCGGGCAGTTTTGCGATCGAGGCCATCATGGTGCCGCGTTGTTGCATCCCTGGCTTGGGTGTGTGCGTCCGGACGGTTGTTTGCATTTTGCGCGGAAGAACTGGCTGAAACCCCGCCACTCGCTGCGTCGCGATAGCCGCCCGGTATCGCAGCGGCATGCAATCGGTATTGGTGCGGATGCGTTCCGGAACCGATGCTGCGTGGATGAATCCAAACACCATTTCGTTCGAAGGACAGGTAGGCCTGATCACCGGAGCTGCCGGTGGTCTTGGCCTGGCCTACGCGCGCTTGTTGGCCAGCATGGGCGCGCGCGTGGTGCTGAATGACGTAGGCGCAGCGACCGATGGCAACGGCCAGGATCCGGTGGCGGTGGCTGCAGCCGTCGAGTGGCTGACTGCGAAGGGACTGCAGGCGCAGGGCGACCATCAGCCGATCGATACGCGCGATGCCTGCCATGCATTGGTGGAGCGCATCGTGGGCGAGCATGGGCGTCTGGATTTCCTGATCCACAATGCCGGCTGGGTCGAGTATCAGTTGATCGAAGCATTGGACGAGCAGCACTTGGATCACATGCTGGCCATCGCCGCCAAAGCGCCGCTGTGGCTGGCGCAGGCAGCGTGGCCAGTGATGCGTGCTGCAGGTGGTGGCCGCATCGTGGTGACCACGTCTGATCGCGCGCTCTACCCGCAGTACGTGCAGCAAGGCCTTTCCAGCTATGCAATGGGCAAGAGTGCAGCGGTTGGTCTGGTCAACGTACTCGCGGCGGAAGGCGCGGCGCACAACATCGTGGTGAACGCGGTGTCGCCGGTCGCCAAGACGCGGATGTGGGGCATCACCGGCGAGCCCGATGAGCTGCATCCGGAGGCGGTTGCCGCGGGCGTGGCGTATCTTGCCTCACGTCAGTGCAGTGAAGGCGGCTGGATACTGCGTGCGAGCAATGGCCAGTTCCGCGCGACGCGCCTGCAGGAGACCGGGAGCGTCAGTTACCCGCGTGATCTGTGTGCGGTGCAGGCGGATAGCCCGCAGGCCGTGCATGACGCATGGTCGCGTATAGCCTTGCCAAGCATCAGCGAGCCCGGCTCGCGGGCGGCCTGTTAGGCTGCAGGCCCTTCGTTGCGGTTTCCCCGATGATCGACCTTCGTCTGTTGCGGCAGTTTGTGGCCGTTGCCGAGGAACTGCATTTCCATCGAGCTGCGGCGCGCTTGCATATGTCGCAGCCGCCATTGACTGCGGCAATCCGCCGCTTGGAGGAATTGCTGGGCGCGGAGTTGATCGTGCGCGGCAATCGCACGCTCGGGCTGACGGCGGCTGGGCAGGTGCTGCTGGTTGAAGCGCGGCAGACTCTGCAGCAAGCCGAACATGCGTTCGCGCATACCCGCGACGTCGCTGCAGGGCGCAGCGGCACACTGCGCATGGCCTATGTCGGCAGCGCGATGTACGGCCGTCTGCCGGGTTTGATCCGCCGTTTCAGGCAATCGCATCCACAAGTCCGGCTGGAGTTGCGCGAGGCAACTTCGCGGCAACAGCAGCGCATGCTGCGTGCGGCGGAAATCGATCTCGGCATCCTGATTCCACCGATGCCCGAGGCAGGCGATCTGCAGTTGCGCGGCTTCGATCGCGATGGACTGGCAATCGTCTTGCCACACGAGCACCGGTTGTTGGCCTCCGCACGAACGATCGATGTCCCGGATCTGGCCGGCGAGGATTTCGTGATGTGGCCCGCGGACGAAGGCATCGGCTTCCATTCACATGTGATGACACTATGCCGTTCCTCGGGCTTTGCACCCAGCGTGGTGCAGGAAGCGCACGGCATGCATGCCGTTCTATCGCTGGTGGCAGTAGGTGCGGGTGTATCCATCGTACGGGCGAGCATGACTGGATTCCGCAGCGAAGAAATCCACTATCAAGCCATTGAAACCAGCGGGGCAGGCTTCGAGCTGCAGTTCTGCCTGCGGCCAGGACAGGACAATCCAGCTCTGCAGCAATGGCTGGCGCTCTGCACCACCGAGTGAACGAGCAGTGCAGTCACTGGCTCTCGGCCCCTCCCTTTCGCGCAGCGAAGGGGAGGGCTGGGGAGGGGTAAAGCTCCCACCGCATCCGCCCCCGGCATAGCTGCGATATCCCAAGAAGCCAGCTGTATCTCCGCATCTCGAAAGCCGCACGGTCGTTCCGGGAGTTGCAGGGTCTCCATTCGTTCATGCATGAAGTTGCGCGATGTCGCATGTTGCTGCATGATTCGTGGCGGGTTACCCCCTGCGTCCCCAGTCCCAGGGCCGCAATGTCAGCGCCCCACCAAGCTCCCGTCCCTACCAAATACAGCCATGACCGCCACCAATCCCGACGCGCTCCCACAGGAACGCCAGCAACGCATCCTCGACCAGCTGCAAAAGCACGGCCGGGTCGTTGCCAACGATCTGGCAGCGGAATTCGCGGTTTCCGAGGACTCCATCCGCCGCGATCTGCGCGAGATGGCATCCAAAGGGCTGTGTCGGCGGGTCTACGGCGGCGCGCTGCTGCCCACGCCACAATTCGACGCCTTGCCCGAGCGGGTAGGGCGGCTGGATCCGGAGCGTAGCGCCTTGGCGGCCCATGCGGCCTCCTTGTTGCTGCCCGGGCAGGTGGTGCTGATGGACGCCGGCTCGACCAATGTCGAGATTGCCCGCGCGCTGCGTGGCACGGCGGTGACGGTGGTGACCAACTCGCCTGCGGTTGCCGATGCATTGGCCGGTGCGCAGGCGGCCGAGGTCGTGATGATCGGCGGCCGGATTGACCCGCGCAGTGGTGGTGCCATCGGTTCCATCGCCTTGCAGCAGCTGAGCCAGCTGCAGGCAGATGTCTGCATTCCCGGCGTCTGTGCAGTCGATCCTGAAACCGGCATCTGGGGCATCAATGCCGAAGAGTGCGCGTTCAAGCAGGCAATGCTGCGCGCCTGCGACATGACGCTGATCGTCGCCAGCAGCGAAAAAATCGGCGCGCGCGGCAGCTTCCGTATTGCCGGCATCGAGCAGGTGGATCAACTGCTGCTCAGTGACCGCGTTGCGCCGGAAATGCTGGAGCGGTTCGCGCCGATTGCACAGCGGCTGCAGAAAATTCCCGTGGCGAAAGCCTGATCCGGCGCCTTGAACCAGCGCCCACAGCAGCAGTAAATGAGCATCCAGGAAAAGCACGTGAGCAATCCACTCCTTCTACAGCGCAGCCAGCAGATGGCCACGCGCGCAGCCTTCTTCGTTCCCGGTTTTGCGATTGCCTGCTGGGCGCCGCTGGTGCCGTTCGCCAAGGCCCGCGCTGGTCTTGATGACGCATTGCTGGGCGTGCTGCTGCTATGCCTGGGCTTGGGCTCGCTGCTGTCCATGCCGCTGGCCGGCATGCTGGCCGCGCGTCATGGTTGCCGGACGGTGATGCTGGTAACCGTATTGATGATGGTATTGATGCTGCCCTTGTTGGCAGTTGCATCCACGCCGCTGACCATCGGTGCCGTGCTGCTGGTGTTCGGTGCGGGCATCGGTGCCATGGACTGCGTGATGAACATGCAGGCAGTCGTGGTCGAACGCGAATCCGGCCGCGCGATGATGTCTGGCTTCCATGCCTTCTACAGCATTGGTGCGCTGTCTGGCGCGGCCTTGGTTACATTGCTGCTGTCGATCGGTGGTGGCGCCTTGCTGTCCACATTGGTGGTGGCCGCAGGTGTTGTCGCGATCACGTCACTGTCATCGCGTTGGTGGCGAAGTGAGCGCGCAGAGCAGGGCGAAAGCAGCTTCGCGCTGCCGCGTGGCGTGGTGATCGTGATTGGTGCGGTGTGCTTCATCAGCTTCCTGGCCGAAGGTTCGATGCTGGATTGGAGCGCGGTGTTCCTGCATGACGTGCGCGGCGTTGAGCTGGCCCATGCCGGTTGGGGTTTCGTCGCCTTCAACATCGCCATGACTGCCACGCGCCTGTTCGGCGACCGGCTGGTGAACCAGCTCGGGTCGAGCAAGGCGGTGCTGCTGGGTGGCCTGCTCGCATGCGCTGGCTTCGCACTGGCCACCTTGGTGCCAAGCTTCGGTGTAGCGCTGCTGGGCTACGCGCTGGTTGGCATTGGTTGCGCCAATATCGTGCCGGTGATGTTCAGCCTTGCCGGGCGCCAGACCCGCATGCCGGAGAGCGTCGCCATTCCTGCGGTCACCACCATGGGCTATGCCGGTGTGCTGCTGGGCCCGGCGGCAATCGGCTTCATTGCCCAGCAGTGGTCGCTGCCGGTTGCATTCCTGATGGCTGCGGCTGCGCTTGCGGTTGTCGCGGTAATTGGTTCGATGTTGCGGGTACGCTGAAGAGGCAGCATTGGCGGACAGCAGGGAGCTATGTTGGAACTCGCAGCCGTAGCCGCCTTCAAGCAGCTGCCGGTGGCGGCTCGGTCGATGGATCCGGCGTTGCCGTCGGCAAGCTGCGCACATGTACATCCTGCTGCGGATAGGGGATTTCGATCCCGGCCTCCTGCAATGCTGCGTGGATGCGGGTGATGAGCTCACTGCGGATGTTGAGCCAGTTGTCGTAGTCGCGGGTCCAGGCGCGAACACTGAAATCAAGCGAACTGGCACCGAAGCCAACGAACAGCGCGGCGATGGCCGGCTCGCTGGCGATACCGGCGGTTTGCCTGGCGCAATTGGAAAGCAGTGCCAGAACCTGCTGTGGGTCACTGCCATAGGCAACGCCGACATTCACTTCGATGCGCCGGTTGCGGTCGAGCAGGGTCCAGTTGACCAGCGGCTCGGAGAGCAGGGTGCCGTTGGGGACCACCACATCGGCGCCATCGAAGGTCTTGATGCGGGTGGAGCGCATGCCGATGTCGCGCACGCGGCCGTTGATGGTGCCGACCTCCACCACGTCGCCTGGTTGGATCGGCCGCTCGAACATGAGGATCAGGCCGGAAACGAAGTTGTTGACCACGTTCTGCAGGCCAAAACCAATTCCGACGCCGAGTGCGCCGAACAGCAGCGCCAGCTGGCTGCCTTTGAAGCCTGCGGCCGACAACGCGATGATCACGCCGAGCATCAGTACCGCATACGAGGCAAGCGAGGCGATGCTGTTGCCGATGCCGCGCGACATGTTGGCGCCATGCTGGAGCACATCCTGCAGCAGCAAGCGGGTTATCCGCGCGGCCCAGAAGGCAATGGTGATTGCCGCGATGAAGGCCAGCACGTGGCCGAGCGAAAGACTGAATTCACCAATGGAGAACTCATGCGAGAGCAGCCTGCTCAGCAAGGCATAGATCGGCCGCAGGATGCGGAAGCTGTCCATCGCATAGACCACCCAGCCGACGACCGCGGCGAATATGCCTAGCCGGCCGAGCAGCGCCAACAACGGCGGCGCATGATCACGGGTAAGCCGGTAGCGTGCCAGGCTGGGCCGGCTCAGCAGCAGGTGCAGCAGGCTCAACAGCACGGCGATGCCGACGTAGAGCAGCAGGCCAAAGTAGGCACTGTCGATGATCGCGCTGGTCAGCATCTCCACCAGCGTGAGGTTGCCGACAACGTTGGCTGCAAGTGACACGGCGAACAAGCCCTGTGCGGCCCATGCCGCCATGCGCAAGGCCTGCCCCGTGCGCCCGGTAGTACTGGCGTGGCCGCTGCGGTAAGCCTGCCATTGCACCAGTCCGGTCAGCAGCATGGCGACGACGGTCAGCGCCAGTGTGTAGTAGCGGAATGCGACGTTGCTGGACAGGAAGAAGATGCCCAGGCTGCCGAGCAGGTACAGCAACGAGGCGACCAACGGCCAGTAGCCCAGCAATCGGCGGCTGCCCGGCGGCAGCGGCCGCAGCACCGCAACCAGCGCGAACAGCATGCCTATCTGCAAGGTCAGCAAGGGGGCGTCAGGCTCGATCGCCAGCATCACCATGGTAGACAGCAGCAGCCAGGTCGATACCGGCCGGGCCAGCACGCGTTGTGTGGCAGCTTCGATATTGCCGTTGGCGGGCGCCCGCCGGCGGTAATGCCAGCCCCATAGCAATAGCGGGATCAGCAATATCTGGATCCCGTGGAACAGGAACTGTGTGCGCCGGTGCTCGCTCACGTAGGCGCGGCTGAACTCCAGTTCGATCTGCAGTCCGGAGGTAAGGGCATCACTGGCTGCTGCGGGCTGATCGGCAGAACCCGCATCAGCCTGCCATAGCGGTGGCGAGTCTATCTGCAGCAATTGGCGATCGAGGTAGGCAATGGCATCGGTGACGGCGGCGTGGCCGGATTGCAGCCGGGTCTCCAGGGCATTGGCGCGGGCGCTCAGTTCCATTTGCCGGGAAAGCGGTACTGCAAGCGCCTGCTCGGCTCGGGTGAGCAGCGTGATCAGGGCATCGATGCGGCTCAGCAGCACCGGCGGGATATCGCTTGGATGTTCACGGGTGAGCTGCCAACTGGCGCGGCGACGTGCCAGCTCTGCGGCGTCCGCGGCATACGGTTCGGTTGCGGTCTGCAGGGCGTCACGCCAGCGCGCAAAGCGCTTGGCGTCGAACTGCCAGTGCCGGTCAAGGCTCTCCAGGCGAATGATCGGGACTCTGCGCAGTTGCGTGGGCGACAGGGCTTGCCTGCGTTGGTCCACCGAACGGGTGATCGCTTCCAGCCCTGGGCCCAGCGCGGTGGTGGGATCGGGCTGGCCGGCGCGCTCGATCGCGGAGATGGCGAGACGCTCGTCGGTATCGGCGCGGATCACGATCAGCGCGCTGTCGATCGGTTCCGGGATGTTTGGATTGGGCTGCGCAGCGGTGGGCGTTGTGGCTGCGGCGGGCGGCGAGCCTGCCTGTGCGTGGGCGACATGGCAGCAGATCGCGGCGAAACAGAGCACAGCTGCGCGTAGCCAATGCATGGGCGATTCCCGAGGGGTGGACGCTCTTGTCCGCGTCGCGGCAGTGTCGCACAGGGTTGGTTTGTGCGGAGTGCCAGACGCCCACGGGCGGCGCGCTGGCTGGATTGACCTTTGCGCTGCCGCCGTTGCAGCGCAGGCCTCCGTCGGCATTGCCGGTGCGGGGGGGCGCGGCGGGCGTGACCTTCGGCGGGTCCCGCGATACGGGCTGATCCTTTACCCTCCAAGGTTGCGCCGCGCCACCTGTGCGGCCTTTCCCTGTTTGGCCGGAGATGTCCATGTCGTTTTCCAAGCTCGTCCCGTTGTCCCTGACGGTTGCAATCGCCGCCTCGCTCGCTGCCTGTGGCAAGACCGATACCGCGCCCGCCGCGCCGGCTGCCGAAGCCAAGGCCGCGTTTGACCAGTCGCAGCTCAAGACCCAGCTGATCTCGCTCAACGCCGCCGACCTGGATCCGGCCGTGCAGGCCTGCGCTGACCTCAACGGCTTCGTCAACAGCAAGTGGCTCAAGGCCAACCCGGTGCCGGGCGACCAGACCACCTGGGGCAGCTTCGAGATCCTGCGCGAGCGCTCGCTGGAAGTGCAGCACGCGCTGGTCCAGCAGGCGGCCGCTGGCAAGGCTGCCGCCGGTTCCAACGAAGCCAAGATCGGCGACATCTGGAAGACCGGTTCGGACGAGGCTGCCATCGAGGCTGCCGGTATCAAGCCGCTGCAGCCGGAGCTGGACAAGATCGCCGCGCTGAATGACACCGCCGCCATCACCGGTTACCTGCGTGATGCCTATGCGCAGGGCAATGGCTTCCTGTTCTCGCTGTATGCCAGCCCGGACTTCAAGGATTCGTCCAACGTCATCGCCTATGTCGGCCAGGGTGGCCTCGGCCTGCCGGAGAAGGGCTATTACTTCGACGAATCGCAGGCCAAGATCCGCGAGGCCTATGTGGCCTATATCGAGCAGCTGCTGACCCTGTCCGGCGTTGATGCCGCGCAGGCCAAGGAGCAGGCCAAGGCGGTGATGGATTTCGAAACCCGCCTGGCCAAGGCTTCGCTGACGCGCATCGAGCTGCGTGACCCGGCCAAGCGCTACAACCCGCTCAGCGCCGCCGACGCCGACAAGCAGACCCCGAACTTCAGCTGGACCGCGCTGTTCGACACGCTGCAGATCCCGGCCAAGGACAAGTTCTCGCTGGCCCAGCCGGGCTTCTTCGGTGAAGTGGACAAGATGCTGGGCGACGTGCCGGCCGCCACCTGGCAGGCCTACCTGCGTTTCCACACCGTGGACAACGCTGCGCCGTACCTGAGCAAGAACTTCGAGCAGGCCAACTTCGATTTCTTCAGCAAGACCCTGCGCGGCCAGCAGGAAATGCAGCCGCGCTGGAAGCGCGTGCTGGATTCGGTGAACGGCTCGATGGGTGAAGCACTGGGCCAGCTGTACGTGGACGCGGTGTTCCCGGCCGAATCCAAGGTGGCCATGCAGCACCTGGTGGAAAACCTGTCGGTCGCACTGAAGGCACGCCTGGAAACCCTGCCGTGGATGGGCGAGGACACCAAGAAGAAGGCGCTGGAGAAGTGGGCCAGCTTCACCCCGAAGATCGGCTACCCGGACAAGTGGCGCGACTGGTCGGGCCTGACCACCAACAGCGACAGCTACCTGGGCAACGTGCAGGCCGCGCAGGCGTTCAACTACCGCTACATGCTGGCCAAGATCGGCAAGCCGGTGGACAAGACCGAGTGGGGCATGACCCCGCAGACCGTCAACGCCTACTACAACGCGACCAAGAACGAGATCGTGTTCCCGGCTGCCATCCTGCAGCCGCCGTTCTTCGACGCCAAGGCTGATCCGGCGCTCAACTACGGTGGCATCGGTGCAGTCATCGGTCACGAAATGATGCACGGCTATGACGACTCGGGCAGCCAGTTCGCTGCCAATGGCAACTTCGACAACTGGTGGACCGACGCTGATCGCACTGCGTTCAACAGCCGCACCGACCAGCTGGTCGCGCAGTTCGACGGCTATGAGTCGCTGCCGGGCGTCAACGTCAAGGGCAAGCTGACCCTCGGCGAGAACATTGGTGATCTCGGCGGCCTGACCGTTGCCTATGACGCGCTGCAGATGGCGCTGAAGGAAGACGAGAAGCTCAACGTACCGGTCGATGGCTATACCCAGGACCAGCGCTTCTTCATGAACTGGGCCACCGTGTGGCGCCGTAACTTCACCGAAGGCGAGCTGCGCGTGCGCCTGAACACCGACCCGCATGCACCGGCCAACTTCCGTGCCAACGGTGCGCCGTCCAACATGCCGTCGTATGCCGCTGCGTTCCAGTGCAAGGCCGGTGATGCGATGGTGCGTGGCGATGACAAGCGGGTTGTGATCTGGTGATTGCAGTTGTTTGATCGCGATCTGTGAATGAAGAAGGCCCGGCAATGCCGGGCCTTCTTTTTTGGGTGATCACTTTGACGATGAGCAGTCCGGCTTTTGTAGGAGCGGCGTAAGCCGCGAAGCAGATACATCATCAGATGGCATATCTACCAAGGGTTCCAGCAATGCCAGCTTCGCGGCTTACGCCGCTCCTACACCAGCGCGCCCAGCAGCTTCTGCGCGATGGCCCGTTCTTCATCGCGCAGGGTCAATACGCGCACGCCGGTCTCCGTCACCTCGACGGTATGCTCGCATTGCGCCGACAACTTTCCATCGCGTGTGGTCACGGTCCAACCATCATCGTGGTTGTCGATCGCCGCACGGCCCTGGTTGATCATCGGTTCGATGGTGAAGGTCATGCCGGCCTGCAGTTCGAGTCCGGCGCCACGATGCCCGTAATGCAGCACCTGCGGCTCTTCGTGCATTTCGCGGCCAATGCCGTGGCCGCAGTATTCCTTCACCACCGAATAGCCGGCGTCCTTGGCGTGGCGGTTGATCGCAAAGCCGATGTCGCCCAGGGTTGCGCCGGGGCGCACCGTGGCGATGCCCTTCCACATGGCTTCGTTGGTGACGCGCACCAGGCGTTTGGCTTGATGGCTCACCTCGCCGATCAGGAACATGCGGCTGGAGTCGGCGATGTAGCCGTTCTTCTCCAGGGTGATGTCCAGGTTGACGATGCTGCCACTGCGCAGGATGTCCTTCGATGACGGCACGCCGTGGCAGACAACCGTATCTATGGAGCTGTTGAGTACATAGGCGAAGCCATACTGGCCCTTGCTGGCTGGGCGCGCCTGCAGTTGATCGACGATGAAACGCTCGACCCAGTCGTTTACCTGCAGGGTGCTCAAGCCCTCCAGCGGCAGCTTGTTCAATGCTTCGAACACTGACGCGAGGAGGCGCCCGGATTCGGCCATCAATGCAAGTTCGTGCGGCTGCTTGATCATGCCTCTGCCACCCGCATGCTTGCCGGGCTCACCCCGGCTGCCGCAAGTTCGCGCGCCACCAGCTCCTGGAAGCTCAGCTGCGGGTTCAGCTCGCAGAGCATGCCGATCCTGATCCAGAACCCGGCTTGGGCATTGATGGAGCGGCCAGACACGGTGCTGGCCTTGCGCAGGTTGTCGTGCAGTTCGTCGTCGATGTTCACGATGCCCATCGGTCGCTCCGTTGATCGAATATATGATTCATATGCGAATCATATTCCCCATGTGCTGAACAGGACACCGGAAGCGAGCTGGCGGTAGTAGCTGCCAAGCTAAAAGGGGGAGGGGCTGAGTGCGAAGATCGAGCCTGCAGGGCGGGCGTGCCGCCAGCTCAAGCGCGGAATGGCGCTTGTTCAGGTTTTCGATCAGGGCTGGGGTTGGAATGGGGCGGAGTGGTCGCTATAATCGCCGGCTTACCGCGCCATCCTGGCGACTGGGCAACATAGGAAAACACCACCATGGTCAAGATTCGACTGACCCGCGGCGGCGCCAAGAAGCGTCCGTTCTACCACATCATCGTCACCGACGTCCGTAGCGCCCGCGACGGCCGCAACATCGAGCGCGTCGGTTACTACAACCCGGTTGCCCAGGGTGCTGAGCAGCGCGTTGTGCTGGATATCGCCGCTGTCGACAAGTGGGTTGCCAACGGCGCCCAGCTGACCGACAAGGTTCGCAACCTGTACAAGGAAGCGACCAAGGCCCAGGCCGCTGCGGCCTGATCCTGGCGGGCCGCGCGAAAGCGCGGCCCGACTGCTATATGAAGAAAGATATCGAGCGCCGGATCCTGCTGGGCAGGGTTGCCGGCGTTTTTGGTGTGCGCGGCGAACTGAAGCTTGAGTCCTGGACCGAGCCACGTTCCGCCATTTTCAAATACCAGCCCTGGATTCTGCGTACCCCCGCGGGGCAGGAGTCCGAGCTGACCGGTGTACGTGGCCGTGATTCGGGCAAGACCCTGGTGGCGACCTTCCCGGGTGTGACCGATCGCGACGTGGCCGAGGCCATGCGCGGGACCGAGATCTACGTCGCCCGCAGCGCCTTGCCGCCGCCGAGCGCGGATGAGTATTACTGGGTCGATCTTGAAGGCCTGGACGTGCAGACCGTCGAAGGCGTCAAGCTGGGTATCGCCTCGCATCTGTTCAGTACCGGCTCCAACGACGTGCTGGTTACCCGCGGCGACCGTGAGCGGATGATTCCGTTCGTGATGGGCGACTTCGTCAAATCCGTGGATTTCGAGGCCAACCTGATCGTGGTCGACTGGGATCCGGAGTTCTAAAGCCCGTGCGTGTAGACGTCATCAGCCTGTTCCCGGAATTTCTCGCCCAATCTGCCGCGCTGGGCGTGGTCGGTCGTGCGCAGGAGCGGGGACTGCTGGAACTGCATGGTTGGAACCCGCGCGACTATGCCGAGGGCAATTACCGCCGGGTGGACGACCGTCCGTTTGGCGGCGGCCCGGGCATGGTGATGCTGATCGAGCCCCTGCGCGCTGCCCTTGCGGCTGCGCGTGAGGCAGATCCGACGCCGGCACCGGTGATCTACCTGAGCCCGCAGGGGCGACTGCTGGACCAGGCCAAGGTTCGTGAACTTGCAGCCTTGCCGCGGATGATCCTGCTGTGCGGTCGTTATGAAGGCGTGGACGAGCGCTTTCTGGCGAGCGAGGTGGACGAGGAGGTTTCCATTGGTGATTACGTGCTGTCCGGCGGTGAGCTGGGTGCGGCGGTGATCATCGATGCGGTGACCCGTCTGCAGGAAGGTGCCTTGAACGACGCCGAATCTGCGGTACAGGACAGTTTTGAAGGTGACGGACTGCTGGATTGCCCGCACTACAGTCATCCGGCCAGCCATGCGCTGGGCGATGTGCCGGACGTGCTGCGCTCCGGTAACCATGCCGCCATTGCCGCCTGGCGCCGCCAGCAATCCTTGCTGCGCACGTCGCTGCGGCGTCCGGACCTGCTGGACGAGGCTGGCCTGAACAAGGCCGACCGCAAGCTGCTGGCCGAGGCCCGGCAGGCGCTTGCAGATTCATTCAAACAAGCTACTGGCGCCGAGGGCGGACAGTAAGTTAGAATTACGAGTTCCCGTCGGCTGAATGGCTTGACGTGGTGCCAGAACAATAACGTGCAGCGCAATCCGGCGACTGTATGAGCCTAAGCTGTCGATACCGACACGCCCACCCCGAACAATCGGTGTAACCCAATGAGCAAGCTGAACAAGTCCATCGTCGCGGAATTCGAATCCGCCCAGATCACCCGCGAACTGCCGAAGTTCAGCCAGGGCGACACCGTCGTGGTGAACGTGAAGGTCAAGGAAGGCAACCGTGAGCGCGTGCAGGCATACGAAGGCGTCGTCATCGGCACCAAGAATGCTGGCCTGAACTCCGCTTTCACCGTGCGCAAGATCTCGCACGGCTACGGCGTCGAGCGCGTCTTCCAGACCCACAGCGCCATCATCGACTCGGTCGAAGTGAAGCGTCGCGGTAAGGTTCGCGCCGGTAAGCTGTACTACCTGCGTGGCCTGGAAGGCAAGGCTGCCCGCATCAAGGAAGATCTGGCTGCTGCCCAGCAGGCCAAGGCTGCTCGCCTGGCTGCCAAGGCTTCCGCCGAGTAATCCCGCCAACAGGCCGCGCCTGTTTGCAGCAACGGCCACCTTCGGGTGGCCGTTTGCGTTTGTGGGGTTGGGTGAAGTGGAAGCTGGAAGCTGGGAAAGCTTTGAGGCTCAAAAGCTCAAAAGCTCAAAAGCTCAGAAGCTCAGAAGCTCAGAAGCTCAGAAGCTCAGAAGCTCAGAAGCTCAAAAGCTCAAAAGCTCAAAAGCTCAAAAGCTCAAAAGCTCAAAAGCTCAAAAGCTCAAAAGCTCAAAAGCGTAGAAGCGTAGAAGCCCCCTCATCCGCCCTTCGGGCACCTTCTCCCGCAAGCGGGAGAAGGGAAGGCTGGCATTGCTGGGGGCTGGTGCATTGCTTGCGCTCTGCGCGGGCAACTATCCGATAGCAGAAAAGCCCACCTGTCCCTTCTCCCGCTTGCGGGAGAAGGGACAGGTGGGCGGATGAGGGGGCTTTTGATTCCCGCCTTGCAACCCTCAGCGGAAATGCGCCTCGATCTGCTCCAGCGTCTTGCCCTTGGTTTCCGGCAGCCAGAACGCGGCAATCAGGAAGAACGCAAACGTACACGCCGCCCAGAACAGGAACATGCTGGCGTAGCCGTAGTGGCCCACCGTCGGCAGGAACACCGCCGCTATCGTGGTCGACACGAACTGGTTGATCAGCAGCGCGATGCTCATGCCGTTCGAGCGGATGCGGTTTGGCATCAACTCCGACAAGGCCAGCCACACGCATACGCCCGGGCCGACCGCGAAGAACGCCACGAATACCAGGATGCAGGCCGCCACCGCCCAACCATGCGAAGCCGGCGGCACCGCACCGATCCAGGCCTGCTCGATGCGCAACGGTGCCTCGGCTGCGGCGCTTGGGTCGGGGAAGGGATTCAGGTGCAGGCTGCGGAAGAAACGGCCAATCACGCTGTCGGCATGCACGGTGCTGGAGCGCTCGATCAACAGCTGCTGATCGCTGGGGTTATCACTGCGCAGCGAACGCACATCGCTGAAGCCGCCATAGCTCCACGACACCGTCAGCTGCGAGGGTTGCCCGTCGCGATTGCGGGTGCCGGCCAGCTGATGCCATTGCGCCGCATCCAGCTGCAACTGCAGGCCATCTGCCTGCACCGCACGCTGCAACACCTGCTGCACATCGGCGCGGCCCTGCTCGGCCTTGAAGAACAGCATCGCTGCCGCCAGCAGGGCAAGACAGATGCCGCCACTGCCGATCATCAACAGGAACTTGCGGCCCTTGCGATCCACCAGGAACAAGGCGACCAGCGTCATGATCACGTTGAGCAGCTTGATCGCTACATCCGCGCCGTTCGCAGCTGCACCGGGCAGACCAGCCTGATTGAGGATGTTGACCGCGTAAGCGAGGATCGAGTTGATGCCGGTGGCCTGGGTGAAGGCCAGCACCAGGCAGGCCAGCACGAACGGCACCATGTAGCGGCGGCTGAAAAGCCGGTCGCGCTCGCCTTCGGCTTTCGCGATGACTGGATTCTGGATCTGCGCCAGCGTGGCTTCCACCTGTGACGGCGGCAGCGTGGCCTGCAGGCCGCGACGCGCGGCATCGATGCGACCGCGACGTGCCAGCCAACGCGGTGATTCATTTAGCCAGAACAGGCCAATGCAGAACACCACGCCCGGCAGCAGGCAGGTCCAGAAAATCGTGCGCCAGGCCTGGTCCTTCACCGCGAACAGGTGTTGCGCCTGCTGCACCAGTGGCAGGTTGCGCACCGACTCGGTCGCTGCATCCACCGAATGCGCCTGATACAGGCCAATCAAGGCAGCCAGCACCAGGCCTACCGTCAGCAGCAGCTGGAACATTGCCGCGCCGCGGCCGCGTCGTTCCGGTCCCAGCACTTCGGCCAGATACAAAGGCACCACAACGCCGATCAAACCGCCGCTGATGCCTTGCAACAGGCGTCCAAGCAGCAGCGGTGTATAGCCGGAGGCCAGCGCCATGATCGGGATGCTGGCTGTGAACAGCACGCCGGCCAGCATCATCGCGCCACGGCGGCCGATCAGGTCGGCGATCATGCCGGCGAACAGCGACGACAACACGCTGCCCAGCAATACGGCGGCAACCACGAAGCCCATCTGCTGGCTGCTCAGCTGCCAGGCATGGCTGGCGGTCGCTTCCAGATAGGGCAGGGCGCCGGCAATGATGCCGATGTCGATGCCGTACAGCAGGCCGCCAAGACCGGCGATGAAAAGGAGATAGCGCACGGGCCAACGCGGCGCGGCGTCGCTGGCGGGCACGGCAAAAGTGGTGTCGGTCATCGGCGCGTTCCTGGGGCTGGTTTTGTGGTGCCGGGCCCTGCCCGGTTTGCCGTGCGGGTGCGTGGCGTGTTCCGGTGATATGGCTACCGGAACGGAAGGCTGCCGAGCATGGCTCGGCACTACATGGAGCGGGTCAGCTTGGGTCGACGGGGGTGCCGGCTATCCATACCTGCTGCAATTTCAATTGCGGGTCCAATACCACCATGTCGGCACGCAGGCCCGGCGCGATGCGGCCGCGGTCTTCCAGATCCAGGTAATCGGCCTGGATGGTGGAAACACGTTGCGAGGCGTCGGCAAGGTCCAGGCCGACATCGACCAGGTTGCGCAGCGCCTGGTCCATGGTCAGTGCGCTGCCGGCCAATGAGCCGGTCGAAAGCCGCACGCAGCCCATGCACTTGTGCACGCGTTGTTCGCCCAGTGCGTATTCGCCATCGGGCATGCCGGTGGCGGCGGTGGCATCGGTGACGGCATACAGGCGCGGGATCGCGCGCACCGCCATGCGGATGGCACCGCGATGCACATGCTGCAGGTCGGGAATCAGTTCGGCGTATTCCGCATGCGCCAATGCGGCAGCAGCGATACCGGGCTTGTAGTGATCAACGCCGGTCATGCCGTTGAACAGATGAGTGAAGCCAACCGCGCCAGCCTGCAATGCAGCGACCGCATCTTCGTACGTGCCGGCGCTATGGCCGATCTGCACGCGGATGCCCATTGCGGCCAAGGCTGGAATCAAGGCGGTGTGCTGGCCGATCTCCGGTGCGATCGTCAGCACCTTGATCGGGGCCAGGGCATGCAGGTGTTGCACCGACTCCAGCGTTGCCTCCAGCGTCCGCGGTGGCTGTGCGCCCAAACGCTGCGGGCTGATGAAGGGACCTTCCAGATGCACGCCGATGATCTGCGCAGCATCGGGATCGGGCGTCGCCATCACCTGCGCTACACCGCGCAGGGCGTTCTCGATCTCGGCGTACTCGGCGGTCATGGTGGTGCCGAGCAGGGTGGTGGTGCCGTAGCGCGCATGGGTGTGGGCGATGCGGCGGGCGACATCGCCGCCCTGCATCAAATCCACGCCGGCTGCGCCATGCACGTGCAGATCGATGAAGCCGGGCAGGATGATAGGCAGATCGCTGCCGTCGCCAGCATGGTCTTCCACGTCCAGCGTGCGCAGTTGCTGGTCGAAGTGGACGTGGCCGCGGCGCCAGCCCAAGGGAGTGAGGATGCGGCCGTACAGGCTGCGGGTAGCGGTCATAGCGGTGGCTCGGCGGTGATCACTTCGATGCCCTGGCGCTGCAGTCCCTCGCGGGTGGCATCGTCGATGCCGGTATCGGTGATGATGGCGTGGATCTGGTCGAGGCGCGCGATGCGGTGCAGGCTGACGCGGCCGAATTTCGAGGCGTCGGTCAGCACCACGATGCGCCGTGCGCGCTCGACCATGCGGTGATTGAGGCGGGCTTCGGCTTCGTCATGGGTGGTCAGGCCGAACTGCAGGTCCAGGCCGTCCACGCCGAGGAACAAGGTGTCGAAGCTGTAGGAGGTGAGGCTGGCTTCGGCCTGGCTGCCCTGCAGCGACAGCGACTGCTTGCGCAGCAGGCCGCCGGTGAGCAGCACGTTGACCGCCGGTGCGTTGGCCAGCTCCCAGGCAATGTTCAGACCATTGGTCATCACGGTGACATCGCGGTGATCGCGCAGGTGCCGGGCCAGGGTCATGGTGGTGGAGCCGGAGTCGATGATGATGTTGTCGCCGGGTTGCACCAGCTGCGCGGCGCGCATGCCGATGGATTCCTTCAGCGACAGGTTCAGCGCATCTTTCTCGTGGATGTCCTGTTCCAGCGGCGGCATGCGTACCAGCGTTGCGCCACCGTGGGTGCGCGTGGCAAGGCCCTGGGCCTCGAAGTGGCCCAGGTCGGTACGGATGGTCACCGCCGACACGCCGAACTGGTCAACCAGTTCGGCAACCTGCACCGAGCCCTGGTCGATCAGGCGTTGCAGGATCTGCTGTCGGCGGGGACGGGTATTGCGCATGGTCAGCTCTCTTGTGCGTTTGAAAGCGGAGATTAACCGTTCGCAAGGTTTTGGGTGCGCAAACTTTCGCTTTGCTTGCGCGCACCTGCCTGATTGGCGCTGCAGGCGCGCGCGTATTCGCCCAGGCACTGGCCGACGCGATGCTGCACCAGGGCGGCGGGAGTTGCGGCCAGCTGGCCCTCCCGCACGGCCACGTACTGGCCCGGCAGGTATTGGCTGAGCAGCACCAGCGGCGGGGTGTGCTTTTCGAGGTTGGCGAACAATGTCTGCACAGCCTGCAGCAGTTCCGGCTCGCCCCAGTAGTAGCGGCAGCGGTCACTGAAGGCGTAGGAGCGCAGCAGACGCAGCGTGGCTTCATCGCCGTGGTAATGCGCCTGCCAGTTCTTCGGCTTGGCCAGCATCACTTGTTCCAGCACCTGTGGCAGCTTCGAGCACTGCGCGGCGGGCAGCAGTACGGCTTCGATCGCGGCGAGTGCGAACAGCGCTTCGCGGTAGGCGAACGTTGCCGCAGGGCCGACCTTGAGGATGGCGAAGTGATCGCGCACCAATGCATGCAGGCCGGACTCGCGCTGATAGTCAGTGGAGTGCGCTTCAAACACGATGCGCGGCTGCTGTTCGAGGAAATCGGCCAACTCGCTGGCAGCGGCGGCATCGTATTCGTGCACGCTGCTGTGGTCGAAGTCCACGCCCGGCTGCACCACCATTGCAATCACGCGCTGCCAGGCATCGCGCAGATCCGGCGTATCGAACGCCTGCTGGTGGATGGCCAGGGTCTGCGCGGCAGCGGCCGGCGTGGTCACCGCCAAGCCGCCTGCCAACGAGGCCTCGCCACCGGGGATCGGCACTTCGGTACCAATCACGTAGACCGGCGGCGGCAGGCCCATGGCTGCAGCGGTCGCTTCGGCAATCAGCGCCAGTTCGGCCGAGCGCGCGGCGACGGTTGCGTCCGGCAGCGGGGTCGGGTCGTCAGCGCAGGACATGCTGCAGTCCAGATGGATCTTGTGGAAGCCGGCGGCGACGTAGGCATCGATCAATACGCGCGCATTGGCCATCGCTTCGGCGGCCGGCTGCTTCTGCCACGCGTTGGGACCGAGATGGTCGCCGCCCAGGATCAGCTGCGCGCGCGGGAAGCCTTCCTCATCAGCAAGCGCTTCCACATAGGCGCGGTACTGCGACGGAGTCATGCCGGTGTAGCCGCCGAACTGGTCAACCTGGTTGGAGGTGGCTTCGATCAGCAGCACGGTGCCGTGCTGCGCGGCCACATGCATTGCAGCGCGCAACACCTGTTCGTTGCTGCAGCAGACGCTGTACAGGCCGACATTGTGGCCTTGGCGATGAGAGGCAAGCAGGGATTGCAGCGGTGACATGGTCAAGCTCCGGGAATCAGGTAAGCGGGTTGGCAGGCGAGCAGGGCGGCACCACGGGCACCGCCGGCATCGCCGAAGCGCGGTGGCACGATGGGCGGCACTTCCACGCCGTTGAACAGATGTGCGGCGATGGCCGCGGGCAGCTGCTGGTAGAGCGGCGCGTACTGCGACAGACCGCCACCGAGCACGATGACGTGCGGGTCCAGCGCGAGGATCAGCGCGGCGAAACTATGGCCGAGCAGATCGCGGTGGATGTCCAGCGCCTGCATGGCGCGGGTATCGCCAGCTTCGGCCTGGGCGATGACTTCGCTGGCGTTGGCCGCATTGCCGCCAAGATGGCGTTCGATCATTGCCACGCCGCTGCCGGAGACATAGCGCTCCACGCAGCCGCGCAGGCCGCAGCCACAATCCAGCAGTGGCAGGCCGTGCCGTTGCAGCAGGTTGGCTGGCACGCTCCAGTGGCCCCATTCGCCGGCCAAGCCGTTGAAGCCACCGACCAGCTTGCCGTGCAGGCAGTAACCGCCGCCGGCACCGGTGCCGAGGATGGCACCGAACATGCTGGGGTAAGCATCCGCCGCGCCGCCGTGTGCCTCCGACAAAGCAAAGCATTGCAGGTCGTTGCCGAAATGCAGCGGCCGCTGCAGGCGCGCCTGCAGATCGGCGCTGACGCATTGGCCGGTCAGTGCCGGTACGTTGGCACTGAGCTGGCGACCACTGCGCCGCTCGCGCACGCCGGGCAGGGCGATGCCGATGGCCTGCGCGCGTTGGCCGAGCTCTGCATCGGCATCTGCAACCAGCGTTTCCACTGCCTGCAGGAAACCGTTGTAGTCGCCTTGTGGGGTGGCGATGCGTTTGCGCCACGCGACCTGGAGGGCGGCATCGCAGGCCACCAGTTCAATCTTGGTACCGCCAATGTCGATGCCGTAACAGGCCGGGGCGCGGGTATCAGCCATGGTGGATGGTGACGCCCTTGACCACGCGGTTGACGGTGCCGTCCGGGAACGGATTGTCCGGGGTCAGGCCGAGTGCGGCCGAGCGCTGCAGTGCGTACAGCTGGGCGAACGGCAGCCATACCGGCGCCAGCCAGCTGTCAGGCAGGGCAGGCGCGGACAAGGTGTAGTCGTCGTGGATGCCCAGGTCCGAATGCGGGCCGATCGACAATACCTTGCCGGCAACGCCATCACCGCGCAGTTCTTCCAGCAGATCCTGCTCGTAGCGACGCGACAGCGGTTCGGCGCTGCGCAGCACGACGACCAGGGTTTCATCATTGAGCGTGGACTTGGGACCGTGGCGGAAACCCAGCGGGGTATTGGCCAGGGCCAGCACGCGGCCAGCGGTGAGCTCCAATACCTTCAGCGCAGCCTCGCGGGCCAGCGCTTCCAGTGGACCACTGGCAAGGTAGATAACGCGGTTGTATGGCTGCGCAGCGAGTGCAGCTACCGCTGCATCCCAGTTATCCAAGCCCTGGCGCGCGAGTGCGGCAACCTGCTGCAGGCGCTGTACACGCTCGGCCCAAGGGGCGCTGTCGAACACGGTCAGTGCGGTCAGCAGCATGCAGCTCAGGCTGCTGGTCATGGCGAAGGCGCGGTCGCAGCTGGCGGCCGGCATCAGCAGCGTGCAGGTATCGTCGCGACCGGCGCCACGGCGGGCCAGCTCGCCTTCGGCATTGCAGGTGATGTCGAGGAAGCGGGCATCGTCGACGTCGGCGCGGACGCGGTCGACGGCGGCCACGCTTTCCGGGCTGGAACCGCTGCGGCCGAA